>JAZOAD010000140.1:0-25819 GCA_045595225.1 Faecousia sp.
GCCAATACCTTCACCCCGGAGGCGGACGCAAACCCCACCGTTTCCGTCAGCACCGGCGCACAAGCCAATACCTACGCAGTTTCCGTTGATGTGGGCGAACCCGGCTACGCGGTGTATGTCCGGGCGGTGGTCGTCGTGACCTGGAAAAACGATGCCGGCAATGTTCTTGCATCAGCTCCGGCATACTCGGTAGAAACTGGCTCAGGCTGGTTTAAGCATGGTGATTTCTATTATTATGAATCGCCGGTTTCTTCCGGGAGCATCTCTGGGCTAACGGTTACCTGCAATGAGTCCGCACCTGAAGGGTACGAGCTTCACATAGAAGTGATTTCCCAGACCATTCAGGCATTGGGCGAGACGGACGGAGATAATCCGATTCCTGCGGTACAGGATGCCTGGGGCGTTTACATCGATGATGGCAAGTTGTCTGCTACTTCTCCATAATAATAATGCTAAAAACCGCCGAGGGCATTTGCTCTCGGCGGTTTCTTGCGCATATTTTGCTTTGACGCTTACCAGATAACTACGCGCTTGGAGGGAGCCAGGTACATGCCGGGGGACTTCTTTACGTTGAAGGCGGCGTACCACTCGGGGAAGTTTCTGGGGGGCATATTGGCCCGCAGGATATTGGGGCCGTGGACATCCACCTGCAGCAGCAGGGCCTGGTATTCGGGCTTTGCCTTCTGGCACCAAACACGGGCCCAGTTGGCGAAGTATTCCTCGAAGGAAACATTCTCGGAATTGGACATGATATCCAGGGTGACAGCCATGCCGCCGTTGTCGGCAATGTTTTCGCTGACGGTGAACTTACCGTTGCAAACGCCCCAGGGCAGCTCAATGCCGTCGAACTGCTTGATCATAGCGTTAACCTTCTTATTAAACTTCCGCTCGTCGGCCTTGGTCCACCAGTTGTTCAGGTTGCCCAGCTCGTCGCACTTGGCGCCGTTGGAGTCGAATGCATGGGAAATCTCGTGGCCGATGACCGCGCCGATGCCGCCCAGATTTTCGGATCTGGTCTGTTTGATGGAATAGAAGGGAGGCTGCAGAATGGCGGCGGGGAAGGTGATGTCATTGACGAAGGGATCGTAGCAGGCGTTGACCATGTGGCCGGGCATCGCCCAATGGGTGCGGTCCACTTCCTTACCCAGCTTGGCGAAGTTTTCTTCCATGCGGACGCGGTTCAGGGAGGACACCGCATCAAAGAGGGACTTGCTTTCGTCGAATACCAGCTTACTGTAGATCTCCTCCACACGGTCGGGATAGCCCAGCTTCAGACCCATCTTGGAAAGCTTCAGAATGGCCTTTTCCTTGGTGGCAGGCTCCAGAATGTCATTGGTTTCAATGCGCTTCTGATAGGTGGCAACGATCTGCTGGACGATCTCGGTAATGTCCTTCTTGGCTTCCTCGCCGAAGTACTTTTCACCGTAGTACAGACCCACGGGCTCGCTGTACATGGAGGATGCCAGCTGATAGGCAAACTTTTCAGCGGAAGAAACAGCGGCGATGCCGGAAAGGGCTCTGTGGAAAGCGCCGCCCAGGTCACGCAGCTCCTCGCTGAGCAGGCTGCAGTTGCCCATCAGGGTGGTAACATAGGCCCAGCTCTTGTAGCTTTCAAAGGTATCGGCGTTGAAGATCTCCTTGAAGTTCTTGAAGTAGCGGGGCTCGGTCACGATGATCTCCTCGGGGACAAAGCCGAAGATATCGGTCAGCAGCCGCTTAAAATTCAGGGGCTTGACCATGCCTGCCACGCGGCCGGTCTTCATGGGGTTGTACATCTTGACATACTCGGACCATTCTTCCTGGCTCTTGGCGAACTTGGCGATCAGCGCGTCGAAGGCAAGGGTGTCCTTCAGCAGGGCATCGCTCTCTTCCTCGCTGTGGCCTGCGATGATCAGCACCTGCTTAGCAAAGCCGCTCCACATGCCCAGCATCATGTCCCGCTGCTGTTCGTTCTTGTAGTAAGAAACATCGGGCAGAATGACGGACGCGCCCTGGATCATAACGCAGTGATGGGTGGTGTCCTTCATATTGGGCTCAACCATGATGTTCAGAGGCAAATTGATGCCCTTGAGGATCAGCTCTTTTGCGTGGAGATTGAAAGAACGCATAGTGCCGGCCTTTTTGAGGATAGCAAGATTCTTCAGCGCCGGCTTGATGCCCTGCTTTTTCTTCCGCTTCACATCCTTGGCCAGGGCGTACAGAGCACAGGCTCTTGCCAGGTGGTCGTTGGGATAGGCTTTGGCTTTGCACATGTCATTGAATTCGCCGATCATCAGCTTTTCCACATCGGTCATGAGGGCGGCAAAACCGCCGGCCACGGGCATATCGTCCGGGATCACCAGTTCATCCAGCTTCGCCTGGTTGACATAGGTGTACAGATCGTCTTGAATTCTGATTTTTTCCATGATTATCTCCCGTGCGGTAAAAGTTATTTTAATAACGACACTATTTTTATACCACATTCAGTGAAATTTGTAAATAATGTTCTTTATTTTGATGCCACTTATCAACGCGTTATGTTTGTCAGCCGTATGCTTACAAAAGTATTTGACATGGCGTAAAATCGTAGGTACAATATATTTGGGAAGATAGCAATATGTTTTTGTAAGACGGATGCCGGAAAGCGGCGCGTCTGCCGATAAGATAGGAAAAATGTGTAACACAGCAAAGGAGAATCGGATATGACCATTGAAAAAAATTTGACAGGAACCATTTTGACGCTGACCCTCCAAGGACGGCTGGATACCACTACCACACCCGCGTTGGAAGCGGAGCTGAAGCGGAGCGTAAGCGGCGTGGAAACCCTGATTTTTGACTTTGGGGGCATTGAATACATTTCCTCCGCGGGCCTTCGGGTGCTGCTGGCAGCCCAGAAGGTGATGAACCGCCAGGGCAAAATGATTTTGCGGAATGTAAATGAAGCCGTCAATGAAGTGTTTGAGATCACCGGCTTCTGTGATATTTTGACCATCGAATAACATCGAAAGGAACGCCATAATATGAAGCGAAACGGACAAAAACTCTCCCAGGCCTTCCAGCAGCGGCTGCTGATCCTGGTGATCGTTGCGTTCCTGGCCACTACGATCTTTCTGTGGCTTTTCCAGACCAAGCTGTCGGAAGACAATGCCGCCCGGCTGCTGCAGCTGAATATGGTGGATGTCCGGCAGGATATCGTCGATGCCTCCGATGAGAATCTGTTGGATCTGGCCTGGCAGATCGCCGCGGATATGAACGCCGTGGACAGCATTACCTCCCAGCTGCTGCTGGAGCTGGCTGCCAAATATGATGTGACGGAAATCAACTATGTAGACACAGACGGTTTCATCCGGGCCAGTACATATCCGGATTTTTTGGACTACGATATGCGCAGCGGCCGGCAATCGGCGGAATTTATGACCCTGCTGTCCGGAGAGCAGTCCTATGTGCAGAGCTACCAGCCGGTTTCTTACGACGCCTCCATCTCCCGTAAATACGGCGGTGTGGTGCTGGAAAAGGGCGGCTTTGTGCAGGTGGGCTACGGCGCGGAGCGATTTCAGCGGGATATTGATGCGTTTGTAGTGGGCGTGACCCGCAATCGCCATGTGGGCGAGGCGGGCTGCATCATCATTGCGGATGAAGCCTGGAATATCGTCAGCGACCGCCACGGCAACGAAGGACAAAATTTGTCTGTCACCGGCATTTGGATCGACACAGATAAGATTGCTGCCGGCAGCAAATTCAATGCCCAGGTGTATGGCGCGGAGTGCTACTGTATGTATCAAATGCAGGAGGGCTACTGCATCGTCGCGGTGATCCCCCAAAGCGAAGCGGCGCTGTCGAGAAATGTTTCTGTGGGCGTTACCACCGTGATGGAGATCGTGGTATTTGCCGCCTTGTTTGTGATCATCTACTATCTGGTGAAAAAATTGGTGGTGGATAATATCCGCCGCATCAACGGCTCTCTGTCTGAGATCACCGGCGGCAATCTGGAAACGGTGGTCAATGTGCGTTCTCATGAGGAGTTTGCCAGTCTGTCTGATGACATTAACTCCACGGTGGATACCCTCAAGCGCTATATCGCCGACGCGGCTGCCCGCATCGACGCGGAGCTGGCCTTTGCAAAGGCGATCCAGCACTCGGCGCTGCCCTCCGTTTTTCCACCCTATCCCAACCGGAAGGAATTCGGTATTTGGGCCCAAATGCATACCGCCAAGGAAGTGGGCGGCGACTTTTACGATTTCTATTTGGTCAGCGAGGACACGCTGGCATTTTTGGTGGCCGATGTATCCGGCAAGGGCATCCCTGCCGCCATGTTTATGATGACGGCCAAGACCTTGCTGAAAAGCTATGCCGAATCCGGCATGGATGTCAACCAGGTTTTGATTCATGCCAATGACAAGCTTTGCGAAGGCAATGACGCCGGTATGTTTGTAACTGCCTGGATGGGCTTTTTAAACACCAAAACCGGTATGCTTTCCTATGCCAACGCGGGCCACAATCCGCCGTTGCTGCGGCATGCCGACGGCAGCGTTTCCTATCTGAAGTCCCGGCCCGGCCTGGTGCTGGCAGGAATGGAAGGTATTCCTTACCGCAAAAATGAACTGCAGCTAAAAAAAGGAGATGTACTGTATCTGTACACCGACGGCGTGACGGAAGCTACCGATCTGGAAAATGCGCTGTACGGCGAAGAACGCCTGCTGGATGTTTTGTGGGAAAACAGCCCGCCGGAAACCATCTGCGATCGGGTCAAGGAATCGGTTGATGCCTTCGTGGGGGACGCGCCCCAGTTTGATGATATTACCATGCTGACCCTGGCCTTCTACGGCAGCAACGGTGAGGAGGATGGCCAATGAAAGAACTGACCATTGCCGCGACTACGGAGAATATTGAAACGGTAACCGAATTTGTCAATGAACAGCTGGAAGCACTGGATTGCCCCATGCGGGCCCGGATTCAGATCGACATTGCCATTGACGAGCTTTTCGGCAATATCGCCCACTACGCTTACAATCCGGAAGTAGGCAGCGCCACCGTTCGGGTGGAGGTAATCCGGAACCCGCTGGCGGTTATCATTACCTTTATCGACAAAGGCGTACCCTACGATCCCCTGCAAAATGCCGACCCGGATGTGACCCTGTCTGCCGAGGAGCGGCAGGTGGGCGGTCTGGGTATCTACATGGTAAAGAAGAGCATGGATGAAATATCCTACGAATATAAAAACGGCCAGAACATTCTGACTATTAAGAAACAGCTGTGAGTGTGATGCCAAGATACGCATCTTCAAACGAATATGGAACGAGAGGATAGGACCATGGAAAATATCAGAAAAACCACCCATAACGGAAGCTTTGCCATTGCGCTGGATGGACGGATCGACTCTGCCAATGCCGCTGCTGCGGAAGAAAGCATCCGCGGCCTGCTGGAAGGACAGGATATCGCCGTTTTGGTGCTGGACGCGCAGAAGCTGCTCTATATTTCCAGCGCCGGCCTGCGCATTCTTTTACGGCTGATGAAGTCCGGTAAAAAGCTGAAAATGGTCAATGTCAGCCCCGAGGTGTACGAAGTTCTGGAAGTCACCGGTTTTTCCGAAATGATGCCGGTGGAAAAGGCGTTCCGGGAAGTGAGTATTGAAGGCTGCGAGATCATCGGCCAGGGCTCCAACGGCATTGTCTACCGTCTGGACCCGGAAACCATTGTGAAGGTCTATCGCAACGCGGACGCGCTGGCGGAAATGCAGCGGGAACGGGAGATCTCCCGCAAGGCGTTCGTGCTTGGAATCCCCACTGCGATTCCCTACGATGTGGTGCGGGTGGGCGATAAATTCGGTACGGTCTTTGAACTGCTTAATGCCCGTTCCATTACAAAGCTGATCCTGGCGGAGCCGGAAAAGCTGGATGAATTTGTGGCGATCTTTGTGGATACGCTGAAGCTGATCCACGGCACGGCTGTTCAGCCCGGTCAGCTTCCCGATATGAAGACGGTGGCGCTGGATTGGGCGGACTTCCTGAAGGGTCATATTCCGGACGACCGGCAGCAGAAGCTGCGTGACCTCATCGCCGCCGTTCCGGAGCACAATTATATGCTACACGGAGATTATCACAGCAATAATGTGATGGTGCAAAAGGGTGAGCCCCTGCTGATCGATATGGATACTTTGTGTGTGGGTCATCCGGTGTTTGAACTGGCTTCTACATTCAATGCCTATGTGGGCTTTGGCGAGCTGGACCCCAATGTGACGCTGCGCTTTATGAAGCTGGATGCGGAAACCGCCCACGCGGTGTGGCATAAGCTGCTGCCGCTGTACCTGAATTCGGAGGACGAAGCCTATATCCGCAGCGTGGCAGAAAAGGCCATGGTGGTGGGCTACACCCGCCTGCTTCGCCGCACCATCCGCAGAGAAGCGGATACGGACCATGGCAAGGCCTGCATCGCCTATTACAAGCAGCGCCTGGCAGAATTGCTCGACCGTGTGGATACATTGACTTTTTAAACCGGGAGAGGATCCCGGAGAGAGAAATGGAAGGATGATTTGCGATGGCAAATACGCATACACAAACTCCGGTATTTCGAAAGAAGAGCCTGGACAGGGTATCTTCTCCGGAGCAACTCAATGAATATATCCGGGTTTCCAATCCCGGTGTTTGGATGATCCTTGCCGCCATTGTGATCCTTTTGGTGGGCGTGTGCGTATGGGGCGTGCTGGGCCGCCTGGAAACCACCCTTTCCGTGGCAGCTGTTTCTGCCGATGGCAAAACGGTGCTCTATGTACCGGAGGACAGCATTGATCAGGTGGCGGAGGGCATGACCGTTCGCGTCGGCGATAAGGAGTATACTGTTACTGCCATCACGTCCGCGCCGGTGGCGGTGGATGACGGCTTCAGTGACTATGCCCTCCATGTGGGAGGCCTGCAGCAAGGCCAATGGGTCTACGCAGTCACCATCAGCGGCGCGCTGCCGGATGGCGTGTGCAGCGCCCAGATCGTTATCGAAAGCGTTGCCCCCATGTCCTTCGTCCTGAATTGAGGTGAGGCTCATGGCAAAGGCAAACAAACCCATCAAACAGAGCGTTACCAGGGGCGCGGCCAAAGTTCCCGTGGTCATGCAGATGGAAGCACTGGAGTGCGGCGCGGCCAGTTTGACCATGATCCTGGCCTACTATGGCAAATGGATCCCCCTGGAGCAGGTGCGCGCCGACTGCGGCGTATCCCGGGATGGCTCCAACGCCAAAAATATACTGAAAGCGGCAAGAAGCTATGGGCTGACCGCCAAGGGCTACCGCTATGAGCCGGAGGACTTGAAGAAGGAGGGCCATTTCCCCTGTATTATCCATTGGAATTTTAACCATTTCCTGGTGCTCTGCGGCTTCAAAGGCGACAAGGCCGTACTCAATGACCCCGCCAAGGGTAACTACAGCGTCAGCATGGACACCTTTGATAAATCTTTTACAGGCATCTGCCTGATGTTTGAACCCTCGGAAGCCTTTGAACCGGGCGGCAAGCCAAAGAGCGTCTTCGCCTTCACAAAAGCCCGGCTCAAGGATGCCGGAACGGCGGTGGCCTTTACCGTCATCACCACGGTGATCGCCTCGTTGATGGGCATTATCAGCCCCGCCTTTTCCCGGATTTTCCTGGACCGGCTGCTGACAGGCAAAAACCCCGATTGGTTTTTGCCCTTTATCTACGCCTTGGCGGCGTTTTCCGCGCTGCAGATTTTGGTTGGCTTCATTCGGGCCGTTTATTCCGCCCGGATCAATGCCAAAATGGCGGCGGTGGGCAGCGCCACCTTTATGTGGAAGGTGCTGCGCCTTCCTATGGAATTTTTCTCCCAGCGCATGGCCGGCGATATCCAAAGCCGAAAAGGGGCCAATGCCTCCATTGCCGGCAGCCTGGCAGGCACCTTCGCGCCGCTGGTGATCCAGGCGGCTATGATGGTATTTTATCTGGTGGTTATGATCCGCTATAGCCTTGTGCTGACGCTGATCGGCCTCAGCTCCATTGTGATCAATGTGCTTATGTCCCGGGTCATTTCCCAAAGACGGATCAATTTGACCCGTGTGCAGATGCGCGACGCCGGCAAGCTGGCCAGCGCCACCGTGGCAGGTATGGAGATGATCGAAACCATCAAAGCCAGCGGCGCGGAAAATGGCTTCTTTGAAAAATGGGCCGGTTATCAGGCCAGCGTCAATGCCCAAAAGGTCAAATTTGCTAAGCTGAATCAGTATTTGGGCATGATTCCCCAGGTCGTATCCATGCTTACCAATACAATGGTGCTGATCGTGGGCGTGTATCTGACCATGCAGGGGCAGTTCACCATCGGCATGGTGATGGCATTCCAGGGCTTCCTGTCTTCCTTTATGAGCCCGGCCCAAACGCTGATCTCCGCGGGTCAGACCATGCAGGAGATGCGCACCCAAATGGAGCGGGTGGAGGATGTGATGCAGTATCCTGCGGATGTGATGCTGGAATGTGACAGCTTCGACCCGGAAGCGGAATATGATAAGCTTTCCGGCAGGGTGGAAATGAAGCATGTGACCTTCGGTTATTCCCGGCTGGGGGAGCCTTTGATTCAGGACTTCAATTTGACCCTGACACCCGGTAGCCGGGTGGCCTTTGTGGGCACTTCCGGCTGCGGAAAGTCTACGCTTTCCAAGCTGATCTCCGGCCTGTACCAGCCCTGGAGCGGCGAAATACTATTTGACGGCAAACCTATGACAAAAATCGACCGGAGTGTATTCACCGGTTCTCTGGCGGTGGTGGACCAGGACATTATTCTGTTTGAAGACACCATTGCCAATAATATCAAAATGTGGGATACCTCTATCGAGGATTTTGAAATGATCATGGCGGCCCGGGATGCCCAGCTCCACGCTGACATCATGCAGCGTGACGGCGGCTACAACTATCGCATCACCGAGGGCGGCAAGGACTTCTCCGGCGGACAGCGCCAGAGAATGGAGATCGCCCGGGTGCTGGCCCAGGACCCCACCATTATCATTTTGGACGAAGCTACCTCCGCGCTGGATGCCAAGACGGAGTATGAAGTGGTCAAGTCCATCAAAGACCGGGGCATTACCTGCATCGTGGTGGCCCACCGGCTTTCTACCATCCGGGATTGTGATGAGATCATCGTCATGGACCAGGGCAGGGTAGTGGAGCGGGGCACCCATGAAGAATTGTATGCCAAGGGCGGCTTCTATACCCAGCTGGTGACCAGCGACTGACGGAAAGGAGGGAAACCATGGGTTGGTTTGACGAACAGATCCGGCAACGCAAGCAAAACGACGAGGCGATTCTGGAAGAAGCCTTTGCTGGCATTGCCGATGCGGTGCTGGGCACAAAGCTATCGGCATCCTACGCCAGCAACGAAGCCAAGGCGGAGGACGCTATCGGCGAAATTCTGAAGTTCTACAAAGTAAAGCCCCGGGCCGTTCCTGACTCCGTTAAGGGCTTGCACGACCGGCTGGAATATCTTCTGCATCCCAGCGGCATTATGCGCCGCAATGTGAATTTGGAAAAGGGATGGTATCGGGATGCTATCGGCCCGATTTTGGGCAGCCGCAAGGATGATGGCAGCGTGGTGGCTTTTCTCCCCAAGGGCCTTTCCGGCTATGTTTACTTCGATGCAGCCACCGGGAAATGGATGCGCGTAAACCGCAAAAATGAGGCCCTGTTTACGGACGAGGGGATCTGCTTTTATAAGCCTTTCCCTTTGAAAAAACTGAATATTCCTATGCTGATGAAATACATTGTAGAAACCCTTTCCACAGCGGACCTGGTTCTGGTGGTTTTGGCTACGCTGGCGGTTTCCGCCATCGGCCTGCTGAGCCCCAGGCTGAACAACCTGCTGATGGGCACGGTGGTGGGCAGCGGAAGCTTGCGGCTTCTTGTGGGCATTGCGGTGTTTATGATCTGCGTCGGCATCAGCTCTCTGCTGCTTGGCGGCGTAAAAACCCTGCTGATGAACCGGGTGAGTACCAAGCTGGACCTGTCCGTCCAGGCTGCCACCATGATGCGTGTGCTAAGCCTGCCGGCTGACTTTTTCAAGCGGTACAGCGCAGGCGAGCTTTCCAGCCGCACCCAGTACATCCAATCCCTGTGCTCTATGCTGGTGTCCACGGTTTTGAGTACGGGTCTGACCTCTGTATTTTCTCTGATGTATATTCCGCAGATCTTTGCTTACGCGCCGGCGCTGGTGGCGCCTGCGCTGTGCGTGATTGGAGCGACGCTCATCTTCTCTCTGGCCACTACCTTCTATCAAATGCGTTACGCCAAAAAGCAGATGGAATTGGACGCCAAGGAAAGCGGCATGAGCTACGCACTGATCACCGGCGTGCAGAAGATCAAACTCTCCGGCGCGGAAAAACGGGCCTACGCCAGATGGTCCCATCTCTATGCCAAACAGGTGGAAGCTACCTATAATCCGCCTATGTTCCTGCGGATCAATGGCGTGTTCAGCTCCGTGATTTCCTTGACCGGTACCATCGTTATGTACTGCATGGCGGTCAGAAGCGATGTTTCCGTGGCAGAATACTATGCCTTCAACACAGCCTACGGCATGGTGTCCGGCGCGTTTCTGTCCCTGGCGGGCATCGCCGCCACCATGGCCCAGTTTAGGCCCATCATGGAGATGGCCAAGCCCATTTTGGATGCGGAGCCGGAAATTTCCGAAGGCAAGCAGGCCCTTGAGCGGCTGTCCGGCAGCATCGAACTAAACAATATTTCTTTCCGCTATGATGAGAATATGCCTCTGGTGATCGATGATCTCTCCTTGAAGATCCGCCCCGGCCAGTATGTGGCCATCGTGGGTTCTACCGGCTGCGGCAAGTCCACCCTGATGCGGTTGATGCTGGGCTTTGAAAAGCCCCAGAAGGGCGCGGTCTACTATGACGGCAAGGATCTGAATACCATTGATTTGAAGTCTTTGCGCCGTAAGATCGGTGTGGTGATGCAAAACGGAAAGCTGTTCCAGGGGGATATTTTCTCCAATATCACCATCTCTGCCCCACAGTTGACGCTGAAAGAGGCCTGGGAAGCGGCCGAAATGGCTGGCATTGCGGACGATATTCGCCGGATGCCCATGGGTATGCACACCATTATTTCCGAAGGCAGCGGTGGCATCTCCGGCGGACAACGGCAGCGGCTGATGATCGCCCGGGCCATCGCCCCCAAGCCGAAGGTGCTGATGTTCGACGAAGCTACCTCCGCCTTGGATAATCTGACCCAGAAAACTGTGGCGGAATCTTTGGGTAAGCTCAAATGCACTCGCATCGTCATTGCCCATCGGCTTTCCACCATTCGCGCCTGCGACCGGATCATTTATCTGGAGAAAGGCAAGATCGTGGAGGACGGTACCTATGATGAGCTGATCGCCCTAAACGGCAAATTTGCCGAGCTGGTGGAACGGCAGCGGCTGGATGTTTAACAAATATATAGATAAATATACTTTTAGTCGTTCTGCTCGTATCAATAGATGAGGAAACAAAAGAAAGGAACGAGATAATATGAAAAACAAAAAACAAGAAGAAATTAAGCCGGAAAAAACTGTTCCGGTGGTACTGGATGAATCCGAACTGGAAGATGTCAGCGGCGGCGAATACGGCGACTTGCTCAGACCAATATGTTGCAACTGTGGGAGATCGTGGGACGATTGCAAGTGCTAAGGCTTGCATAAGAATGGATCTAAAATAAACTTGGAGGAACCGATATGAAAAGTAAGAAGGAACGCTGCTTCGAAGAACTCAGCGATGAAATGCTGGAAAAGGTCAGTGGCGGCACTGGCGCTGATCAAGAAACCGACTTTGAGCAGGAAACCGGAGGCGGAGGCTATGGCGACCTGCTGAGGCCAATTGATTCAGGCCGATAAATATAAAACCGATTTAGGGAGGCACCCAATATGGAAAACAAGGAAATGAAGAAGCCCATGGAACTGAAC
Source organism: Faecousia sp. (assembly GCA_045595225.1). Classification (GTDB taxonomy): domain Bacteria; phylum Bacillota; class Clostridia; order Oscillospirales; family Oscillospiraceae; genus Faecousia. The sequence continues at coordinate 11,911 of JAZOAD010000140.1, forward strand.
GATGAGCAGCTGGAGCAGGCCTCCGGCGGTTACTATGGCGATGAATACGCGCCCGATTGCCCCAACTGCGGCACGAAGATGACATTTTTCATCTGCCAGGCAAAGTACTATTACTATTGCGACAATTGCAGCCACCGGATCGAAGTAGAGCCGTAATGGGAGCAACCGGACAATGCGTTTGAATGGATGGATAAAAGGCTTATGAAAAAATTAAACCCCGAACTGATCGAAAGGGCAAAAGCCGTCAAGGCTGCCAGGGCCGCCAGGACGGCCGAACTTTTGGATGACGAGTTGGACAATGTTTCCGGCGGCGCAGGCGCGGTGGACAACTGGCATACCTGTCCGCATTTCATTTGCTGCTTCTGCTATGCCGGTAAAACGGATCCCCAGGAGCAGCAGCATTCCTGCAAAGAAAATGGCGGTGAATTCGTAGAGTCTGTTTGCAGCCTTTGCAACCGGGCTGTGTGGCAGACAAATGTAGGCTGGGTGTGCAGCCTGTAATCATGAAATATAGGAGGCCAATCACATGAAAATTTATCCCCTGAACTGATCGAAAAGGCGAAAACCGCCAAGACTGCCGAGGAGCTGTTGGCTCTGGCGAAAGAGAATAACATCGAAATGACCGCAGAAGAAGCGGCTGCCCACTTCGCCCAGCTGAACCCTGCTTCCGGTGAGCTTTCTGACGATGACCGGCGACAAATTGGGCGTAGACCCATCCAAATGCCTGTTTTATAAAGGCGGCTACTATGAGCGGATAGAGAAGATGATGGGCCATTGGCGCAATCGGATGCCCATTTCAAACCAGATCCTACAGGAGTCCCTGTAATCTATGAATGGAGAAAAACCTATGTGTGGTAGAATTTTGGCAATATTTCTTGCGTTGGCGCTGATGGTATCGCTGTGCGCCTGCACACAAAACCCCGCGTCTGAAACCGATATCTTGACGGAACTGGAATTGAACAAGGATGCAAAACCGGCCAGCTCGCACACGGTGGAGGTTCATTCCGCTTTGTATTCGCTGCTGGACTTTACGGATACCCAGGAATATGAAAACGCTGTGCGTGGCCTGATCGACGCGCCTGAAGTGCTGGAGCTGAAGGATGATCAGGGGAATGTGGTATGGAGCCAGGCTGCCTACAGCTTCCTGGATGACTACGAAACCGCTCCCGATACGGTCAACCCCAGCCTGTGGGAAAACACAAAAAACAATCATGCCTACGGCCTGTTTGAAGTTGTGGAGGGCATTTATCAGGTTCGCGGCTATGATATGGCCAACATGACTGTGATCAAGGGAGATACAGGCTGGATACTGATTGATCCGCTGATGAGCGTGGAATGCTCCCGGGCGGCCATGCAGCTGATCGAGAAAAACTTGGGCAGCTATCCCATTAAGGCCATCATCATTTCCCATCCCCATGCCGACCATTTTGGCGGTATTTTGGGTGTGATGACCGCGGATCAGGCAGCGGATGCCAGCCTGTCCATCGAACAGCAGCTTGCCAGCGGCGATATTCCCATTATCGTGCCGGAGGGCTTTGCCGAGCACGCCATCGCGGAAAATATCTATGCAGGCAAAGCCATGACACGCCGCGCCAATTATCAGTACGGCACCCTGCTGCAGCCCGGTGTGACCGGGACCTTGGCGCAGGGCATCGGCATGGGGCAATCCACCGGTACGGTTTCCTACCTGGCGCCAACCTGGGAGATCACCGCCACCGGCCAGACCCTGACCATTGACGGCATTGAAATGGAGTTCCAAATGACCCCCGGCACGGAAGCGCCTGCGGAGATGAATACCTGGTTCCCCCAGTTCAACGCACTGTGGATGGCGGAAAACTGCACAGGCACCATGCATAACCTCTATACCCTCCGTGGCGCCCAGGTTCGCGACGGCGCTGCCTGGGCCGGCTATATCACCGAAGCCATTACCCGCTACGGCCAGGAGGCGCAGGTGGTGTTCCAATCCCATAACTGGCCCCATTGGGGGAATGAAACCATCCGGGAATACATGGCAAACACCGCCGCGGTATACAAATTTATCAACGATCAGACCCTTACATATATCAATCAGGGCTACACCTCCGATGAGATCTCCAATATGATCGAATTGCCGGAGGCGTTGGCGAAAGTTTGGTACACCCGTCAGTATTATGGCACGGTGGCCCACAATGCCAAGGCGGTTTATCAAAAATACATTGGCTGGTATGACGCTAATCCTGTGAATTTGAATCCGCTGACGCCTACAGAGAGCGCGAAAAAATGGGTCGAATATCTGGGTGATGTAAACGAAGTGCTGCGCATGGCAAAACAGGATTTTGAAGCCGGTGAGTACCAATGGGTGGCGGAGATCACCAGCGTGCTGGTGTACGCGGATCCCACCAATGAGGCGGCGCGGCTTTTGTGCGCGGATGCGTTGGAGCAGTTGGGCTATCAGGCAGAATCCGGAACCTGGCGCAACGCCTATCTGACCGCCGCCCTGGAGCTTCGGCAGGGAAACCAGGCGGAGAATGCCGCGCAACCCAAGGGCGCTGCCGGCTTCCTGAAGGAAATGACGCCCGCTATGCTGTTTGACTATATGGCGATCCTAATGGACAAACAGGCCTTGGCGGAATATAATTTCGCCATCAATATCACCTTGACGGATGTGGAAGCGCAGTATGTGCTTTCCGTCAAAAACGGCGTCATGCTGGTGTATGAAAACACCACATGGGAGGATGCGGACGCATCGCTGGTCTGCCCGAAAAATGGGCTGCTGTATATTTTGAGCAATAATGCCGAGGGCTTGGCTGCCCTTCCGGTGACGGGCGACGCATCCCTGCTGACGCTGCTGGCAGAGAATATGAATCAATTCGTTTTAGCCGGAATCGTTCCGTTTAATATTATTGAACCCTAAAACAATATTTTTGAGGAGGAGAATGATTATGAACAAACAGAAGCCTGAAATGAAGGACGAAGAACTGAGCAAGGTCAATGGCGGTCTTTTTGACTTCACGGACGAAAAAGACGAAGTGAAGCCCAAGTGCGATGCCTGCGGCAGTGAAAATGTGAGCAGGCGCGACGGCGAAGTTTGCTTTACCTGCGGAGATTGCGGCAAGAAGGTCAAATTGCCTCTGGATTGCTCCGCATTCTTGTTTTGACACACCCGAAATCGTGACAAAAGCCACGCAGGTATACTAAGAATAAAGAGAGAGCTGCAGGATGAGTACATATATCATTTCCGATATCCACGGGCAAGGCGCATTGTTCCATGCTATGCTGGAGAAGATCTGCTTTTCCCATGAGGACACACTGTATATTATTGGCGATGTGGTCGATCGCGGTCCGGATGGCATCGCCTTGCTCCGGGAGATCATGGCTTCGCCCAATATGGTGCTTCTGCTGGGCAATCATGAGCATATGATGCTGCAGTATTTGTCCCCTGAGGCTACGGAAATGGATATTCGCCGCTGGGATAAAAATGGCAATGCCCCTACGCTGGAGGCCTGGGGGCAATTGCCGGATGAGGAGCGGACGGAGCTGCTGTCCTATCTGTCGACCCTTCCGGTACAACAACGGGTCCAGGCGGGGGAGAAGGCGTATTTTCTCGTCCACGGCTTTCCCGGAAATTCGGCGTACGAAACTGTGTGGGGGCGACCTGCGGCAGACGCGGCCAATCCTATAGAGGATGCCAGGCTGATCATCGGGCATACGCCGGTGATGTACATGCATACGGAAAGAGAAAATGTACCGGTCCTGGTGGAGGAAATGAATGCCAGGGGAGAGCATCCCAAAATCTATCACGGCCCCGGATTTATTGATGTGGATTGCGGCTGCAGTTTCCGGGATCCCATCAAAACGCTGGGCTGCCTGCGGCTGGATGATATGGCTGAGTTTTATGTTTGGAACACCGTGAACGCATCGCTTCTTTAATCGCATATCCAAAGAACAGGGGGAAGGGCGGCCCCGGATAAGGATGTTGTCGCCGCAAAACAGCTCTTTCCCCCAATACTGCCAGAAAAATCCCATGGTAGGCGTCAGCCTTACCATGGGATTTTTGCTTTGTCCTGTAAAGAAATTGCTCCTTTTTCGTTGCGCTTTTTGCAAAAGCGTGATACAATAATTTTACTGACAGTAAAAATTTTTTCTTACTGGTTATAGAATTGGTATATTCCAACAGCGAAGAAAAAAAGGTAAAATATAGATAGACGCGGGAGGATATCGACGGTGAAAATTGCTATCTCGGAAAACATCCGGGCCATGCGCAAAGGGTGTAAATTGACACAGGAACAGCTGGCTGAGGCATTGGGCGTGACGGTGGGTGCTGTCTCCAAATGGGAAAGCGCCATGTCCGTGCCGGATATCAGCACCATTATCGGCCTGGCGGAGTTTTTTGACACCTCTGTGGATGTGCTTTTGGGCTATGAATCGCCCAGAGGCAGCGTAGAAAAAACGAAGGAAGCCCTGCAGACCATGCGGCAGGAAAAACAGTTTGCCGAGGGGATGCGGGAAGCGGAAAAGGCGCTGAAAAAATACCCAAATCTGTTTGACATCGTCTATGAATGCGCCATGCTGTATGCCGTAGGCGGGCGGGAACGAAAATCGGACAAGGAATGCCGCAGGGGCATTGAACTGTACGAACAGGCCCTGGAGCTGCTGAGCCAAAATACCAACCCCAACATTGGCGATATCGGCATCCGTCGGGAAATGGCCAACCTTTACATTGCCATGGGTGAGGCGGAAAAGGGCATATCCATTCTTTGTAAGAGCAATATCCGGGGCATCAATGACGCGGTCATTGGCTATGCTTTGGCCTCTGTCAGCCACAAGCCGGAGGAGGCGCTGCCTTTTTTGTCCCGGGCGATGATCGACACCATGTTCAATCAAATGCAGGAATTGAGCGTGGGTTTTTCTAATGCTTATGTGGATTTGGGGCGGCTGGAAGACGCGGTTTTTGCCATGGAATGGTATACAGAGATTTTGCAGGGCCTTCGACAGCCCGGCGAGATCAGTTTTTTGGATAAAATGGAAGCTATTTGCCTGTGCCGCGTTGTGATCCTTAGCATGAAGCAGGGCAACCGGGAGAAAGCATTGCAGGCTTTGCGTCGGGCGGTGAGCCTGGCCCGGCAGTTTGATGAGAATCCCCAGTATAAAATGTCCGGAATCCGGTTTTTCCATGGCAGCGGCATTGAAACCGGCTATGATGATTTTGGCACCAGCACCCTGGAGGGTCTGTATCAGCAAATTATGGATAATCCGAAAACCCGGACGCGGATGCAACGCCTTTGGGAAGAAGCCGTTGCGGAATAACGATCATTTTTTGTATATGACTGTTGGAAGCGGACAAATGATCTGCCTTCAACTGTGATAAATCTCTATCGTAAGGAGCCGAGTATGAAACAGAACGCATTTTTGAAACGTTTCCTGGCCGTGGCGCTGGTCTGCGCCCTTATGGCAGGCTATGTGATCCCCGGTTTGGCGATCACTACGGATGAAAGCGGCAAGCCCATCGTTACCTTCACGAAGGTGGACAACAGCAGCGTTTCTGCAAGCCTGACGCCCGGCGGCAAGTCGGATTTGACAGAGGAGGCGCTGTACGCGGATTCCGATGTGGTGCGCGTCTCCATTATTTTGGAGAAAGCTTCCACCATCGAAGCCGGCTTTCAGGTGATGGGGATTGCCGGCAATCAGGCGGCCCTTGCCTACCGTGATGGCCTGAAGAAAGAGCAGGTCAGCATGGTCACCAAAATCGAAAAGATGCTGAAGACGGAGCTGGATGTAGTCTGGAATCTGACTTTGGCTGCCAATATTATTTCTGCCAATGTCCGCTATGGTGATATCGAAAAGATCGAAAAACTGTCCGGCGTGAAGAGCGTTGCGCTGGAAGTTCAGTATCTGCCTGCTGTGGCGGAAAGCAGCGACATTGTTCCCGGTATGGCTACCTCCGGCACCCAAATCGGTTCCGGAATGACCTGGGAGGCCGGATACACCGGCGCGGGCACCCGAATCGCGGTGATCGACACCGGCACGGATACCAATCATCAGAGCCTGGACGCGGGCGCCTTTGAATACGCCCTTTCTCTGCTGGCGGAAGAGGCCGGCATGTCCTATGAAGATTATATCGCTACGCTGGATTTGATGACCTGGGAAGACATTGATGAGGTCGTGGAAGAGCTGAATGTGGAGCTGGACCCGGAAACCGCGTATTTCAGCAGTAAGCTGCCCTTCGGCTTCAATTATAAGGACCATGACTACGATATCACCCATGACAATGATGAGGAAGGCGAGCATGGCTCCCATGTCGCCGGTATTGCCACCGCCAACTCCTACATCGTCGGTCAGGACGGCGCGTATTATAAGGCTCTGGATACCGTTTTGATGCAGGGTGTGGCGCCGGAAGCTCAGCTTTTGACCATGAAGGTCTTCGGCAAGGACGGCAGCCCTTACGACTCTGACTATATGGCTGCCATTGAAGATGCCATTATTTTGGGCGCCGATGTGGTGAACCTGTCCCTGGGTTCTGTGGCGCCCGGCCGCGGCCATCATACCAACCCGGTGTTCCAGGCCATTATGGACAAGCTGACCGAGTCCGGTGTTGTGGTTTGCGTTTCCGCGGGCAACTCCGGTTCCTGGGTGGAAAACGCGGAAAACGGCGGCTACCTGTATGCCACGGATGTGAATATGAGTACTGTCGGCCAGCCCGGTTCCTTTACCAACTCCCTGTGTGTCGCTTCCGTGGAAAACGACGGTATGGTTGGTTACTATGTGATGGTGGATGGCCAGATGATCGTTTACAATGAAAATTTGTTTAACGATATGCAGTCCTTTGTCCAGATCGCCGGCGAATATGAGTACATTTTTATTGATGGCGTGGGTACGGCTGAGGATTGGGCCGCTGTGGCGGATGTTCTGCCCGGTAAGATCGCCATCTGTTCCCGCGGCCAGACCAACTTCACCGAAAAAGCCAGATTGGCTGTGGAAGCCGGCGCGGTGGCAGTTTTGATTTACAACAATACCAGCGGCATGATCAATTTGGATATGACGGAGTATTATGGCACCGCTCCCGTTGCCGCGTTGACCCAGGCCCAGGGCGCCATCATCCGCGAGCATTCTACTGCCGTCACAGATGAGGCGGGCAATACGCTGTACTTCACCGGCACCATGACCGTCAGCGATACCATCGGCCTGGGCCAGTTTGACAGCGAATACTATACCATGTCGGATTTCTCCTCCTGGGGTGTTCCCGGCTCACTGGAGATGAAGCCGGAGATCACCGCGCCCGGCGGCAATATCTATTCTCTCAATGGTTTGGAGCCTTCCGGCGGTGGTTATGAGATCATGTCCGGTACCTCTATGGCATCTCCCCAGGTGGCCGGTATGTCCGCGCTGCTGGCACAGTACATTCGTGAAAATGATCTGACCGCAAAGACCGGATTGACTGAGCGCCAATTGATCCAGAGCCTCTTGATGTCCACCGCGGAGCCTGTACGGCCTTCGGCCAACAGCTATTATTCCATTCTGCAGCAGGGCGCCGGCCTGGCGAATATCTATTCTGCCATTACCGCCGACTCTTACATTATGATGGCTGCCGGCAGCTCCTCCGGCGATGCCGATGGCAAGGTGAAGGTGGAATTGTTTGATGATCCCGATAAGACCGGCACTTACAGCGCCACCTTTACCATTTACAACCTGTATGATGTGGAAAAGACCATTTCCCTGAATGCGGATTTCTTTGTGCAGGCGCCCATTTCCGACGGTGTTTATATGTATATGGACACTGCTACCACCCTGATCGGCATGGATGTGCATTGGACGGTGAACGGCGAAGCCTATTACCATGTCAATATGGATACCATGGATTTCAACGGCGATGGCATCGTGAGTGCCGATGACGGCCAGACGCTGCTGGACTATGCCACCGGCATCCCCACTACCCTGGCCAATTCCCATCGGGCTGATTTGGATGGCGACGGGGATATCGACTCTTATGATGCCTATCTGTTTTTGCGTACCATCTCCGCGGGCGAGGCGGTCCTGCCTGCCAACGGTTCTGTGGAGATCACCGTGGAATTCAATCTGACCCAGGATATGAAGGACACGCTGGACGCGTATTATCCCAACGGCACCTATCTGCAGGGATTCCTGTACGCGGAAACCGAGGAAACCGCCCACTCCATCCCTGTGCTGGGCTTCTATGGCAACTGGACAGATTCCAGCATGTTTGATGTGGGCACCTGGGCTACCTACGCCACCGAAGAAGATGGACGCATTCCCTATGTGGGCAGAACCCGGGGCAATGACTTCAAGGTCGCCTATGAGGAGGAGCCGGACTACGGCTACAGCTTTGGCGGCAACCCGCTGATTCCCGACGAAGTTTATCTGCCGGAACGGGATGCCATCAATTCCAATGACACCATTTATGGCGTCAGCTTTGTTCCCATCCGTCACGCGGATGATTCCCGGGTCGTCATTGCCAATCAGACCACCGGTGAAATTCTGCTGGATAGGACCACCGGTCCGGTCAATATGGCCTATTATTACGGCGTTTTGGGCTGGCAGAATAGCGGTATGACGCTGAAGACCAAGGTTTCTCTGGCAGGCGCCTCCGAAAATGATGTGATCACCATGGATTTTACCCTGGTTCCCGAGTATTACATTGACGCGGATGGCAATGTGGATTGGGATGCCCTGGGCGCGGGCGCCACCATCAGCACCAGCATGGTGGTGGACAACACCGCCCCCCAGCTGTTTGATGTGCAGGTGGACCTGGAAAATAATATCTTGACGGTTACCGCCTCCGATAATCAGTACATCGCCGCTGTGGGCCTGTACAACAAGACCGGCACCAGACGCCTGGCTTCCACCGGCTCCAAAATGGACATCGAAAAGGGCGAGGTGGCGGAGTATTCCTTCTCCCTGGATGGCATCAATGGCAAAAAATTCCTGCTGCAGGTCTTTGACTACGCCATGAATGTGACCACCTACATGATCGAAATGCAGATCGGCGAAGAGCACGACCTGCCCGGCATGATGGCATTCGACCTGGTGGCCAGATACTGGACCGATTTCACCAAGGATTTTGAATATGATTATGCTGTGGGCACGCCTTTGTGGGCCTACGCCGACCATACTTACTACGCGGCCACTATTGCGGAACACTTTGTGTTCGCGGTGACCGACGAGGGCGAATTGTATGTTATGCCGGAGGACGACCTGAGCGATACCACATTCATTACAAACATCGGCATGCTGGTCTACGATATGGCTTACAATGTGGTGGATGGTGAAATTTACGCGATTAACGAAGATAATGAACTGGTGATCATCCACAAGCTGTCCGGCGAAGTGACGGTGGTGGGAGAGGTAGGCGTTACCACCAATACCCTGGCCTGCGACACAAACGGCACCTTCTACTGCAACGAGCTGGGCACCGGCAAGATTTATTCCTATACCCTGGAAACCATGGCGGAGCCTGCGTTCCTGACGGAGGATACCTATCTGTCGGAAGGCGACATGGGCGGCACCACAGGCCTGCAGGGTATGGAGTTCAACCCCAACACCGGCATGCTCTGCTGGAATTCCCATTGTGAGTACTGGGGCTACATTACTTATGCCCACTATTATGAGATCAACCCCAAAACCGGGGAATATACCCGCTATGCTGACTTCTGGCATGAGATGACCTGTCTGATGATCCCCAACAAAACCAGCAGCGGCGATAAGAGTTGGGCGGATCCTACCACAGAGGTCACGGCGGTGAAGCTGAATAGAGAAACCGTCAATATCATTGAGGGCACCTCTGCCCAGCTGACCACCAATGTTATGCCCTGGACGGCGGTGGACCGCACCGTTACCTGGACCAGCGCCGATGAATCCGTCGCCGTGGTGGACAGCAAGGGCATCGTCACCGGCGTCAGCGAGGGTACGACGGTGATCACCGCTACCTCCAACCTGGATCCCACCAAGTATGCTGAATGCGTGGTCAATGTGGAAATTCTGGATGTCACCATTCACGGCACGGTGATGGATGAGGCCGGAAGCTCCATGTTCTATTCCTGGAATATGGCCACCGACGAAACCTGGACGCCCGGCGCCGCCCTTTCTCAGAGCGTCACCTCCGCGACCTACTCTACGCTGCTGAATATGTTCTACATGATGGACGCAGGCGAGTATGAATGGTCCATGCACAAGGTGGATGGTGAGGGCAATACGCTGGAGTCTGCCGAAAATACCAACAATATTCCGCTGTGGGATATGGCGTATAGCCAAGTATTCTCCGAGAAGCGGGGCGTAGAGCAGGTCAGCTCCATTTATTACTACTACCTGCTGTCGCCTAAGGACCCCATGGCTTTGGATGCCATCGGTTTTGACTTAAATCAGCTGGCAGACTACCTGGTAGGCATCACCTCCAAGGGCTATGAGCAGATGGAAGACGAAAACGGCGTTCTGCAGGATACCGAGCATCTGGTGCTGCTGGATAATGACGGCTACATTTGGGACTTCTGGATCTATGATGTGGAAGGCGGTATGAACGCATTGTTCTCTATCCATGGCACCACCCTGCAATGCGAATTCCCCGGCGATGATACCATGGATAATATGTTCACCAGCTTGATGGCGGGTGAGGATGGAAACCTGTATTTGTCCACCTTCGACGGCGAGACCAATGAGATCTACCATATGTCCTATGATGAAGTAGAAGAAAAATACATCGCTGTGAAGATCGGCGATATGGGTGAGAATGTATGGCCTGCCACCATTACTTCCGTCACCCTCAACGGTGAAATGCCCGAAAGCGCTGCGGCGGCCCCTGCGCCTACCCATACCATGGCGGCCACAAAGATCACCCAGCAGCAGCTGGCTGCCGCTTCCGTTTCCCGGAACAGCAAGGCCACCTTCGCTGTGACAGAGGCGGAATTGGCGGCCAAGGGCGTGACATTGGCGCCTATGTCCGATTCGGCTGTGGCGGAGAATGAAAGCTTTGTCACCGTGGAAGTAACTGCCGAAGTGGACACCACCAATGGCGTTGTCACCGTTTTCTGGGACACTGACAGCTTAAAGCTGACCGGGATCGTCATCAGCGGCGACTACACCGCCAAGCTGGAGGCGGATGGCGCTATTACCTTCGGCTATGTGGCGCTGGGCGGCATTCCTGCGGAGGGCACCCTGGCAACGCTGACCTTTGAAGTGATCAATACTGCGGATACTACAGTCAGCATCGTCCATAAACAGGTCAACAATACTTTCGGCTCCGAGGAAAATGTGGATGTGGAATACCCCCATGCCAACACCGAGATTCGCAATGCGTTGGACGCTACCTGCACCGAAAATGGCTACAGCGGTGATACCTACTGCGTGGATTGCGGCATGCTCCTTGCGGAAGGCCAGGTGATCGAGGCTCGGGGCCATGAAATGGGCCCATGGGTAGTCTGCACGGAAGCTACCTGCACCGAAAACGGCGAAGAGAGAAGCGGTTGCGCGCATTGTGATCACTGCGAGTCCCGCGTTATCGAGGCTGCCGGACACAGCTATGTGGACGGCCTGTGCCAAAACTGCGGTGAGGCAGACGCAAGCAACCCGCCCACCGGCAGCGGAATGCTGCATTCCGTTGCGCTGCTGGCGGTGATGGCTGCGGCGGCTGTTGCGGTTTCCGCTGGCAAGCGGAAAGCATTGTGACCGCCCCATGAAGGAAATAACCGGCACCGATTTTTCGGTGCCGGGGTGGACCTGCCTGGTCTGATATATGAAGGAGGAATACAGATGAAAAAAATGAAATCCCTGATGAGCATTCTGATTTGCTTTGCCATGCTTTTGACTATGGTGCCCGCGGTATTTGCCGCGGAAGGCGATGTGTTTACCGCGGTTGCGGATGTGGCGGAGCTGGCTGTCGGCGACCGGGTCATTATCGTGTCTGTCGACGAGGATTACGCCCTGAGCACCAATCAGAAAAACAATAACCGCGCCGGCACCACTATCACCAAAAACGGCGATCAGGTAACCGCCAGCGCGGATGTCCAGGTTCTTACGCTGGAGGCAGGCGACGTGGAGGGCACCTTTGCTTTCTATACCGGCGAAGGCTACCTGTACGCTGCCAGCAGCAGCAAAAATCAGCTGAAAACCGAAACCGAGCTGTCCGCCAATTCTTCCTGGAATATTTCCATTGACAATGGCGTGGCTTCCGTGGTGGCCGCAGGCGAAAATACCCGCGCTACCATGCAGTACAATCCCAACAACGGCGTTCCGCTGTTTGCCTGCTACGCCGACGCGACCCAGGGCGCGGTGGCGATCTACAAGCTGCTGGAAGACGACGGCGACAATTCTGAGCATGTCAATCCGCTGGCGCTGGGCGATAATACCCTGACCTCCGGCCTGGAGTATACCTATGTGGTGCCGGCAGATGGCCGCTTGGAAATGGACATCACAACTGTTAAGGACAGCGCAGGCAGCACCATTTACTCCTACACCTATAACCAGGGTACCCGCGTTCAGGTTCTGGTGGATGGAGAATGCATCACCCTGGATGCCACAAGACGCAATGTTACCGCCGGTCAGAAGATCACCGTGCTGGTCAATTCCGTGGATGGCGATACCTACACCGTTTCTATGAAATTGACGGAAGTGGAACCCGCGGAGGTTCTGGCATTGGGTGAAAATGCCGTCGCCCAAAATCTGGAATATGTCTATACCGCCCAGCAGGACGGCACATTGTACATCTCCATTGCGGAACTGCTGTACAACGGCGAGCAAACCGGGGAAAGCGCCCTGGGCAATTCCGTTCTGTATCAGATCAATGGCGCTTCTGTTTCCAGCTTCGACAAGTCTTATGAAGTTAAGACCGGCGATGAGATCGCCATCATTTTGAAGGACTATAGCTGGAATGGCGCCGGCGTGGTTTCCGCTACCATTCACCTGAGCTTTGATGGCTTCTATGAGCAGCCGGTGGGCAGCCTGGCCAATCCTGTTGCGCTGCTGTATGCCGATTGCCCCACCCAGACTGTGGAGATCCCTGCCGGCGCCGCAGTTTGGTATCAGCTGGAGTCTTATTATGATGAAAACGCCTGGAGCAATGTGTATCCCTTCGACGACAAGAACCTGGTGGTTTCCGGCGAGAATGCCTATGTGATCGTTGGAAGCACCCGTTACGATGCCGTGGATGGCGTTGTGACTGTGCTGATGGATTCCACCACCATGATCCAGATCGGCAATGACGGCGCGGAGGCCGCGACTTTTGAACTGAGCGTCGCCATTCCTGAAGGCCACGAGGATAATCCCCAGGATCTGGCAGAAGGCGACAATGTGATCACCCTGGGCAGCTACAAGAGCCATTACTTTGATTTTGTGGCCGCTGAAGACGGCACGGTTACTATCACCATCTCCGGCGACAACTGGAGAGTGTATTACTACTACTATGATGCCGAAGGCAACGAGCTGGACCAGGAAGACCGCTATTTCAAAAATGGCGATGATGGCACCTTTACCGTAGAAATCAAGGCCGGTGAGTCCATTGTGCTGAACCTGGGCACTTCTCAGGGCTGGAGCCAGCCCGGTGGCGAGCTGACTGTTAATCTGCAGTTTGTTTCCGGCGGTAGCGAAACGCCCGAAATCACGCTGGGCGATGCCAATGGTGACTGCGTGGTGAATTATCTGGATGCTATGTTGATCGCCCAGTTCTATGTTGGCGACATTGGAGAAGCGGACCTCAACCTGGATGCCGCGGATGTGAATGGCGACGGCGTAGTCAACTATCTGGATGCCATGATGGTTGCCCAGTTCTATGTGGGTGACATCGATTCTTTCCACGCGGAAAACTAAATTTATGAAGCATGGGCAGGAAGCAATTCCTGCCCATGGTTTTTACCATTCTTGGCGGCAGTATGGCTGCCGAGTGGAAAAATAGCTATTGGCTACAACGTGGGAATGTCGCATGCAAGAA
>JAZOAD010000141.1:0-9077 GCA_045595225.1 Faecousia sp.
AAATTGGAAGGAGCAGCTATGGGACGACTGAAACAGTATTTACAGCCCTATTGGGGCTATATGATCCTGACGATGATCATCAAACTGGCCGGTGCGGTGGCGGAATTGATGATCCCGGATCTGATGGAAACCATGATCGACGTAAAAGTGCCTGCCGGCGACAACCGCAGCATTTATCTCTATGGCGGCGGCATGCTGCTGTGCGCTGCCGCTTGCCTGGCCTTCAATATCCTGGCAAACCGCATGAGCGCCATCAGCTCCGGCAAAATCACCAAAGCGGTGCGGCACGACCTGTTCCAGAAACTGGAGCATCTTTCCGCCCGGCAGATGGACGAACTGACCGTTCCCTCCGCCGAATCCCGGCTCACCAGCGATACATACAACATCAATCAGATGCTGGCCCGGCTGCAGCGCATGGGCATCCGCGCCCCCATTTTGCTGGTGGGCGGCCTGGTCATGATGCTGCGGATGGACGTGACGCTGGCTCTGGTTCTGGTTGCCCTTTTGCCCATTATAGCACTGGTTACCTATTTTGTCACGAAAAAGAGTTTGCCTTTGTACACCAAACAGCAGACAATTTTAGACAAAGTTGTTCGCACGGTACAGGAAAATATCACCGGCATCCGGGTCATCAAAGCCCTAAGCAAAACAGACTATGAAAAAGGTCGGTTCAACAGTGTCAATTCCGAACTGACCGCGGTGGATCAAAAAGCCGGCACCGTATCCGCCATTACCAACCCGGTTGCCTCCTTGACCCTGAATTTGGGTCTGACGCTGGTGGTACTCATCGGCGCCTTCCGGGTCAATAGCGGCGAGATCAAAAGCGGCGTTATTCTGGCCTTTTTGCAGTATTTCACCATGATTCTCAACGCCATGCTGGGCATTACCCGGATCTTTGTTATGTGGAGCAAGGGCGAGGCATCCGCCAAGCGTGTGGCGGATGTGCTGGAAACACCGGAGGATATGGCGGTCATGGCGGCTGCCGAGCCGACTCCCTCCCCTGCCCATATTGAATTTAAAGATGTTTCCTTCTCCTACACCGGCATTGGCAAAAACACCGCAAACCTCAGCTTCCGGCTGGAAAAGGGTCAGACGCTGGGTATTCTGGGCCCCACCGGCTCCGGCAAATCCACCATACTGAATCTTCTTATGCGGCTCTACGATGCCGACGAGGGACAAATTCTCATTGACGGCCAAGATATCCGCGCCATTCCCTACGCCCAGCTTCGGAGCAAATTTGGCGTAGTATTCCAAAATGACTTTGTGATGGAGGGCAGCATTGCCGACAATATCCGCTTCTTCCGGGATGTGGACGATGCTTCTGTCGCCACCGCCGCCAAAGACGCCCAGGCAGAATTCATCGAGGAAAAGGAGGGCGGCATGGACGCGGAAGTGCAGGTTCGTGGCAACAACCTGTCCGGCGGTCAAAAGCAGCGACTTTTGATTGCGAGAGCCCTGGCTGCCAAACCGGAAATTCTAATTTTAGACGATGCCTCCTCGGCTTTGGACTACCGCACCGACGCCAAGCTGCGGCTTTGCCTGCGGGAGCATTACCGGGACACTACGACTGTTCTGGTAGCCCAGAGAATCAGTTCTTTGCGTCACGCGGACTTGATTTTGGTGCTGCACGACGGCGCGGTCATCGGCATGGGCAACCACGCCCAGCTGATGCAAAGCTGCGAAGAATACGCCTACCTTGCCAAGATCCAAATGGGCGAACATCAGGAGGTGGGCTAAATGGCAAACAATCCCAATTTGATCGGCGGCGGACGCCTGACCCGCGCCGAAGTCAGCGGCGACAAGCGCCGCTTTGAGGGCAATACCATTGCCCGTGGCGCCCTGCTGAAGCGGCTATGGAAGTACCTTGGCCGCAACCGGTTCTTGCTGGTGCTGGCGCTGGTCCTGTCCATCAGCAGCAGCCTGCTTGGCCTGTATGGCCCCAAGCTCTCCGGCGAAGCGCTGAACGCCATTGACCTAGGCGAGGGCAATGTGGATTTTGACATCGTATTCAATCGGGTCACCTTGATGGCCATTTTCTATGTCTGCTCCGCCTGCCTGACCTACCTGCTGAATGTGGTGATGATCCGCCTGTCCCGACGGGTCAGCAAGCAGATGCGCCATGATGTATTTGAAAATCTGACCCGGCTGCCGGTCGGTTATTTTGACCGCTATCAGACCGGCGATATCATCTCCACCATCACCTACGATATTGACACCGTCAACCAATCCCTGTCCACGGATCTGCTGCAGATTTTGCAGAGCGTGATTACTGTGGTGGTCAGCTTTATCATGATGCTGACCATCGCCCCGGAACTGATTTCCATTTTCGCGGTCACCATCCCCATTACCATTTTCTTCACCCGCTGGCTGACGAAAAAGGTGCGGCCCCTGTTCCGACGCCGCAGCGCCCGACTTGGGCAGCTCAACGGCTTCGTGGAGGAAATGCTGTCGGGTCAGAAAACGGTCCGGGCCTACGGCCGGGAGGAAGCGGTGCTCTCCGAATTTGACAAAAAGAACAACGCGGCTGTGGAGGCTTACACCGTGGCGGAGGCTTACGGCACCATTACCGGCCCCAGCGTCAACTGTATCAACAATGTTTCCCTGGCCATGGTCTGTATGTTCGGCTCTATTTTGTTTATGAAGGGCCGCATCGGCATTGGCGATTTGGGCAGTTTTGTCCAGTATTCCCGCAAATTCTCCGGCCCCATCAACGAAGTGGCCAATATCGTAGCGGAACTGCAGAGCGCCTTCTCCGCCGCGGAGCGGGTATTCACTCTCATTGATGCAAAACCGGAAAAAGAGGACGCCCCCGATGCCGCGGTACTGGAAGCGGTCAGCGGCGATGTGAAGCTGGAAAATGTGGATTTTTCCTATGTTCCCGGTAAGCCTATCATTGAAAATCTGGATCTGCATGCCAAACCCGGCAGCCTTACGGCCATTGTAGGCCCCACCGGCGCCGGCAAAACCACCATCATCAATCTGCTGATGCGTTTCTACGATGTGGACGGCGGCGCTGTTTATGTGGACGGCCACGATATCCGCGCCGTGACCCGGTCTTCCCTGCGAGGCGCTTACACCATGGTGCTGCAGGACACCTGGCTGTTCCACGGCACGATCTTCGACAATATCGCCTACGGAAAGCCCGACGCCACCATGGAAGAAGTGGTGGCCGCGGCAAAAGCGGCCCACATCCACAGCTACATTTCCCGCCTGCCGGAGGGCTATAACACCGTGCTTTCCGACAATGGCACCTCCATCAGTAAGGGCCAGAAGCAGCTATTGACCATTGCCCGGGCCATGCTGCTGGACGCCCATATGCTGATCCTGGACGAAGCCACCTCCAATGTGGACACCCGCACCGAGCAGCACATCCAGGCGGCCATGCGACAGCTGATGAAGGACAAAACCTGCTTTGTCATCGCCCACCGGCTGTCCACCATTGAGGCAGCGGACAATATCCTGGTGCTGGACAAGGGCCGGGTAGTGGAACAGGGCACCCACGAATCGCTGATGGCCCAGGGCGGCTTCTACTACAAGCTGTACCAGGCCCAGTTTGACGCCGTTTCCTAAACATTCAAACTCAAAGCAATTTTTTACCCCCTGCCCACGGGCAGGGGGTATTTTTTCAGATCAGCGGCACCACAGCGCCGTTATAGGTTTCCAGGATATAATTTTTCACCGCTTCGCTCTGCAGCACCTTCACCAGCGCCAGGGTCTTTTCGGTGTTCTCGTTGCCCGCCTTAACCACCAAAATATTGGCATAAGTGGTTGCGGAAACAGAGGCGGCATCCTCAGAAGCCAACGCATCCGTAGAAACATTGAGTCCTGCGCCCAGCGCATAGTTGCCGTTGATCACAGCGAAAGCAACAGAGTCACGGGTGCCGGGCAGCTGAGCGGCTTCCATTTCCACGATGTTCAGATTGTGGGGATTCTCCGCGATGTCCAGCACGGTGGCCTCCATGCCTACGCCTTCCTTCAGCTTGATCAGGCCATTTGCCTCCAGCAGAAGCAGGGCGCGGGCCCGGTTGGAGCCGTCATTGGGGATGGAAATGCTGTCGCCGTCGGCAATGGCGGACAGGTCGTTCTTGGTACCGGGATAAATACCGAAGGGCTCATAGTGGACAGCCAGAACACTTACCAGGTGCGTGCCGTTTTCGGCATTAAAGGTGTTCAAATAAGGGGTATGCTGGAAATAGTTGGCATCCAGGTCGCCGTCTTCCACAGCGGTATTGGGCTGCACATAGTCATTGAACACGGTGATCTCCAGCGTCCAACCTTCCTTGGCCAGCTCCTGCTTCACGATCTCCAGGATCTCCGCGTGGGGCGTGGGAGACGCGCCAATGGTGATGGTCTTGTCGTCATTTTTGTTGCCGCAGCCGGCAAACAGGGTCAGGCACAGGGCCAGGGACAGGATGATAGCGGTAATCTTTTTCATAATCATTCTCCTCATAATTTAGTGCAGCCGCTTATCGCTGGCTGTGGATAGTTTGGTTCCTGCGGACTGGATGACCTGCACCAAAAGGATCAGGCCGATCACCGCCGCCCACATGACTGTGGTTTTAAAATTGTAGTAGCCATAGTCAATGGCCAGTTTGCCCAGGCCGCCACCGCCGATAATACCGGCCATGGCGCCGTAGCCCAAAATGGTGGTCATGGAAATGGCCGCGCCGGAGATCAGACCCGGCTTCGCCTCCGGCAGCATCACCTTCGTAACGATCTGCCAGGTGGAGGCGCCCATAGACGCTGCCGCTTCGATGACGCCCCGGTCCACCTCACGCAAGGAAGTTTCCACCATGCGGGCGATCAGCGGAAAGGCCGCGATGACCATGGGCGGTATGGTGGCGGCGGTGCCGATCTTGGTGCCCACGATCAGCTTGCTCAGCGGCAAAGCAATGATCATCAAAATAAGAAACGGTACGCTGCGGAGCAGGTTTACCATAACATCCAGCGCCCGCATCAACGGCTTGGGCAGCGGACAGATGCCATCCTGCCGGCCAATCACCAGGATCACGCCCAACGGAAGGCCGATCAGATAGGCAAACAGGGTCTGCAGCGTCAGCGAATACAAAGTTTCCCACACCGCTGGCAGATATTGACTTTGGATGATCTGCAGCTGCTGCAAAAATTTGGGATCTGTGAACCATTCCATTCATCGCACCTCCTCTGCCACTACGCCTGGATGAGAATTGAGAAACGCCAGAGCCGTTTGCTTTCGTTCCGGCTCCTCCGGCAGAGAGATCAGCATGGTGCCGAAGGTCTTGCCGTCCACATTCCGGGTATCCGCGCCCAGGATGCTGACCAAAATCTGCTCCTTCGCCGCCAGGGACGCGATCACAGGCTCTTCCACCATATGACCGTTGAAGGCGATTCGCGCCACCGCTCCCTCCCAATGGGAGCTGGGAAGCGCCTTATCCGGGCTCACCAGCCGCCGTCCGGCGGTGGACTTGGGATTGGAGAAAACTTCTTCCACAGCGCCGATCTCCGCCACAGCGCCCTGGTCCAAAATGGCCACCCGGTGGCAGATCTGCTCGATCACGGACATTTGATGGGTGATGATGATCACCGTGATATTTTGCTCCCGGTTAATGCTTTGCAGCAGCGCCAGGATGCTTTCCGTAGTCTGGGGATCCAGAGCGGAAGTGGCCTCGTCGCAAAGCAGCACCTCCGGATCGGAAGCCAGCGCCCGGGCAATGGCGATACGCTGCTTTTGACCGCCGGACAGCTCTGAAGGGTAGGCATCCGCCTTATCCGGCAGGCCCACCGTTTCCAGCAGCGCTCTTGCCTTGCTTCGGGCCTCCTTTTTACTGACACCTGCCAGCTCCAGGGGGAAACAGATATTATCCAGGGCCGTGCGCTGCTCCAGCAGATTAAAGCTTTGGAAAATCATGGCGATCTTCCGCCGCTGCATTCGTAATTGCCGAGCCTTCAACCCCAGCAGATCCTGCCCGTGGAAGCAAACCCGGCCGGCCTCCGGCCGCTCCAGCAGGTTGATGCATCTGACCAATGTGCTTTTTCCGGCGCCGGACAGGCCGATGATACCGAAAATCTCGCCTTCCCGGATGCTGAGCGACACATCCTGCAGCGCAGCCACCTGGCTGTCACCCGCGCCAAAGGTTTTGGACAGATGTTCAATTTCAATAATTTCTGCCATGTCATCACCTCACAAATACAAAAAAGCCGTCCTTGCGTACAAATACACAAGGACGGCCATAAAAATAACCGTGTTACCACCTTGATTCACCGCCGCGTCACCACGGCAGCCTCCGGGCGTGCCAACACACGCCTGCGCTTTAACGGGCGCACCCGTCGTGAGCTACCTATCGCCCACGCGGCTCCGGGACCATGTTCGGCCATCTCTTCCGTACCCCATCACACCAACCGGGGCTCTCTGCACGGCGCCAATCAGCTTACTCTTCCTTTCACAGCCTTTTTGGGGCAGGGGCCTCTAAAAACTGCCTCACATTTGGCCAAACAATTTGCTCAACCGGAAAACACTTTTTAGAGGTCACTGCGTCATCAACTGGCCACATTATAGCAAACTGTTCTCCTGTTGTCAACACTTGTTTTTAAGATATGGATGTTTCATCAAAAAATCTCAGCAAATGCCTTCAATTTCCAGCATTTTCACCACAATCTGACCCCGTTCGGTCAGCGCGGCAGAGCCTTTGACAGGATACGCGGCGTATTTTTTCGCGTCAAAGCCCCGCAGCGGCTTGTCATAATCCAGGCTGATCAGCCGTTTTTGCTCCAATACTTGAAGGATCAGGCTGTATTCCTCCGCCGGTCGGTCCTGGTCTTCCAGATACACCGGAATCATGTCATCCGCCCGCCGGGCGATGGGCAAAAAAGCGTACTGCCCCAGTTCCTGCAGGAAGGCGATCTCCCCTTCCGTCAGCTCCAGCACGCCGGCGCAGCCGCCGCAATTGGCACAATCGTGATTGCAGCCCATGCTTACACCTCGATCAGTTCGTATTCCCGGCTGCCAAAGCCCAATTCCGCGGCAGCTTCCACCGTATGCACGCCGTTGCGGCTTTCAATTCGCTCCACAAGATGATCCCGGCCCGGATCCTTAGAGGCATACACCAGGTCAAGGCAAGCCTGGTCCAGGGCAATGGGGTCCAGCGACACGGCAATGCCAATATCCTGCATGCAAGGATCCTCCGCCACGGCGCAGCAATCGCAGTCCACAGACAGATTTTTCATCACATTGACAAACACCATATTGCCGCCAAAATAGGCCACAATGGAGGAAGCGGCATCGGCCATGGCTTCCAGGAACCGGTCTTTCATGTGGAACCAGTTGGCGCCGGGCTGACCGGCAGTGTGAATATGGCCCTTACCGGCAGAGGACGCCAGACCAATGGCGATATTCTTGATGGAGCCGCCAAAACCGCCCATGGGATGGCCCTTAAAATGGCTCAGCACCAGCATGGAATCATAATTCGCAAGGTCCTTACCAACAAAATTTTGCTTGATTTGCTTGCCGTTCGGAATGTCCAGCGCCAGGTCAGGCCCCTGGGCATCCAGCAGGTCCACCGTAAAATAACGGCTCCAACCGTGCTTTTCAAACAGCTGCAGATGCTTTTCGGTGGTATTCCGGGCGCCGTTATAGGCAGTATTGCACTCTACAATGGTACCGCCCACATATTCTACCACCGGCTTCCAAAAATCGGGCCGCAGGAAATTCTGATTGCCCTCTTCGCCGGAGTGGACCTTAATGGCCACATTTCCCGGTAATTCCTTGCCCAGCATCCGGTACAGTTCCAGCACCTTTTCCGCGGTAATGTCACGGGAGAAATAAACTTTGGATTTCATGAAACCCCTTCCTTTCGCTTTTTTATATATTATATGATATTTTCGGATGGTAAGCAAGGGAAAATTGCCATTCAATGAAA
This sequence comes from Faecousia sp., assembly GCA_045595225.1. Taxonomy (GTDB): domain Bacteria; phylum Bacillota; class Clostridia; order Oscillospirales; family Oscillospiraceae; genus Faecousia. Next base: position 7,896 of record JAZOAD010000141.1, read on the forward strand.
TTCCCGCAAAAAACGGGAAAATAGTGCAAAAATAGTTGAAAAAGTTCTTGACTTTTCCTATTTTCAATGCTAAAATAGTCCAGCCGCATCGAAGGGGCTTAAGTTGGCATGCCCAAAATATGCCACGCCTTAAGAGCGAGACTACAAAAATGAAGTAGGTGAAACAAAGAAATGAAGGCAATTATCGTTACCGGTGGTAAGCAGTACACCGTATCCGAGGGCGACATCCTGTTCATCGAGAAGCTGAACGCGGAAGCTGAGGAGACCGTCAAGTTCGACCAGGTTCTGGCCGTTCTGGATGGCGAGAATACCAAGATCGGCGCTCCCGTCGTGGAAGGCGCAGCTGTTGAGGCCAAGGTGGTCAAGAACGGCAAGGGCAAGAAGATCGACGTCTTCAAGTACAAGGCTAAGAAGGGCGAGAAGAAGCACATCGGCCATCGTCAGCCCTACACCAAGGTGGAAATCACCAAGATCGCTCTGTAATTGAAATATGACTAGATGCGAATTTTTTACCGAGGATGAGAGAATCACCGGATTCTCCGTCTCCGGCCACAGCGGCTATGCAGAAAGCGGCGCGGATATCGTATGCGCTGCCATTTCCGCCGTTGTCGCCATGACCGAGGCCACCATCAATGACATTTGCGGTGCAAAGGCCAAGGTCCGGGTCAAGGATGCGGAAGCCCGTATCACTTTGACACTCCCCACATCCTGCGACGAAGAAGAAACCGTGCAGGCAGTGCTTGCCGGCATGCTGCTCTATCTTTGCAATCTGCGGGATGAATATCCTGATTATATCGAAGTTTTGGAGGTGTAATTCCTATGCTGAAGATTGGTATTCAGTACTTCGCTCACCACAAGGGCGGCGGTTCCACCAAGAACGGCCGTGACTCCAAGGCCAAGCGCCTGGGCGTCAAGCGTGCAGACGGTCAGTTTGTTCTGGCCGGCAACATCCTGGTTCGCCAGAGAGGCACTCACATCCATCCCGGTGTCAATGTTGGCATCGGCAGCGATGACACCCTGTTTGCTCTGATTGACGGCACCGTCAAGTTCGAGCGCAAGGGCAAGGATCGCCGGCAGTGCTCTGTGTACGCCAAGCAGTAATTGTGTATGAAGAACGAAGGGCTGTTGCATTGATTGTAGCGGCCCTTTTTCTTTCACTTGTCCAAATTAGGAATTAGGAAT
>JAZOAD010000142.1:0-13688 GCA_045595225.1 Faecousia sp.
CGAGTACGCGCTGGATACCGATGACAAGAACATCCGCGAGGAGCGGCTCACCGCTGCCCGGCTGGACTTCCAGGCCAAGTTTGCCGAGAAGTACGAGGATTTTGAGACCCACATTGAAGTCTGCCTGTACAAGATGCAGAACAAGGTTGTCAAGAAGTGGCTGCTGCAGGGCAAGCGTGTTGACGGCCGTGGCATGGACGAGATCCGTCCTCTGGATGCCGAGGTCGGCATCCTGCCCAGAGTTCACGGCTCCGGCCTGTTCTCCCGCGGTCAGACCCAGGTTCTGTCCATCTGCACCCTGAACACCCTGTCCGCCGCTCAGAAGCTGGACACCATCTACCCCGAGGAAACCAAGCGCTATATCCACCACTACAATTTCCCCTCTTTCTCCACCGGCCAGGCCCGGGCCGCCCGCTCCACCAGCCGTCGTGAAATCGGTCACGGCGCTCTGGCCGAGAAGGCTCTGCTGCCTGTGATTCCTCCCGTTGAGGAGTTCCCCTACGCCATCCGTGTGGTTTCTGAGGTTCTGTCCTCCAACGGTTCCACCTCCCAGGGCTCCATCTGCGGTTCCACCCTGGCTCTGATGGACGCCGGTGTGCCGATCCGCCGCCCCGTTGCCGGTATTTCCTGCGGCCTGATCTCCGACCAGGAGACCGGCGAGTGGAGAACCTTCACCGACATTCAGGGCGTGGAAGACTTCCACGGCGAAATGGACTTCAAGGTTGCCGGTACCACCGAGGGTATCACCGCCATCCAGATGGACCTGAAGAACAAGGGTCTGACCATGGAGATCATCGCTGACGCGCTGGAGCGCTGCCGCAAGGCTCGCCTGGTGATCCTGGAAGAAGTGATGCTGCCCTGCATCTCCGAGCCTCGCGCTGAGGTTTCCGAGTACGCTCCCAAGATGATCAGCATGAAGGTGCCCGTGGACAAGATCCGCGAGATCATCGGCTCCGGCGGCAAGACCATCCAGAAGATCTGCGCCGACACCGGCGCCAAGGTGGACATCGAGGACGATGGCAGCGTGTTCATCTCCGCTGTGGACAGCGCCTGCGCTTACGCCGCCAAGAAGATGATCGACGATATCTGCTTCGTGCCCGAGGTTGGCAAGCTGTACTACGGCAAGGTTGTCCGCATCCTGCCCATCGGCGCTTTCGTGGAGATCGCTCCCGGCCACGACGGCATGGTGCACATCTCCAAGCTGGAGAACCGCCGCGTGGAAAAGGTGGAAGACGTGCTGAACCTGGGCGACATGACCTGGGTGAAGTTCATGGGCTTCGACGAGAAGGGCCGCGCCAACTTCAGCCGCAAGGACGCTCTGAAGGAAATGGCTGACGCCGAATAATTTCCCATTATATTATGTATGCCGCCGGTGAAAGCCGGCGGCATTTTCTATGGGAAGAATGGCGGTTAACGCGCCCCTATAATGGCGCATCGCGACACAACGATCCACAAAAATTTGCCATCTCTGCCGCCAGCCACGCATTGAAACAGTCTTGACAAAATGTTATTTTTTGATATAAAATGTAACCATTCACAGAATAAGAAAGAGGGCAATTCTATGCACAGTATATTCGGCGTGAAGCATTTGATCATTCTTGCCATTTCCCTGATTTTCATCGTTATGGGGGCTTGGGCCACCCGGAAATGGGACCTGAACAAGCTGGCAAAAACCTTGTTTGGCATCGGCATGGTGTCGGAATTTATCAAGGTTTTCTACTACATCATGGCCAACGAAGCCACCCACGGCGGTATTTTGCCCAAAACTGACCTGCCGTTTCATCTGTGCTCCATCCAAATCATTTTTGTCGCGGTGCTGGTATTCTCCCAAAACCGGAAATTCAAAGAGCTGCTGCTGTCATTTATGCTGCCCAGCTGCCTTTTCGGAGGCATTGCGGCGCTGCTGATCGCCACCAACTCATCCCTCAACGGCGGCCTTATTCTTTCCGTACAGTATTTTGGCTATCACGCCGCGCTGGTGATCTTCGCCATCGCTCTGCTGCGGGGAAAAGTGCTGGAACTGACGGCGCAACATTATGTAAACTGCTTGAAGTTTTTGGCGGTGCTGATGCTGTTCGCCATTTACATCAACAGCATTCTCTATGACGGAGTTTCCAACATCAATTTCATGTATGTGGCCTCGCCGCCCCAATCCGGGTTGCCTTTCCTGAATGAAGATCACGGCTGGCTGGTGTACATCGTTCATTATGCCGCGCTGGTGATTTTCTGCGTAACGCTTTGCTACATAAAGCCCATTTTCGCCGCCATCCGCTCCAAAAAACTTCGCAAAGAGCCTGTTGCATAAACACTTGCCGCCGGGAAACCGGCGGCATTTTTCAGGTGTTATGGTAATATAAATTGTTGTTTATAACCCTCCCCTTTGGGGAGGGGGGGCCGCTTGCGGTGGGTGAGGTTATGTAAATAACGGTTCATTTTGTCCCCTCATCCGTCAAAAATCAAAGATTTTTGCCACCTTCCCCCCAAGGGGAAGGTTCGCGCCTTCGGCGCTAAACAACAATTTATCTTACTAATGGAAGCAACCTTTCTGTGTAAAAAGGGTTCCATTGACAAACATGGCGTTTTTTGCTAGAATGACAGCAAATTCAGGAAAGGAAATCCTCTATGAAGCGTATTTTTGCTCTGGTTTTACTGCTGGCGCTGTTGCTGACCGGCTGCGTCCAACCGCCGGAAACCACCACCGGCGCGCCCTCCTCCGGCTTCGGCACCACCACATCCATCACCGACCCCACGACCCGGCCTTCCCAGCCGGAATCCACCGAATCCACCGCGCCGGAGGTGATCGGCTGCGGCGGCCACGAAAGTGACCCCTATGTGGATGTGAACAAAGAGGAATTTTATGTAAACTACCAACCTGCCTGCTGCTATGAAGACGCCTGCTACCGGACAGAACATTTCCTTCTATCCGGCAATCTGGAAGTCCCCGGCCAGTACGCCACCATTTCCGAATACCAGCCCACCGACGAAAATGGCCTGCTGATCCGCAACACCGACTGTCTTTACACCGACGATGGCAACGGCTACATCGTGGTGGATGCCTACGGCGTGGAGATTCTCCGTGTCTACAAGGGCGCCGCCTACATCACGCTGGAGGAAGTGGCAGCCTACATGTACGCCTTTGGCGGCTCCAACGACACGCTGCCTGCCAATTACGCCTCCAAAAAAAGCACAAAGCCCACGGGTAGTCCCTGGGGCGAATATCTGCGGGTGAACCACTCCTATTTTAAAGGCGACACCAGCAAATATCCCTACGAGCCGGAGCTTCCGGATATTTCCGGCTGCGGCGGCGACCTGCAGTACTATGAAATGGACATTGGCACCACCGGAACCGACACCGGAAACGGCTATGATGTTAAAATCTACAACGATGGCCGCACCATCACCCGGGGCGCTGCTCGGCTGGTTTACGCCCGGCAAGACAAAAACCGCAACGGCATTTTTGAGACTGACGAGATTTTCGTATTCTACACCGCCAATCACTACAACGATTTCCGGGAATATCTGAATTATTTCGGCGGCTGGGGCGAGATTTTCGGCAACGAAACCGGCGGCGGCAAGCTCAGCGACAAATATAACTGCAACCCCACGCCCTATGTGCCCACCGGCTACGCCAGCTTTGAAGAAATATACAAAAAGAACTGAACAGCAAAAAATGCCGCCCACGGGGCGGGATTTTTGATTACGCGAACAGGTCATACAACGCCAGGGTATCTATGTACCGATCGTCACTCTCCGGGCAACCCATAACGCAGATCAGCAGGAGCCGATCCTCCTTTTGGAAGGCGGAGATCAGGCACTTGCCTGCAGAACTGGTGGAGCCGGTTTTCAGACCAATGGCCTCAGCGCGGTAGAATTCCGATTCTTCTTCGTGAAGCAGCAAATTGGAATTCTTCCAGGTCAGGGTCTGACCGCTGAGCAGGGTCACATCCATGGACGGCGTTGCCGCCGCTTGGGCGATCACCGGCGTTTCCATGGCCAGTTTCGCCATCAGCAGCATATCCCGCAAAGTTGTATAATGATTTTCATCGTTCATGCCGTCGGGATTGACAAAATGGGTGCCGGTCATGCCCATGGCAGCGGCCTGGGCATTCATTTCCGCCACAAACAGATCGTAAGCAGCCTTTGCAGGCAGCGCGGGATCCCCGGCGATGGCCCGGCCGCCGTTGACCGCCAGCACATAGGCGGCGTCATTGCCGCTGGGGATGATCATGGCCTGGATGCACATTTCCATGGTCAGGCGCTGCCCCTGCTCCAGATTGGCTTTGGAGGAATAGGGGTCGATCCATGCCACTTCTTCACCCACCGTCAGCTCCGCGTCCAAATCAAAATACTGCAGGCCCACATAGGCGGTGAACAATTTGGTGATACTGGCAGGCTCCACCGGCGCGTCCGGATCGCCCAACAGGAACAAAAATTCCTCCGCCAGCAGATCATACACAAACGCATTCCGGGCAGAAAGGGTAATCTCCACCGGCGGCAGGGTAGGCTCCGTCACCGGCTCCGTGGTAGCAGAGGAAGTGGACGGGGCGGTGGCAGGCTGGGTAGCCTCCGTGGTGGGGGCTGTGGTATCGCTGGAAGGAGCCGTGGAGTCCGTAGAAGGCTGGGTGGCCTGGCTGGAGGGCTCCGTCGCTTCGCTGGAAGGCGCGGTAGTACCCGTGGAGGGCTGGGTGGCCTGGCTGGAAGGCTCTGAAGAAGAGGGCGCGGTCACCACCGGGGTAGATTCCGTCGTTTCCCCGCTGGGAACAGAAGGAAGGGCGGTAGGCCGGGTGCCAATAGAGCCGGTGGGCGTTTCCGAACCGGTTCCGGAGGGCCCGGTGGACCCTTGCGATTGCTCCGGCGCCATGGAATCCGCCAAATAAAAGCCAAAGCAGCTCAGACAAATGGCCGACACCAGGCAAATAATGATGATTTTAAAGGATTCTTTTCCCATAAAAATGCCTCAATGGTTGGATTTTCCTTATTGTAGCATATTTGTAAAGAAAAGAAAACCAGTATTTCCTGTAAATTCGATCATTTTTCTTTACTAATCCATTTTTTTGCGGTACTATAAGCATATACGCAACAGGAGGTGCCCTATGGAAAAGCCACCCATTGGCCGTTTTGCGCCCACGCCATCGGGCCGCATGCACCTGGGCAATGTGTTTGCCGGGATGATCGCCTGGCTCTCTGTAAAATCCAAAGGCGGCGCCATGGTGCTGCGGTTGGAGGATCTGGATACCCAGCGCACCAGCGAGGAATTTGCCCAAATTCTCCGGGAAGATCTGCAATGGCTGGGGCTTTCCTGGGACGCTGAGCAAACGCCCCAAAGCCGACGAAGCCAGGTTTATGACCGATATTTTGAAATTCTCCGGGAAAAAGGACTGCTGTACCCCTGCTACTGCACCCGCAGCCAGCTTCACAGCGTCAACGCGCCCCATTTGGCCGACGGGACCTATGTCTACCCCGGCACGTGCCGCAATATTACCGCCCCGCCCAACCGGGCTCCCAGCTGGCGGGTGATGGTTCCCAGCCAAATTTGGGAATTTACCGACCTTTTGCAGGGTAAACAGGTGGAAAATCTGGCCACGGACTGCGGCGATTTTGTGGTTCGCCGGGCCGATGGCGTGTATGTGTATCAGCTGGCGGTGACGGTGGATGATGGGGAAGCCGGCGTGACCCAGGTGGTCCGGGGCGTGGATCTCATGTCCAGCGCCGCCCGGCAAATGTATCTGCAGCAAATTTTTGGGTTTCCGCACCCGGAATACGGCCATGTGCCGCTGCTGCTGGCGCCGGATGGCCGTCGGCTCAGCAAACGGGACCGGGATCTGGACCTGGGAGAGCTGCGAAAACACCTTTCTCCGGAGGCGCTGCTGGGCAGTTTGGCCCATGCCTGCGGCCTGCTGGACCGGTTTACCCCCATTTCCGCCGCCGAATTGGCAGGGGAATTTTCCTGGGAAAAGCTGAAAAAAGAGGATATTTACCTGAACGCTAAGGAATTGCTGCAGTAAATTGTTGTTTACAGCGCCGCAGGCGCCTACCTTCTCCCGGGGTAAGCGCCGCTTCTTCGGCGCGCGACGGCCATTGGCCGTCGCATTGTTCATCAACTAAACAGCAATTTATCTTTCCATCCAATACGAAGACGCCAAAATTAGGTATAGGAGGTAACGCCCATGTTGCAAAAACCTGTTCTTGTAGTGATGGCCGCCGGCATGGGCAGCCGCTACGGCGGATTGAAACAAATCGACCCGGTGGGCAGCTGCGGCGAAGCCATTTTGGACTACTCATTATATGACGCCTGGGCTGCCGGCTTTGAAACCGCGGTGATCATCATCAAATCCTCCATCCGGGAGATTTTCATGGAAACCGTGGGAAAACGGCTGGAGCGCTGCCCCATGGAGATCCGCTACGCCTGGCAGGAGCTGGAAGACCTGCCGGAAGGCTTCACGCCGCCAGCCGGACGCGCCAAGCCTTGGGGCACCTGCCATGCAGTGCTCTGTGCAAAAGAGGCCATCGGCGGCGCGCCGTTTGCCGTGATCAATGCGGATGATTATTATGGGAAAAGTTCGTTTATTTCCGTTTTTAACGCCCTTTCAGCCATTTCCAACGACAGAAAGTATGACTATTTTATGGTTGGCTACCGTCTGCGCAACACGGTCACCGACAGCGGCGCCGTGACCCGGGGCGTCTGCCGCACAGAAAATGGCTATCTGACCGCCATTGACGAGCGCAAGCGCATCGAGAAACGGGGCGACGGCATCGCCTACACAGAGGACGGCGCGCATTGGACGCCGCTGCATCCCGAAAGCACGGTTTCCATGAATTTTTGGGGCTTCACCCCCAGCGTTTTGGAGGAAATCGAAGCAAAATTCCCCAAATTTCTGGCTGCAAATTGGAAAACTGACCCGGAAAAATGCGAATTTTATCTTCCTATGCTGATCTCCGAGCTGCTGAATGAAGGAAAAGCGCGGGTGCAGGTGCTGGAAACCACCGACAACTGGTACGGCGTCACCTACGCCGCGGACCGCCCGCTGGTGACCGCCGCCATCCAAAACCTCACCGCCCAGGGCCTCTATCCCCAGGGACTTTGGAAATAATCCGTAAATCCCTCGGCGTTTCGCCGGGGGATTTTTGTTTTATTTTATTTTAAGCGTTTTTCCTCTTTACGAATGAGAAAAAATGTTGTACAATAGCACATAGTAAATTAGGAGGTGAGAAAATTGAAATGCATGAAATGCGGCACCGCGGTTCCTTCTGACCAGGTTTTCTGCGAATCCTGTCGGGAAGAAATGGATCGTTATCCGGTCAAGCCCGGAACGCCCATCCAGCTTCCCAACCACCCGGAAAAAAACTACGCCAAGAATATCCATAAAAAAAACCGTAAGCCGGAGGAAACCGTCGCAAACCTGCGGGCGTTGATTTTCTGGTTGATCCTGCTGATCGTGGCATTAGGCGTCGCCCTTGGCATCTGCATCTACATGATCCTTACTCTCACCGGACCGATTTTGCAATAGCAAAGCATACCATTGTTTCACGTGAAACATTTTTTGTAATAAGGAGGCGGAATATGGGAAAGACCATTGCCGTTGTAAATCAAAAAGGCGGCGTAGGCAAAACCACCACCGCCGTCAACCTCACCGCAGCGCTGAAGGATCAGGGTCTGAAGGTGCTGCTCTGCGACTTCGACCCCCAGGCAAACGCCACTTCCGGTTTTGGTATTGATAAGCGAAAGCTGAAGCATTCCATTTATGATGTGCTGATCGACGGCGCGCCGGTGGAAAAAGCCATCATTCCCACAAAATTTGGCGATGTGCTGCCAGCAATCCCGGATCTGGCCGGTGGCGCGGTGGAGTTACTTACCTCTGAGTATCGGGAGCATCAGCTGGAAAAGGTGCTGGAGCCTGTCCGTGACAATTACGATGTTATTTTGATCGACTGCCCCCCAAGCCTGGAAATGCTGACGCTAAACGCTTTGGCGGCAGCGGACAGTATTTTGGTGCCGGTACAGTGCGAATATTACGCGCTGGAGGGTCTGTCCGATCTGATGCACACCATGCGCATGGTAAAAAAGCGGATCAATCCTAAGCTGGAGATCTTCGCTGTCGCGCTGACCATGTTTGACGGAAGAACCAATTTCTCCACCCAGGTGGCTCAGGAAGTACGCCGTCATTTCCCCGGCAAAGTATTTGCCACCGTGATCCCGCGCAATATCCGCCTTTCCGAAGCCCCCAGCCACGGATTGCCGGTTACGGCCTACGACCGTTCCAGTAAGGGCGCCAAGGCGTACCGGGAGATGGCAGAAGAATTCAAAGCAAAACTCTAAGGAGGCGAATCATAATTGGCAAGTAATAAAGGTCTTGGAAAGGGATTCGGCGCCCTGTTTGGGGATCTGGAAGAGCCCATTGAAGGCAATAGTCCCTACAAAACCCTTCCCATTCACAAAGTAGAACCCAATCCGGAGCAGCCCCGCCGGGATTTTGACGAAGAAGAGCTGCAGGCTCTTTCTGAATCCATCGCGATGCACGGCATTATTCAGCCTTTGACCGTACGGGAAATGCCCACCGGCTATTTTCAAATCATCGCCGGCGAGCGGCGTTGGCGCGCCGCCAGAATGGCAAATTTGACGGAAATCCCCGTCGTTGTCGTGGAAGCGGACGATAAAAAGGCCATGGAATTGGCGCTGATTGAAAATCTGCAGCGTCAGGATCTGAATCCCGTGGAAGAAGCCTTGGGCTACCAAAGCTTGATGGAAGAATACGGCATGACACAGGAAGAAGCCGCCAGCCGTGTAGGAAAATCCCGTCCCGCGGTGGCAAATGCCCTGCGTCTGCTGAATTTGGTGCCATCCGTCCTGGAAAAAGTGCGTTCCGGAGAATTGACCGCCGGACACGCCCGGGCGGTTTTGATGCTGAAAACAGAAAAGCAACAGCAGCAAGCGGCGCAAAAGATCATGGCGTTGGGCTTGTCTGTCCGTCAGGCGGAGCTGCTGTGCAAAAATATGACCCGTGAGCCCCGTCCCGAGCCCAGGATCACCCTGGCGGTGGATTACATCGGTGAGTGCGAAAAGAGCCTTAGCAAGCATTTGGGCCGTGGCGTGAAAATCATCAACGGCAAGCGCAAGGGCCGCTTTGAGCTGGAATTCTACGGCGAAGAGGACCTGCAAAACCTGCTGGACGCTCTTATGACATTAAAGAAATAAGGAGAAATCCCATGGAAAAGAAGCTGTATCGTTCCCGTAAGGATAGAAAGATTTGCGGCGTATGCGCCGGTCTGGCCCAGTATTTGGGTATGGATCCCACCGTTATGCGGTTGATCGCCGTTTTGCTGGCCCTTTTCGTGGGCGGCGGCCTGATCGCCTATATCGTTTGCGCGCTGGTCATTCCGGAAGAGCCGGAGGCCGCCCAAAACGCAGAATAACCTATATAATAAGGAGTAACTATGTTAGACATTCGTAAAATCAAGGAAAATCCCGAGGCGGTCAAGGCCGGCCTCCGGGCAAAAGAAGTGGCCTGTGACGCGATCGTGGATCGCATTTTGGAACTGGATGTTCGTATTCGCGCTTTGAAGACCTCCACCGAGGGCAAAACCGCGGAAAAGAACAAGATCGCCAAGGAAAACGGTAAGCTGTTCGGTCAGAAGAAGGGCGCCGAGAAGCAGGGCGCGGATACTTCCGCCATCGACGCGCAGATCGAAGCCAACAAGGCGGCTTCCATTGCTCTGGACGCCGCCATTGCCGACGAAGCCGAGGAATTGAAGGTTTTGAACGGAGAATTCCGTGTGGCCATGCTGAGCCTGCCCAACCTGCCGGATCCCGATCTGCTGCCCGGCGGCAAGGAAAATAATGAGCCTCTGCGCTACATCGGTGAAAAGCACAGTTTTGACTTTGAGCCCAAGCATCATGTGGATCTTTGCACCGGCCTGGGCCTCATTGACTATGAGCGCGGCGTCAAGCTGGCCGGTTCCGGCAACTGGATGTACACCGGCATGGGCGCCCGCCTGGAATGGGCGCTGCTGAACTACTTCATCGACACCCACACCGCCGACGGCTATGATTTCATTCTGCCGCCCCATATGTTGGAGTACAAATGCGGCGAAACCGCCGGTCAGTTCCCCAAATTTGCCGACGAAGTGTTCAAAATCTCCAATCATCCCACGGAAAACGGCGTATTCTATATGCTGCCCACCGCCGAAGCGGCGCTGGCCTCCGTCTACCGTGACGAAATTCTGACCGAGGCAGATCTGCCCAAGAAGTTCTTCGCTTATACTCCCTGCTTCCGCCGCGAGGCCGGCTCTGCCCGCGCCGATGAGCGCGGCATGGTTCGTGGCCATCAGTTTAATAAGGTAGAAATGTTCCAGTTCACCACCCCCGAAGGCTCCGACGAGGCTTTTGAGGAGCTGGTGAAGAAGGCAGAAGCCCTGGTTGCTGGCCTGGGTCTGCATTTCCGTACCGTCAAGCTGGCCGCAGGCGACTGCTCCGCCTCCATGGCCCGCACCTATGATATTGAAATTCTGATCCCCTCCATGAATGGCTACAAGGAAGTTTCCTCTGTTTCCAACGCCCGTGATTATCAGGCTCGCCGCGGTAATATGCGCTACCGTCGCGCTGATGGCAAAATTGAATTCCTGCACACCCTCAATGGCTCCGGCCTGGCAACCTCCCGTATTTTCCCCGCCATTATTGAACAAAATCAGCGGGCTGACGGCTCCGTTGTAGTGCCCGAAGTCCTGAGAAAGTACCTGGGCGGCCTTGAAGTTATCGAGAAATAATAAATAATATAGAAAGGAACAATCATTATGAGCAATCCTAACAAGAAATCCCTGTGGGCAGAATTTAAGGAGTTTATCAACAAGGGCAACGCCATGGCTCTGGCCGTTGGTACCATCATCGGCGGCGCATTCTCCGGCATCACCAAGTCTGTCACCAATGACCTGATCATGCCTTTGGTCAACATTTTCCTCGGCGGCACCGATTTCTCCGATGCCAAGCTGCGTCTGCCCCGGATGCCCTGGGTAGAGCCCAAGTTTGAGACCATCATCAACGAAGCAGGTGAAGAAGTTGTCCAGGAGATCCACAACTATCTGACCTACGGCAATTTTATCGCCGCAGTCATCAACTTCCTGATCATGGCTGTCGTAGTATTCTTCATCGTCAAGGGCATGAACGCCCTGATGGATGCCGCCAAGCGCAAGGAGCGCGAGGAAGCCGAAGCCGCCGCTGCCGCTGCCGCCGCTGCCGCCGCCGAAGCCGCTGCCAACGCGCCCCATGTTCCCACCACCGAGGAACTGCTGGCCGAGATCCGCGACCTGCTGAAGAATAAATAATTTGGATATTTTCAACGAACCGGGCTGCCAAATCGCAGCCCGGTTCTATTATTATAAATGTCAAATTTTTGTTTGTCGCTGTGTACAAATCGGCGTAAACGGGTCAAAGCTACCGGGAGATTGCCACATCGCCGCCTTTGGGCGGCTCCTCGCAATGGCAAGGCAGCGAATCTGTTTCACGTGAAACATTTTTTGCGAAAAAGTTTGGGTTAGCATAGGCTAACCAGTAAAATTCCAAACATTTTCCTTACTTTTATGTTGCTTTTTCCGCAGGGCTTTGTTATAATGTTATGTGGCATATCGTCGAAGTCTGTCTATTTGGCTTCGGCAAATAATAAATAAGGCAGCCTTCGCTGCCACAAAATGAAAAAGGAGTGAATTTCCATGTGCTGCAACCACAAAAGTGTGGATCTCAGCCTGCTGAACGATGTTCTGGCTAAGTATGCCGGCGTCAAGGGCAGCCTGATCACCATTCTGCAGAAGACCCAGGAAATCTACGGCTACATTCCCACCGATGCTATCTACTACATCGCTGAGAAGACCGGTCTGACCCCCGCCAAGATCCTGGGTGTTGCCACATTCTATTCCCAGTTCCGCTTCCAGGCGGTGGGCAAGTACCTGATCATGATCTGCAAGGGTACCGCCTGCTATGTCAACGGCGCGGAGCGCATCATCGAAGCTGTCCAGGAAGAGCTGGGCATCGGCGATAATCAGACCACCGAGGACGGCCTGTTCTCCCTGAGCCTGGTTTCCTGCCTGGGCTGCTGCTCCCTGGCTCCCGTTATGATGATTAACGAGGACACCTACGGCTCCCTGACTCCCGATAAGGTCAAGAAGATCCTGCGGGACATTCGTGAAAAGGAGGGCATGTAAATGAACGCCAGAATTGTTGTTGGCCAGGGTTCCTGCGGTCTGGCCGCCGGCGCAGGCGCCGTTTATGCCGCATTGGAAGCGAAAATGAACGCAGCCCCCAACGCCACTTTGGGCATCACCGGCTGTGTTGGTATCTGCTACTTAGAGCCCATCGTCGATGTTTATGACACCGAAGGCAAGCTGCATCGCTGTGTCCGCGTCACCGCTGACCATGCCGAGACCATTGTTAAGGCTGTGGCCGAAAATAACTATGATCTGCTGTCCGAGATCCTGATTCCCGAGGACGACGCTCAGTTCCTGAGCAAGCAGACCCGTATCGCCCTGCGTCACTGCGGCGTCATCGACCCCGAAAAGATCGATGCCTACACCGCCGATGACGGCTACCAGGCTCTGACCAAGGTGTTGACCACCATGACCCCCGAGGAAGTCATTGAGGAAATCAAGATTTCCGGTCTGGGCGGCCGTGGCGGCGCCGGTTTCCCCACCTGGTTCAAGTGGAATGCCGCCCGTCAGAGCCCCGGCGAAGAGAAGTATCTGATCTGCAACGCTGACGAAGGCGACCCCGGCGCATTCATGGACCGCGCCGTTATCGAGTCCGACCCCCACAACCTGATCGAAGGCATGCTCATCGGCGCTTACGCCATCGGCGCCAAGGAAGCCGTGGTTTATGTTCGCGCTGAGTATCCTCTGGCCATTGTCCGTCTGCAGAACGCCATTAAGCAGGCTGAAGAAAAGGGTTTCCTGGGTAATAACATCCTGGGCACCAATTTCTCCTGCCATATGCGCATCAAGGCCGGCGCCGGCGCCTTCGTCTGCGGCGAAGAGACCGCGCTGATCGAATCCCTGGAAGGCAGCCGTGGCATGCCCCGTCTGAAGCCTCCGTTCCCCGCACAGGCCGGTTACTGGTACAAGCCCTCCAACATCAACAATGTTGAAACCTTTGCCAATATCGCATGGATCCTGAACAATGGCGGCGCCGCTTTCGCCGCTATGGGTACCGAAAATTCCAAGGGCACCAAGGTTTTCGCCGTCACCGGTAAGGTCCGCCGCTCCGGTCTGGTGGAAATCCCCATGGGCATGACCCTGCGTGATGTGATCTTCGGCATCGCCGGCGGCATCCGCGACGGTCACGAGTTCAAGGCTGTGCAGCTGGGCGGCCCCTCCGGCGGCTGTATCCCCGCGCACCTGCTGGATACCATCATCGACTACCGCGCTCTGGGTGCTACCGGCGCCATCATGGGCTCCGGCGGTATGGTGGTTATGGACGAAACCACCTGCATGGTGGGTATCGCCAAGTTCTTCCTGGAGTTCACCACCAAGAAGTCGGAGGCCAACGGTCTTAGGAAGACAATCCAAGCCCACAACTCGTTGGCTCACAGAACGACATGGCTACGATCCGACTTACCGGCGCCATCATGGGCTCCGGCGGTATGGTGGTTATGGACGAAACCACCTGCATGGTGGGTATCGCCCAGTTCTTCCTGGAGTTCACCACCAAG
>JAZOAD010000143.1:0-20055 GCA_045595225.1 Faecousia sp.
AGATTCAAGATTCTGATGCACCCCATGATCATGACTATGAAGCCGTGGTTTCTGAACCTACCTGCACTGAGGATGGCTATACCACTTACACCTGTTCCGGTTGTGGCGCAAGCTATACCGAGGTAATTGCGGCCACCGGCCACAGCTATGTGGATGGCGTATGTGCGCATTGTGGCGAAGCGGATCCGGATGCGGTTGCGGTCATGCTGGGCGATGCCAATGGCGACGGCGTGGTGAATTATCTGGATGCCATGCTGATCGCCCAGTACTATGTGGGCGACATCGTTGATGAGGACCTCAACCTGGAGGCCGCCGACGTCAACGGTGACGGCACAGTCAACTATCTGGACGCTATGATGGTTGCCCAGTATTATGTTGGCGATATTGACGCTTTTCCCACCGAGAATTGATTGTTAAGACGAGGCCTTCGGCACATAGCCGAAGGCCTGTTTTTGCTTTTGCGGGTTGCCAAAATTGGGGAAATGTGCTAGGATAAAATAGGAATAAATTAAGGGAGGCATATCCATGCGTAAACGTATTTTGTCAGTTTTGCTGTGCGCGGCGATGCTGCTGTCCATGACCCTGGGCGCAATGCCCATTCGGGCAGAGGCGGTCAGCAATGGCGCGGAGCAAAAACCTGCTGAGGAGCAGCAGAACTTACCTGAGAACAATGAGCCCGCCAGCAGCGAAACGGCCAACGGCGATAGAAAGTTCTTTGTTGAGCAAATCGCTACCATCTATCAGCAGCAGGGCAGCTATGCGGCGCAAGGTCAGCACACAGTTTATACTGCTTCTTCCCAGGACCAGGAAGCCCTGGAGAGCGCCGCTGATGCTTTGCGCCAGGCTATGAACGCAAGAGAAACGGATATCACGGTGGAACTGATGCTGACCGAGTGCGACCCGTCCGCTGCCTGGTATCAAGTCTGGGATATGGCGATGGAGCACACCGGAGAGGCCAAAGAGGGCGATTATATCGCGTGGCAGTGGGACCAATGTGGCGGTGGAATCTCGGGCGAAACCACCGCGGAGGGTACGCATCTGGTTTTGCAGTACATTGTTTCTTACTATACGGATGCCACCCAGGAAGCGGCGCTGGATGCCGCTGTGGATGCTCTTTTGGCGGAGCTTGCCCTGTGGGATGCTACCGACTATGAAAAGATTTACGGCATTTATGACTATATGTGCCGAAATATTGCCTATGATTTTGACAATCTGTATGACGAAACCTATATTCTGAAATTCTCGGCCTATGCCGCTTTGGTCAACAAAACCGCTGTTTGCCAGGGCTATGCGTTGCTGTTTTACAGACTGGCGCTGACGCTGGGTGTGGATGCCCGGGTCATCACCGGCATTGGCAATGGCGGCGGTCACGCCTGGAATATCGTGGAGCTGGATAATCAGTATTACAATTTGGACGCCACCTGGGATAGATCCTGGTATGAGGTCGGCATGCCCTATGCCTGGTTCTTGCTGTGCAATGACAGCTTTGAGGATCATCAGGCGGAAGAAACATATCTCACGGCAGAATTCCTGGCGGAATATCCCATGAGCCAAACGGATTATGACCCGGCGGGGGAGCAGGAACCCGAAAACTATATCGCTTCCGGTACCTGCGGCGATAACCTGACCTGGGCGCTGTCCGAGAATGGTACGCTGACCATCAGCGGAACGGGAGAGATGTATGATTACAGTGAGGCCGATGATGTCCCCTGGGATGATTATCGGTACAGTATGAATGCCATTGTGGTCCATGACGGCGTAACCAGCATTGGCACCTGGGCATTCTTTGATTGTGATGGCATAACTAGCCTTGTCATACCCAATAGTGTTGACACGATTGGCAGTTCCGCCATCTCCTGCTGCGGCAATCTGGCCGATCTGACAATCGGCAGCGGCGTAACCAATATTGGTTCCCATGCGTTCTATGATTGCAGCAGCCTGACCAGTGTGACGATTCCTGACAGCGTGCTTACCATTGGTCATGACGCGTTTTCCTGGTGCGTCAATCTGGTTAGCGTGACCATTGGTAACAATGTCACCACCATTGGCGCCAGCGCGTTCCACTACTGTACTGCGCTGACCAGTGTGGTGATTCCCAATAGTGTCACTGACATGGGTGAGGGTGTCTTTTATTCTTGCAGCAGTTTGGCCAGCGTGACCATTGGCCGGAATATTTCCAGTATTGGAGCCAACATGTTCTACGAGTGCGCTAAGCTGGCCAGCATTGATATTCCTGATAACATTATCAGCATTGGTGATTATGCGTTCATGTACTGTGGCAATTTGACTGGTGTGACCATTGGCGATGGCGTTACCAGCATTGGCCACCGTGCGTTCTATGAGTGCGCCAAATTGGCCAGCATTGTCATTCCGGATAATGTTATCAGCATTGGCGAATCTGCATTTTGGTGCTGCAGGAGCCTGATTAGCGTGACGATTGGCAATGGCGTTACCAGCATTGGCAACAATGCGTTTGGATGCTGTGAAAAGTTGATCAGCGTTACGATTCCCGATAGTGTCACCAGTGTTGGCGATGCTGCGTTCTATTACTGCGTTAGTTTGACCAATGCTACCATTGGCAACGGCCTTAGCGCCATTAGCGAAGATATGTTCTCCAGCTGCAACAGTTTGACGGCTGTAACCATGGGCGATAGTGTTACCAGTATTGGCAGCAGCGCATTTGAAAGATGCTATGCTTTGACGGGCATCGAATTGCCCAATGGCCTTACATCCATTGGCTCCTATGCCTTTGCAGGCTGTTCCCAATTGCCTGACATGACCATTCCCAGCACCGTTGTCACCATTGGCGGTTACGCGTTCCAATGCTGCTCCGGCTTGACTGTTCTGATCATTCCGGACAGTGTCGTCAGTATCGGTACGGAAGCATTCGGGTGGTGCAGTAATCTGACTACGATAACCATTGGCAGCGGCGTTACCACCATTGGTGAGTATGCGTTTGCGTATTGCACAAGTTTGACTGAGGTGCTGTTCATGGGCGATGCGCCCAGCATTGGCGACTACGCATTTGATGATGTGCGTGTCACAGCCTACTATCCGGCGAACGGTAATGGATGGACCTCCAGCGTAATGAAAAATTATGGCGGAAGTATTACTTGGGTCAGCTATGACACGATCATTTGTTACAAGGGCCATACCAGTGACTCCGTTGTGACCGATCCTACTTGCGCCGAACAGGGTTATACCACCTATACTTGCTCTGTTTGCGGCCATGTTTATACAGATGACTATGTAGACGAATTAGGCCATGATTGGGACGAAGGCGTTGTGACCGTGGAGCCCACCGAGGAAACCGAGGGCCAGCGGCTGTACACCTGCCAGCGTTGCGGCGAAACCAAAACCGAGTCCATTCCCATGCTGGAACACACCCACAGCTATGAGGCAACTGTGACCAACCCCACTTGTACTGAGGACGGTTACACGTCTTACACCTGCCGCTGCGGCGACAGTTATATTGCCAATTATACCGATGCTCTGGGTCACGATTACGATGTAGTAGTCACCGCGCCCACCTGCACGGAGGATGGTTACACCACCTATATCTGTTCCGGTTGCGGTGACAGCTATGTGGCGGACTATGTGTATGCAAATGGCCATAGTCCCTGGGAACTGGTGACCATGCCCACCTTTGAAGCCTGCGGTGAGGCGGTTAGAAACTGCGCTGGATGTGGCCTTTATGAAACAAAGGTACTTCCCCAGAAGCAAACATACGCGCCCTTTGCCGATATGACCGGGATTTTGCAGGAAACGCTGGATGGGCTGGATTGGTTCTATAGGTTGAATATTAACTATATGACTACTGTGGTTGATGGTTACTTCCTGGAGGGCCTGGACTACTGGGATCAGATCAGCATTCCTGTGGACTGGTATATTTCTGTCCTGGAGATGTATTTCGCTGTGGATGAGTCCCATATCGAGGCGCTGTGGGAACAGCTTGACTATGATGAAGAACAGCAGGCATTTATTCTCCGCAACGGCGGCGGATTCGGCGGCTCCATGGCCCCCAGACAGTTTGTGGGCTATACCGAAGACGGCGATACCTATCAGGCATATTATGCTACGATCAACTATGCCTGGCTGTCCGACGCGCTGCCGGAAGGTATGGACGAGTATGAATATGCCGCGTCCTTGGGTTGGCCTGAAATGATCGTCTATGATGGCGTAGAGTATTACGCCGGACCCGATGGCTATTACAATATCCTTGGCGTTGCGGACTATGGTAAAAAGTATACGGTAGAGCTTAACGGCGATGTGGTACGAATCCTTTCCTGTGAGGCGTATACTGCCGAGGATCTGCCGGAGCATTTGCATTATCAGCAGAAAGTGACGGCGGAACCCACCTGCACGGAGCAGGGTTATATTGCCTATGTCTGTGATTGCGGCGATCAAAAGGTGGAAGAATACACCGAGGCCACCGGCCATAGCTATGTGGATGGCGTATGCGAGCATTGCGGCGAGGCGGATCCGGACGCGGTCGTGGTCATGATGGGTGATGCCAACGGTGACGGCGTGGTGAATTATCTGGATGCCATGCTGATCGCCCAGTACTATGTAGGCGATATCGGCGTCGAGGATCTCAATCTGGAGGCCGCGGATGTGAATGGTGACGGCGTGGTCAACTATCTGGATGCCATGATGGTTGCTCAGTATTATGTTGGCGATATTGACAAATTCCCCACCGAAAACTAATTCTATAAAAATGGGCAGAGCATTCTGCCCATTTTTTGCATGGCCGGAAACGGCTGCATTTCGCCTGCGGAGAGGTTGAAACAGGCAAATGTCTGTGGTACAATTACTTTGTAAAATGAAAACGCAGGAGGGACAATATGAAAAACTGGATCTCGATTCTCATGGCGCTTCTGTTCCTGACCGGTTGCGCTCCAATGGCAGGCACCAGCGGTGAAAATTCTACCAGCTGCGCGCCAACAGAAGACAGCGGCGAAAATCAAACCACTACCGGCAGTGTTCAGACGGAAGTTTTTAACGATGAAAACCGCACGATTTTTGCCATTGATCCAACCAAGGGATCGCCCTTTAACGATGGCAAATTTGAGGGCTGGGGCACCAGCCTGTGCTGGTGGGCAAACCGTATCGGCTACTCGGAAGTGCTTTCGCAAAGGGCGGCGGAGCTGCTTTTTGACGCCGAAACCGGCCTTGGCATGAATATTGCCCGCTACAACATCGGCGGCGGTGACGACCCCACCCATAACCACATCACCCGCACCGACTCCATGATGCCGGGATTTTGGACGCTGGATGAAACCACCGGGGAGATCGTTTTTGATGGAACCCGGGATGAAAACCAGCGAAATGTATTGCTTCGGGCCATGGAAGTTTGCGGCAGTGGCTTTATTGTGGAAGCTTTCTCCAATTCTCCTCCATATTACATGACCGAAAGCGGCTGCTCCTCCGGCGCGGTCCACGCAAGCGCGAATAATCTCAGAGAGGACCAGGTGGAGGCTTTTGCGGAGTATTTGGCCCAGGTGGCGTTGTATTACAAGGAGCATTACGGCGTTCAGTTCCAGAGCTTATCTCCCATGAATGAACCCAATACCGCCTACTGGGGCGCTTTCAGCCCCAAGCAGGAGGGTTGCCATGTCAGCCCCGGCGAAAGCCAATCCGCCATCCTGCTGGCCACCCAAAGGGCGCTGGAGGAAAAGGGCTTGGGCGATATTTTGCTGGTGGGTACGGATGAAACCAGCACGGTACTGGCCGCCAGCTCCTTTGATAAGCTGTCGGAAGAAGCGAAAGCTGCCCTTTTCCGAATCGACACCCATACCTACAAAGTCGGCCGCATGGAGGAACTGCGGGCGCTTGCCGCGGAATACGGGAAAAATCTGTGGATGAGCGAGGTGGACGGCGACGGCGTGCTGGGTAAAAATTCCGGCGAAATGGGCGCTGGCCTTTGGTTAGCCAACAAAATGATCTCCGATATTCAGGGATTGATGCCTTCGGCGTGGATTTTGTGGCAGGGAATCGACAACCATATTTCCAGCGAAGGTTACATGGGCAATCAGGACTTCGGCATGCCGGATTTGAGCCGTGGCTACTGGGGCTTGACCGTGGTGGATCATGATAAGCAAGAAATCTACCTGACGAAAAAATACTACGCCTTCGGTCAGCTTTCCCGCTACATTCGCCCGGGCTATCGCATCATCGCCAATACGGATCATGGTGTGCTGACGGCTTACAGCGAGGAAGAACAGAAGCTGGTGATCGTTGTGGTCAATGCGGAAGAAACGGAGCGGGAGGTTGGGTTCTACCTGGATGGCTTCCTTTATGACGGAGGCACAGCGCAGGTCATCCGCACCAGCCTAAGCGAAAACTGGGCCGTTCTGCCCGAAATTGTCGCGCAGCGGGATATGCTGCGGGCTACGCTGGCGCCTTACTCCGTTACAACATTCGTGATAGACAATGTGACGATCCAATAATGCCGGGCGCATGCTGTTGGTACAAGCGGACGGACGAGGCGGAAGCGGTATTGTTACGGCATATCGATATACTGTTGCCATCCTTATCCGGGCAAATGACAGGGAAAGGACTCTTTTCCGGAAATTTCCTTGCCTTCCTAAAGATGATTTGATAAAATAGAAATATCCTATATTTTGGAGAGTGCGGTTATGAAAATTGCGGTGATCAACGGAAGTCCCAAGGGCAAATACAGCATCACCCTGCAGACTGTGCTGTATCTGCAGCGAAAGTTCCCGGAACACAGCTTTGAGGTACTCCATGCGGGTCAAAAAATCAAGTCTTTGGAGAAAGATTTTTCTGAGGCGAAAAAACTGATGGAGTCGGCGGACGCGGTGTTGTTTTCTTACCCGGTGTACACATTCCTGGCGCCGTCGCAGCTGCACCGGTTTATAGAACTGACCAAGGCCAGCGGCGTGGGGCTGCAGGGTAAATTCGCCACGCAGATCTCCACTTCCAAGCATTTTTACGATGTGACGGCCCATAAGTACATTGAGGAAAACGCGCTGGACCTGGGCATGGGCTATATCCGTGGCTTGTCCGCGGATATGGAAGATCTGCTGAAGCCCAAGGGGCAGGAGGAGGCGGAAAAATTCTTTACCCGTTTCCTTTGGGCGGCGCGGGAGGATATCTGCGTCTGGAAAACGGAGCCTGACCCGCCCTTCCATCCTGTGGAGGCTACGGTTCCGGAAACGACCGCCGGAGAAAAACGGACGGATAAGGATATCGTCATATTGACCGACAACACAGATCCTGCTTCCAACCTGAGCAAAATGATCGCTCGGTTCCAAAAGAAGCTGCCCTTTGCAAGCAGAATCGTGAACATTGCCGCGTATCCGCTGGCCGGTGGCTGTCTGGGCTGCTTCCGTTGCGCGGTTTCGGAAAAATGCGTGTATAAAGACGGCTTCGATTCCTTCCTGCGTGAAAATATCCAGAAGGCCGACGCCATCATCTATGCTTTTACTGTGTCGGATCACTCCATGGGTGCCCGGTTTAAAATGTATGATGACCGCAATTTCTGCAACGGACACCGCACGGTAACGGTGGGTATGCCGGTGGGCTACCTGGTGTCGGGCCGGTATGCCGCTGAGCACAATCTGCGCATGGTGATCGAGGCCCGCAGCGAAACCGGTGGAAATTTCCTGGCCGGTGTGGCAACGGACGAGCAGGCGACGGATATGCGCGTGGATCAGCTGGCCAAGAGCCTTACCTTTGCCCTGGAAACCGGGCATACCGCTCCGCAAAATTTCTGGGGTGTGGGTGGCATGAAGATCTTCCGGGACCTGATCTACCAGATGCGCGGCATGATGCGGGCGGACCACAAATTCTACAAAAAACAGGGAATCTACGATTTTCCCCAAAAGAAAAAGCTGGAATCCATGAAAATGTACCTGGTGGGTATGCTGCTGTCCAATGAAAAGATCCTGCAGAAAATGGGCAACAAAATGAATGAGGGAATGTTAGCCCCCTATGTAAAGCTTTTTGAGCAAATGGATAAACGATCCGAAGGAGGTCGAGGGAAATGACCGTTGAATTTGTAAATGCCGGAAACCGGGAATTTCGCGCCCTGGCAGCGGAGCTGGACGCGTATTATTTCTCGCTGGTGGGCGATGTGCAGAATCGCTACGCTGAACCCAACCGCCCGGAAAATATGGACGCTCTGGTGGTAGCTTATCAGGATGAAAAAGCGGTGGCTATCGGCGCCTGGAAACGCCGGGAAGGGAATACGGCGGAAATGAAGCGGATCTATGTCTGCCCGGAATATCGGCGGAAGGGGATTGCGAGGGCGATTTTGCAGACCCTGGAGGATCATTCCGCTTTTCATGGCTGCCGCAGATGGATTTTGGAAACTGCCCGGACTACGGATGCGTCCCATCGGCTGTATCTATCCCTGGGATACCGGATCGCGGAATATTACGGCAGCCCCGCCGGGGAAGATAACTGCCAGTGTTTCATAAAGGAGTAAAAGTATGGACTATGCAAAGGAATCCCTGCGGCTGCATGAAGCCTGGCAGGGCAAAATCGAAGTGATATCCCGTGTGGAGCTGAGCAGCCGGGAGGACCTGTCCCTGGCCTATACCCCCGGCGTGGCGGAGCCTTGTCGGGAGATCCAAAAGTATGTGGATAAAAGCTATGATCTGACCCGCCGTGGCAATCTGTGCGCCGTCATTACGGACGGCAGCGCCGTGCTGGGTCTGGGTAATATCGGCCCGGAGGCCGGTATGCCGGTGATGGAGGGAAAATGCGCGCTGTTTAAAGCCTTTGGCAATGTGGACGCGTTTCCCCTGTGCGTCAGAAGTCAGAAGGTGGATGAATTTGTCCAGGCTGTTGCCCTGATGGCCGGTTCTTTCGGCGGCATCAATTTGGAGGATATTTCCGCCCCCAGATGCTTTGAGATCGAGCGGAAATTGAAGGAGATCTGCGACATTCCCATTTTCCACGATGATCAGCATGGCACCGCGGTGGTGGTACTGGCGGGCCTTTTGAATGCTTTGAAGCTGGTGGGAAAGAAGAAGGAAGATGTGAAGATCGTCACCTCCGGCGCTGGCGCCGCCGGTATCGCGGTGGTGAAGCTGCTGCTGAATGTGGGCTTCCGGAATATTACCATGTGCGACCGGCAGGGCGCTATTTATGTTGGCTGCCCCGGCATGAACTGGGCCAAGGAAGAAATGGCCAGCCGCACAAATCCGGAGCAGACCCCCGGTACTTTGGCTGAAAAAATGGTGGGCGCGGATGTATTCATCGGCACCTCCGCGCCGGGTTTGGTCACGGGAGAAATGGTGGCCACCATGAATCGGGATGCCATCATTTTCGCCTGCGCCAACCCCACGCCGGAAATTTTCCCGGAAGAGGCCCTGGCTGCCGGCGCTAAGGTGGTTTCCACCGGCCGATCCGATTATCCCAATCAGATCAACAATGTGCTGGCGTTCCCCGGCATTTTCCGCGGCGCCTTTGATGTCCGGGCATCGGATATCAATGAGGAAATGAAGCTGGCCGCGGCCCAGGCGCTGGCGGACCTGGTTTCTCCGGAAGAACTGGCGCAGGGGCGCATCATTCCCGACCCGCTGGATCCCCGGGTTGCCCCGGCGGTGTCGGCGGCTGTCGCGGCGGCCGCCAGAAAATCCGGTGTGGCCAGAATTTAACCAAAATAATGCGGGCCGTGGCGAAAGCCGCGGCCCGATTGCTCTTATTTAGCCAGTTTTTTGCGGATGAAGCCCGGTAGATAGCAGGCGGCGGTGATCACCGCGAAGAGGGCGGCGCAAACCGCGCTGATCTTCCAACCCAGTTCAAAGCTGGGATTTTTGTAGACAAATTCCACAGTATGGTCGCCCTGGGTCAGGGGAACGCCGATCATGCAATCGCCTACCAGAGTAATGTCCGCTTCCACGCCGTCCACGTATACGACCCAGTTGCCTTCGGCTTCGACGGTGGGCGGTACCCAGGTGTTATCTTCGCCGTAATGGCCTTCGGTGCGCTCATTGCCGGCTTGGGGGATGGAGGTGTACATCAGTCCGTCCCGGTTGCAGGAAATAGTGCCGGAGATATAGGCGTTGGAGAATTCTGTCAGATTCCAGGTGGAAGCGCTGAGAACTTCGTAGCCCTTTCGGTAAATTTCCGCGTCCAGCACCGCGGCCCGAATGGTCACATAGGATTCTACATCGGACGCGCATTCCACCACCACCTGCACCACATCGCCGGGCTTTACATCGCAGGCGCCGAACATCTGCTCCAGGCTGGAGTAGGATTCGGCGTAGACCCGGTCGCCGTTGCGCCAAACAGTAAAGTTTTTGTGGGAGTTCAGGTTTGCGTCCAGGCACAGATAGCCTTTCTGAGTGATGTTGTAGGTGTAGGTCAGCTTACCGCCGCCCACTCCGCTGGTAAAGCTGGTACGGCCCGTGTTGTAATTGACAGAGTCCACGGTAATATTATCATCGCCGGTGACTTCCATATCCTTGTAAGATACATGGGTCCAAACTGTTTCGGACAGCCCGGTGGCGGCTGAGAACAGCTTATTTTGGAAGGTGAAATTGCCGCCGCTGGAGAAATTGACATCCGCCAGCGCGGATTCCGCCAGGAATCCCAGAGGCAGGTAGTAGCGGTTTTCCAGCAGCGTCACCTTGTTATAGCTGTGGAGCGCTTCAAAATAGGTGTTATCGTCCACCGGGCCATCCCGCTCGATCAGATATTTCAGACCGATGAACAGGTTGGTCACCGGGGAGGACTCCTCGTATAAATAACGGTTCCAGGTGGAGTAGGCGGCGAAGCCCAGCGCCTGGGCAAATTTGGTTACCTGCACATTGGCGGTGCTGGTGAAGGTGGTAATGCCGTGGTAACCGTTCAGCGCGCCGTCGTTGAGGGTTTGGGCGTGGGTCATTTCTGCCCGGTAGAACAGGTCGTGATCCTCTTCCAGCTCCTTCATTACCTGGATCATGGAAGCGGTGGCATCGCCGTTTTTGGGATAATCGTAATCATTGACCGGGAAAGCGGCGCCGAAGGTGGCCAAATTCAAAATCAGCTCGGCAGCCATCACGCAGGCAATGCCGATGGCCGCTTGCTGCCGGCGGATATCGGGGGAGGGGGTCGTGAACAGAGAACGCCGCTGCTTGGGCGGGTCGACAGGTTCGGTGGCTTGGATTTCGCCATCTTCCTCTGCGGCGAGGGGGAGGATCTCCGCATCTGCCTCGTCCGGCAGCGCAGGCTCCGGCTCGGGGAGTTCCTCCGCAGCCTCCGGCTCTTCCTTGACCCAATCCTTGTTTCCGTAAAGCATCAATGCCAGATAGGCGCCTAAAAGAATCAAATTGGCCACCACATACAGCATATCGCCCCGGTTTTCTTCCGACAGGAACAGCAGACCAAAGCTCAGAATGCCGGCCAGCACGATCTGCCAGATCTTAAATGCATCCCGCAGCAGCCATGCCCGGTAGGCCATATACAGCAGCACAAAGCTGAACAGGAAGCTGAAGCGGTAGGGGATCTGGTTTGTAAAATGAAAGCCGTGCCACATATAGTCCAACTGCCGGAAAATGAAGCTGATGATAAAAAACAGCAGCAGAAGGGTGCAGCACAGCTTGTCACGCAGCTTCACATCCTTAGCCAGCAGGAATAAGAAGCCCAGCGCAATGGGCAGTACGCCGCAGTATAGATTGGGCAGGCCGTCCATGATGGTGGGGGTAATGGCCGCGCCGGTATTGCCGGCCACCTGTCCCATGGCATCCAAAAGCACCGGGAAAGAAGCGCCCACCGCAGCCACAAACAGGGAAATCAGGTCGCCATCGCCTTTGCTTTTGGCGGCGGTGAAGGAATTCCAGGCTTCCCGGGCTGCATCTACCGCTTCTCCGGTAGCGATATTGACAGAAAACCCGTCGGGGAAGTTATTGACGCTGGACTGGGTATCCTGCAGAGATGCCAGGGTAGGCAATTCCAAAATGGCGGTCATGCCGATGGCCAGAATGGTGAATACGCCGATCCGCACCAGATCTTCCAGGCTTCGCCAGATGCTCTTAAATCGGCAGATCTGATAGCAGAAGAACAGCAGGAAAACGAAAATGCAGACAAACAGACCCACATAGTAATTGCAGAAAACGGAGAAGAACAGCGCCACCGTGTACAGCACAAATTTCCGGTCCCGCAGCAGCTGCACGGTGCCCAATGCCAGCAGCGGCAGCAGGGCGAAGGTGTCCAGCCACATCAGATTCCAGTTGTAGCCCAGCGCCCAGGCACACATACCATAGAACGCGCCGAAAAGAACGATGGAGAGGTCATCTTTGCCAAACAGCTTCTTCAGCATGATGGCGAAGAACATACTGGCAAGGCCCAGCCGAATGGGCAGCAGCAGGGAGAAATATTCCAGGGTCCAGCTTTCGGGAATCAGCACGCTGAACAGGTTCAGCGGCGAAGCCAGATAGTAGGAGATCAGTCCCAGATAATCCATGCCCATACCCACATCCCAGTTGTACAGCAGGGAGTCGCCGCTTCGCAGGGCTTCCCGGAACGCGCAGAAGAAGGGGTAGTACTGATGGAACATATCCGAGTACAGCATGCAATGGCTGCCAAAGGGCTCGCAGGATGTGATAAACATAAAGATCAGCATGACACCTGCCGGCAGCGCGAATGCCAGCGCGGTATAATTCCATTTGATCCGTTTCGTATCCGGTAATTTCATTGGTTACCCTCCCGGGGATAGAATATTAAATCATTATACCATATTCTCCCCATTTCGTAAAGGAAAAAGCCATGTAATTTGAAATAATTTACAATTCCGGCAAAAAACCCGGCGCAAACAAAGCGCCGGGTAGGGTTATATGGCCGATTATTCCATTTCGTCATCCTCACAACCGTCTTCGTCGTGACCGCTGGACATGATCTCGCCGAAACGGACTCTGCGGGCGATTTTCATCTCCTCTACCTGGGTGTGAAGCAATTCCTTCACCTGCAGGGGATGTTTGATATTTTTCAGCACCAGCGTGGGTTGCGTTTTGTCGGAAGAGATCACGGTGATGGTGCCGACACCAAACATGCGTTGCCAAAGGCTGCGGGTGGTGGTAATATCCCGGATGCGGTAGAGCAGAATCTCATCATCCCTAATGTTCAGGAAACCCACAGAAAGAAACAGCCGATCCTCGGAAAGCGCATAACGAGTAAAGCTCAAAGGCATACCCATTCGGCGTCTGCGATCGTGCCACAGATAATTTTGCTTGTTTTTTGCCATGGTGATTACCCCCTTTTTCTTTTAATTGTAAATCACCGGTAGAAAAATGTCAATTACAGAATTACACAGATCAGCCCCTGGGCCCCTTCGTTGACGATCCGCTGCAGCGTGCCCCGGAATTTGACTCGCACATCGTCGGGCGTTCGCAGCAGCTTGGCGGTGATGCCGTCCTGGATCAGTTCATGGACAGATCTGCCGAAGATATTGCTTTCCCACAGCTTTTCAGGAGATTCATCCGTTAAGTAGCCGATCAGATTTTTGGATTGCTGCTCGTCGCCCACCATGGGGGCGATCTCTGTGTCGATGTCAACCCGGATCATGTGAATGGAAGGCGCGCCGGCCTTCAGCTTAATACCGTAGCTGTTCCCCTTTTTCAGCACTTCCGGCGGTTCCAGAGTCATCTCTTCCAGCTTTGGCATGACAACGCCGTAGCCGGTGGCGCGAACGGCGGCCAGTGCGTCGGATATCTTGTCATACTCCGTTTTGATGGCGGCAAGCTGGGTCAAATGCTGCATCAGCTCGCCATCGTTGCGGATGGAAATGCCGGTTTGCTGGCTGAGGATCTGGTAGAACAGGCCTTCCTGCAGAGCGATGGCGCAATCAATGGTGCCGGTGGCCAGGTCCGCGTTTAGGACGGCAATACTTTCCACATGGTCCAGATTTTGCAAGGTCCGCAGCTCCTTTTCCGCCTGCCCCAGGGTGGCGGCCCGCTGCGCCGCTTGCAGCAACGCACTATACAGTGCGGCATTCACCGGATGGGAAGGCTCCAGGGCGGCCAGCCACCGGGGGAATCGGATTCGCAGCTGTTCCATGGGAAATTGATACAGAAGATCCCGCATCAGCCCCATGATGTCCTCCGCTGTCAGCAGCTGGCAATCCGCCACCGCCGCCTCCACGCCCAATTCCCGCCGCAGTTGCTCCCGGATGGCCTGGGCTTCCTGGGAATGGGGATTGCGGGTGTTGATGATGACCAGGTAAGGTTTTCCTGTGGCCTGCATATCGTATATCGCCCGTTTTTCCGCTTCCAGATAATCCTCCCGGGGAATGTCGGTAATGGAGCCGTCGGTGGTGACCACCAGACCGATGGAGCAATGCTCATCCATCACCTTTTTGGTGCCCAGCTCCGCCGCTTCCGTCATGGGGATCTCGTGGTCAAACCAGCCGGTGGACACCATCCGGGGGACTCCGTCTTCCATGGCGCCGCTGGCACCGCGAACCATGTAGCCCACGCTGTCGATCATCCGCACGCGCAAGCTTGCGGTGCCGTCGGGCCGGATCTCCACCGCCTCTTCCGGCACGAATTTTGGTTCCGAGGTCATAATGGTGCGCCCGCTTCCGCTTTGTGGCAGTTCGTCCCGGGCTCGCTGAGCCCGGTAAGGGTCCTCAATGTTGGGAATTACCAATGTTTCCATGATGCGTTTGATCAGGGTGGATTTGCCTGTCCTTACAGGCCCCACGACCCCAATGTAAATATTGCCGCCGGTCCGGGCGGCGATATCCTGATAGATAGTATCCATAGCCAGCCTCCTACTTGTAGTTTGTCTGTAAAGGGTATGTCCGACCGGGGATGGATAGAACTGCCCTGCGCCCGATTTGAGCGCGGGGCATTCGACAAAAAATGGTTGCAATTTCCGGATGACTCTGCTATAATGCTTTTCGATGCAGGGTTCGTATATCGGTAATACAACGGCTTCCCAAGCCGTGAAGGCGGGTTCGATTCCCGTACCCTGCTCCAAAAGCAACAGCCACCCCGCCGGGGTGGCTGTTACTTTTGGAATAGAAATAAGGGACGGGAACCGAACAGATCAAATGCGGCGCGGATGGGCGCCGCCGGCGTAGCCGGAATTGTTAATCTTAAAGGAAACCAACTTGATTTTCTTCTGCGACGAAAGTATAATGCTGTTAGACAACTTGAATTTGTGGAGGATTGTATGACAATTGAAAAAGTAAGATGTGATGGCTTTTCGGAAATTAATCTGGATGCTTTTAACCGTCAACAGGAGATTACGAGAATATATATCAGAAAAGACGAGAAGTATGTTCTTGAAGAACAACCTGGTATGATGGATTGGAGTATAGATAAAAAAAGAGAAGTCGCTCTTTACCTTGTTGATAATAATTATATTTCCTATCTTGCACTTGAGGAAGGTAAAATTATTGGCTTTATGAGTCTTGTGAAGGAATTGATATCCGAGCGGATGATTCTTGATTTGATTCAAGTTGACAAGAATTTTCGTGGTCAGGGAATTGGCCGTATATTATGGGAAAAAGCAGTGGAAGAAGCACGCTTAAACGGAGCAAGGGAGTTATATATTTCTGCTTGTCCATCAGAAGAAACAATTAATTTCTACAGAGCTATGGGAGCAGATGTTACTGATAGTCCTATTCTTTCCATTGCAAATGATGAACCAGATGACCTTCAGCTTGTTTATTCACTTGTGTAAATTCCAATATGTCGAACTGTTTGGCGGCGGATTACATTCTAGAATTTTAAAATCCGTTCAGCCACAAAGCGAAAAAGTGCTAGAGCCGCAAGGCTTTTTGACGGGTTCGATTTCCGTGTCCCGATGTAGGATGTAGCTGCCGCGAAATACATACAAAGAATTCGAAAGGGGAGAGCATTTTGCATTATACCATTGAGCGAGCCAAGCCGGGCGATGAAGCCGCTTTGGCTTACATACAGACCGAAAGCTGGAAAGCGGGCTTTCAAGGCATTCTGCCTGCGGAGGCTTTGGAAAACAGCACCCAAATAGAGAAAGTGACCGCTATGTATGCCCGCATTTTGGAACAAAATTATGGAAATGGCTACCTGCTAAAAGTGGATGGTGAGCCCCATTGCATGGCATGGTGGGCTTCTGTTCGATGGGAAGGTATGCCGGGTTACGGAGAGCTGATTTGCATACACAGCCTGCCGAACCGATGGAGAAAGGGCTTTGGCAGCAAAATGATGGATACGGTGCTGCGGGATATGGCGGCTGCCGGGTATGAAAAGGTCATGCTCTGGGTCTTTGAGGAGAACACAAGCGCGAGGCGTTTTTATGAGGCCCATGGCTTTGCCGCCAGCGGCAAGGTAAAGCCTAATAGCCAGCCGCCGGAGATCTGCTACGAAAAGAATTTATAATGGCGCGATATTGCGATCCAAAACAGCCATCCCGCCGGGATGGCTGTTTGCGCTGTCCTGTTTGTCCACGGAATGCGGACAAACAGCCGTTTTGTTTCTGTACAAATTGACAAAAAACGCAAAAAACTTGTTTTGCTACAAAATTGTGGTTGAATTTCTTGCCTGCTTGTGTTAGGATATATGCGTATCAATATGGGTGTACTACGCCCTTTTGATCCTATCCCAGGCAAAAGGAGGATGCTGTTATGCCTCATACTATTGCAGTTGCCGGCAAGGGCGGCGTGGGTAAAACCACCACCTGCGGCATGATGATCGACTATCTGTGCAAAAAGAATAAAGGCCCCGTGCTGGTGGTGGATGCCGATGCCAATTCCAACCTGAACGAAGTTCTGGGCGTGGAAGTGGAAACCTCTCTTGGCGCCATCCGTGAGGAAATGGCCCAGGCAGAAATGAAGGGCACCATTCCCAAGGGTATGACCAAGGCGGAGTATGCCGAAGTAAAGTTTAATTCCGCCCTCATTGAAGAGGACGATTTCGATATGCTGGTTATGGGCCGCACCCAGGGCAAGGGCTGCTACTGCTATGTCAACGGCGTCCTGAAGACCCAGGTGGATAAGTACGCCAAGAATTATTCCTACATCGTTATGGACAATGAAGCCGGCCTGGAGCATGTGGCCCGCGGCACTTTGCCCAAGGTAGATACCATGCTTTTGATCTCCGACTGCTCCCGCCGCGGCGTGCAGGCGGTGGCGAGAATCGCGGAAATGATCAACGATATGGAGCTGAAGCCTTCCCAAATGGGCCTGATCATCAACCGGGCTCCGGGCGGTGAGCTGAACGACGGCATCCGGGAAGAAATTGAGCGCCATGGGCTGACGCTGTTTGGCGTTCTGCCTCAGGATGACGCGGTGTACCATTGCGATTGCAATGGCGAGCCTTCCAGCAAGCTGCCGGAGAGCGATCCTATGAAAGTTGCCCTTAAGGGCATTATGCAGTCCATTGGGCTGTAATTACACTCGGATACAAGATCTGATTTGGGGGACATCGCGTTCCGGCGGATGCCTCAGGCCGTTTGATCAGCGGTACGCTCTGTGGTCATGAGACAGAGTGGTACCTGTGGTTCGTCGGCACAGCATGTTTTCCGATGAAGACTTTGTATAAATATTAAAAATATCAACCAAGGGGGAAAATCAATTATGTCTTTCGCACCCAAGACGGCACCCTTCAGCGGCAAGATCAATGCCGTGACCCTGGGCACCGGTGACAAGGCAATCGTCATCGGCGGCCAGAATGTGCTGCCCTTCTACACCTTCGATGCACCCATCGAAAACGCACCCAAGATCGGCGTTGAAGTTTCCGATGTCGCCGCCGACTGGACCCACGAGAGCCTGAAGGAGTTCTACGCAGGCTGCACCACTATGGCCGACTATGCCAAGAAGGCTGAGACCATCGAAGGCGCTGACTTCATCTGCCTGAACTTTGTTGGCGCTGATCCCAACGGCATGAACCGCAGCGTGGCTGACTGTGTTGCCGATGCCAAGGCTGTTGCCGAGGCTGTTACCCTGCCCATCGTTGTTATGGGCTGCAAGAATCTGGAGAAGGACAGCGAGCTGCTGGCCGCTCTGGCTGAGGCTCTGGCTGGCAAGAACGTCCTGGTTATGTCCGCCAAGAACGAAAACTACAAGACCGTCGGCGCTTCCGTCGCTCTGGCTAACGGCCAGAAGGTCGGCGCTGAGACTGCTGACGACATCAACCTGGCTAAGCAGCTGAACATCATGATGAAGGGCCTGAATGTGGATCCCTCCGCTATCGTGATGGACATCGGCACCGCCGCTGTTGGTTACGGCTACGAGTACGCAGCCTCCACCTTCGATCGCATCCGCCTGGCTGCTCTGGCTCAGGGCGATACCGATCTGCAGATGCCCATCCTGGCTGCCGTTTGCAACGACACCTGGGGCGTCAAGGAATCCTCCGCTACCGTCGAAGACGAGCCCGCATGGGGCTGCCGCGATGAGCGCGCCATTTCCATGGAAGTCGCCACCGCTGCTGCTAACCTGACCGGCGGCGCTGATGCTGTTGTTCTGCGTCACCCCGCTTCTGTGGCTACCATCAAGAAGTTCATCGCTGAACTGATCTAATCAGAAGGAGGATACATACAATGGCTTTGAAAGGTCTCGATATTTTTAAGCTGTCTCCTAAGACCAACTGTAAGGAGTGCGGCAACCCCACCTGTATGGCATTCTGCATGAAGGTGGCTCAGGGCGCTGTTTCCCTGGATAAGTGCCCCCATTTCTCCGCTGAGGCTCTGGCTACTCTGAACTCCGCTACCGCTCCTCTGATGAAGACCATCTCCGTCGGCGAGCACAAGCTGGGCGGCGAGACTGTCCTGTTCCGTCACGAGAAGACCCTGGTCAACAAGAACCTGTTCGCTGTTTGCGTTTGCACCGACTGCGCTGACAAGGCCGACGAGAAGCTGGCTGAGCTGCAGAAGATCGACTACGAGCGTATCGGCGAGCGTATGTACGTGGAAATGATCCATGTTGCCAACAAGCAGGCTGATCCCGCTGTTTATGCTGAGCTGGTCAAGAAGGCTGCTGCTACCGGCCGCGATCTGATCCTGGAGTGCTGGGATGTTGAGTGCGCCAAGGCTGCCCTGGCTGTCTGCGGCAAGAACGTCATCCTGGACGGCGCTACTCCTGCTAACTGGGAAGCTATGAACAAGGTCGCTACCGAAGCCGGCGTTGCTCTGGGCGTTTGGGCCGAGAACATCTCCGATCTGTACGACACTGTTAAGAACCTGGAGAACGCTGGTAACAAGAACCTGGTTCTGGATGTCACCGGCGCCAACGCCAAGGAAACTTTGGCCAATGCTGTTAACGTCCGCCGTACCGCTCTGAAGTACGAGGACCGTACCTTCGGCTACCCCTCCATCGTGAACCTGGCCAAGATCGCTAAGGGCGACGACCGCCTGCAGACCGCTCTGGCTTCCATGTTCGTGGAGAAGTACGCTTCCATCATCGTTATGTCCCATATGTCCTACGCTCAGGCTCTGCCTCTGTACGGCCTGCGTCAGAACATCTTCACCGATCCTCAGAAGCCCATGAAGGTAGAAGCCAAGATCTACCCCATCAATGGCGCCGACGAGAACAGCCCCTGCGCTCTGACTGTCGACTTTGCTCTGACCTACTTCCTGGTCTCCGGCGAACTGGAGCGCTCCGGCCAGCCCATCAACCTGATCATCACCGACGCTTCCGGTATGTCCGTTCTGACTGCCTGGGCCGCCGGCAAGCTGTCCTCCTCCACCATCAAGAAGACCTTCGAGGAACTGGACATCGCTAACAAGATCAAGAACCGCACTCTGGTTATCCCCGGCAAGGTCGCCGTTATGAAGGGCGAGATCCAGGACAAGCTGCCCGATTGGGACGTTGTCGTTGGTCCTCTGGAAGCTGTTCAGCTGCCCAAGTACTTCAAGGATAAGGAATACGAAGCAGGCGTTAAGGCTGCTGAGGCTGAGCGTGCTGCCAAGGCCGGCACCGTTCAGGAAGTCGTCAAGGAGCTGTCCTTCGACGAGCTGCTGGAGACCCGCGTTCCCAAGATCGAAGTTGTGGACATGGGCGTACAGTACAAGGGTCACAACCCTGAGTCCAAGACCTTCGTCACCATCGGCGAGCGCATCCACTGCATCGCTCCCGCCATCCGCAAGGCTATGGACGAGCGCGATCCCAAGCCCATCCTGGAG
>JAZOAD010000144.1:0-18687 GCA_045595225.1 Faecousia sp.
GTGCGCCTCGCGCTCGACAGCATCCCCCTCGCCTCGCTCAGCGATGAGGAGCGGGCACTCTATGCCATACTGCGCACGCAGGCCGACTACAAGTGCTACGTACCGCTCACCACCGACACCCTCATCCGCCATGCCACCGACTACTATAATAGGAATAGGAAAAGCTACCGTGCAGCTATGGCCTGGTACTCCTTGGGGTGCGTGTATACCGAGCTGAGGCGCGATGCACCAGCAGTGGAGGCCTACCTGAAGGCACAAAGCCTTTTCCCAGATACTACGGTACGATATTATGGGCTATGTTATCAGAATCTTGGACGACACTATCTGGATAAAGATATGACCGATGAAGCACTGGCGGCATATACGGCATACCATAATATAACAGAGGGTGATGCTCATTTGTATGCCGATATAGGATTGGCCCAGGCTTATATCCATAAGAAACAACCTGAGCAAGCTCGCGAGATATTGGAGGGACTGTTACAGCATTGTAACGAGATGGATACACTCAGTTTAGGAACTATACTTTTCGACTTGGGCAAGATTGAGTATGCCTTCTCCAAAGACTACGATAAGGCCAACATGTATTTCAACCAACTCATCGCACTATATGGAGCCAATGTAGTCGATGGAACTTATTGGTTCAAGGGAAATATCGCAGAATCTCGTGGACATAGTGATTCAGCCAGCTACTACTACGAGGCAGCCATGCAGGGATACGATGAAATATATTTGCAATACAACTGCGCCCGTAGCCTACTATATCTAACGATAGACTCCATTTCACAGCCCAAACTTTACGGATATCTGAAACGTTTCGAGCAGACAGGTGATTCCATCAAGCACATAGAACGTCATTCTGAGATTGAAGAAATCCATGCCGCTCACACTATGGAATTACAGCAGCGCGAGCTTGCCCGGCAGCATCAGCGCTTCATCTTCATTTTTGTATGCCTATTGGCAGTGATTGTTATCGGTGTACTCCTTATTGAGCGTCATCGCAAACAGCATTATCTACGTTTACAGAAGGAGTTGCATCGCAATCAAGCAAAAATCTATAGGGTGAATGAGTCCTTTGAAAAGGAACTTGATAACGACACACATTTGCGTGAAGAGGTGCTTGCCTTGTATCGTGCGAATCTCATGACCAGCATTTCCTTATTTAAAAAGGAGCCTTGGGCCGCAAGGTTAGAAACTTTGAGTAAACTGCTTAGTAAGGATGTTCCTCCTTTTACCGTCAATGAGCGTGCACAGTTGACCGAGGTACTGGAAGAAAGTTTTATTACTATCATCACCAACTTGCGCGACGACGGCGGCACCCTCTGCGCCGTTACCGGCCTCAGCGCCACCTACGCGGGCCAGGGCCTGGGCGACGAGCCCTCCGCTCCCAAACCCACCCTGCAGCCAGTTATGACCTATCGGATCTCCTCCCAGGTCGACCCCGCCCTGCTGCTGCCCAAATTGCGGCTTCTGGAGGAGGAGGATCCTCTGCTGCGTATCTTGTGGGACAGCGGCAGCAAGCAAATTTCTGCCCAAATCATGGGTTCTGTCCAGTTGGAAGTGCTGAAAAATCTGGTGGCCCAACGCTTTGGCACGGAAATCAGCCTGCTGGACCCCAAAATCTACTATATGGAAACGGTG
Organism: Faecousia sp.; assembly: GCA_045595225.1. Taxonomy (GTDB): domain Bacteria; phylum Bacillota; class Clostridia; order Oscillospirales; family Oscillospiraceae; genus Faecousia. Next base: position 1,642 of record JAZOAD010000144.1, read on the forward strand.
GAAAATACCGTAGAGGGCGTGGGCCACTTCGAGCCGCTGCGCCATTACGCCGAGGTCCACATTCTCCTGGAGCCGCTCCCCCGCGGCAGCGGCCTGCAATTCGACTCGGCTTGCTCCACCGATGTGCTGGACTTGAACTGGCAGCGGCTGATCATGGGCCATATGTCGGAAAAGACCCACCGGGGTGTGCTGATGGGCGCGCCCATCACCGATATGAAGCTGACGCTTTTGATCGGCAAGGCCCACTTAAAGCACACCGAAGGCGGCGATTTCCGCCAAGCGACCTACCGGGCCATTCGCCAGGGTTTGATGCAGGCAAAATCTGTCCTTTTGGAGCCCTGGTATGACTTTATCATCAGCCTGCCCGACGAATCCATCGGCCGGGCCATCACCGATGTCCGGGCCATGGGCGGTGAATTTGATTCTCCCACATCTGACAGCGGCATTTCCACGCTGAAGGGCATTTTGCCGGCCTCGGAATTGGGCGATTATGCCCAGACTTTGGCTGCTTACACCCAGGGCCGGGGACAGCTGCAGATCTCGCTGCACGGGTATTTGCCCTGCCATAACCAGGCGCAAGTACTGGAGCAGGCGGCCTACGATCCGGAGGCCGACCTGGAAAATACGCCGGACTCGGTTTTGTGCGCCCATGGCGCAGGCTTTACCGTAAAATGGCACCAGGTCAAGGACCATATGCACTTAGAAAGCGGATTAATAACGCGGGAAGCCCCGCAAATCATCACCAAAAATCTCCGCTATGACGATAATGAGCTGGAAAAGATCATGCTCCGGGAGTTCGGCCCCATGAAGACCCGGCTCTACCGCCCGCCGGAAAACCGGCCTGCCACCGATGCCATCACTATTCGCGCGCCGAAGCAGCAGTACCTGATCGTGGACGGCTACAACATGATCTTTGCCTGGGAACCTCTGGCCAAAACGGCGGAAAGCGACCTGGAGGCGGCCCGGCGAACCCTCTGCGATCAGCTTTCCAGCTACGCCGCCTTCAAAAAATGCCGCCTGGTGGTGGTATTTGACGGCTACAAGGTCAAGGGAAATCCCGGCGAAAAAGAGGAATTTTCCGGCATCCAGGTGGTATTCACCAAAGAAAACGAACCCGCCGACGCCTATATTGAGGCCTTGGTGGCCCGGATCGGCCCCAACTACAATGTGCGGGTCGCCACTTCCGACTCCCTGGTGCAGATATCTTCCCTGCGTTCCGGCGTGCTGCGTATGCCCGCCCGGGAACTGCAGGAGGAAATCGAAATGGCCCGGAAGGAAATGAAAAAGCATTTTTGATATCCAGCAAAAACCGGAGCGGCGACGCCGCTCCGGTTTTTCCTATTTTCCAATCACTCTACGCAGACAACGCCATCTTCCTTGACGGTGATGGTCATGCCGTGCTGTACATACTCCAAAAACTCATCGCCCAGGGAGTCCACGACAGGCATGCTAACGCCATCCAGCCACACGGACGCCAAAATGGAGCCGGCAGCCGCCAAAGAATCAATAGGCTTACTAAACAGCATGCAGGCAGGCTGACGCTCCATGGCGCAGGCGCAGTAGATCACCAGGCCGCCGGTGGTGGAGCCGATGGTCATAGGCAGGCACAGGGCCTTTCCGGCCAGCTCCTTGCCGTGCAGATCCGGATTGTTCTGATCACCGCAGGTGGCTTTTTTATCGCCAAACTGCAGCGCGCCCTGCAAAGACGCCAAGGTGTTGAAGCCGCCATGAGTGACCACCGCTTCCGCCTTCACGGTGCCGGGGGCAATGACACGACCTTTAAATTCCTTCATATTAGTTGCCTCCCTTCGTGATCTTGCGGAGAATTTCCGCTTCGGTGTAGTACCGGGCGGTGGTATAGGTACGCAGCTTATTGGAGCAGGTCATGACCCGCATGGACTTGCACAGGGGGTTATTCATGTACATCAGCGGGCAGATGTAGGAAAGAATCACGCCGGTATTTTCCAGCCGCTTGGCGTATTCGGTTTCCTCAAAAGCCTTCTTCACCGCGGGCGCCGTGGTGAACACGGTGGGGATCAGCACCTTTTTGTTGCCGGATGCCTTCAGCCCGTTTTCCACCGCCACAGTCCAGTCGATCAGCTGCTGCAGACTCAAATGGGGGCAGCCGACGAAGCACAGCTTGGGCTTTCCGTCGGGATTTTTCCACATAACGGGGTAATTTGCCTTGACCCGCTCCAGCTCCGCATCGTCAATGACATAGACCTGGGCGTTTTCCGCGATCAGCGCCGTGCCCAATTCCTTGGCTTCAGGGGTCAGATCCTCGATATGGTACAAACCCACCGCGCCGTTAGAGGCGGTAGCCGCGCCGAAATCCTTCAAATAGGCGCAGTTTTCGTCATTCAGCTCGGTACCCAGCCACTGCTGCATTCCGGTGACATAGGGTACATCCTCCATCACCTTCATGCCGATGGCGGATCCCAAAAGCTGGGCTTCCGGCTTATTTTTGCACTGAACCTTCACGATCCAGGTGGCCTTGCGGCCTTCATCGGTCAGCAGGCCAAAATTGGGCACATAACCGGCGATGGAGCCCATAATGTCCATGATGCCGGAGTTGCGGTTACAGCGTGCACCCAGCACGGAGTTTGCATACACCACGGCGGAGGACTCGGCCCAGCTGAGCACCTCGCCCTTTTGGGGCTTATTGCCCATCTGGTCCAGGTAGCAGGCGCAGGTAAACGCGTCCTTGTCCATCAGGCCCAACTGGTTCAGCTGCTGCTCGTAGCTGTCCTGGGTAGCGTACATGATCTTGTTGAAGATCAGATTTTGCAGGAAATTGGCAGGCACATTCTTATCCACAGGCCGGGGATCAACGCTAAACTGCTGTTTAGACACCGCGCCGGCGTCGATCAGCTGCTGCATCAGGTCAAACACCGGCTTCATCATTTTCAGACCGAAGGATGTGACCAGGTGATTATATGCGGAGGTAACAGGCACCATTTTGTCCGCGCCGAAGGCTTCGCCGTACATCACCAGAGTCTTCATGACCTTGGCCTGTACTTCGCCCTTGGCACCATCTAAAATGGCATTTTGTTCGTCAGTTAGATACATAAATGAACTCCTTATTTGAGATTATAATCCGAACCAAGTAGCAAATACGAATACATCAAGCACCGTCATAATGCCACAAATGGTCAATACTACGCCGTTATGACGCACATATTTTTGCTTAGTCGCAGTATCTTGAAGTCCCTTGGATTTCAGAAACACAATTAACGCAAACCCAACAGACACAAGTGCACAAGGGTAAGACAGGAAGCCGATCAGATGCCAAAGATCCCAGCAACCAAGTAGATTAAGCACAAGCACTCCCAGGCAGAGAAGCCACGAAACCGCGGCAATAATCCGATTGGCAATGGTCATTTTTTGATTGTTTCCATAAGAATCCCCTTTTTTTGGCGTATCATCTTGATTTATGGATATATGGCTGCGCCGAAGGCGCAATCCCTTCTCCCGGGGAGAAGGTGGCCGAGCGAAGCGAGGTCGGATGTGGAATGCGGGCAGTAATCTGCCGTGAGGAACATCCTAAGACTTGCTGATGGGTTACCTTTTTGCAAGCCTGATACCTGTACCGCATCCAACCGTTCCGCCCGCATTCCACATCAGTCACCAAAATCGGTTCCGAAGTGCCGATTTTGGCGACAGCTTCTCCCCGGGAGAAGCCAAGGCGGCTTCGCCGCACTCTTAAATCTTCATGCAGATGTCCCATGCGCCCCAAATGACGCTTCTGAGATTGCCTACCTTGTTGGCGTCGCCAATGATATGGACATTTTTCGCCTTGGGTGCCAGAGGCATGGGCTTGTAGCCCACGGACAGAATGACGGAATCGGCAGGAATTTCGAAGGTCTTGCCCTCCTTGTCCGCCACCACCACAGCGCCGTCCTTAATTTCCTTCACGCCGGTTTCCAGATGGACAGGCACCTTGTTGGCCTCAAAGAAGTCACGCAGGAAGCTGGTGTTTGCCAGGCAAATACCGGGGGTGGTGATCAGGTCATCCTGCATTTCCACGATGGTAGGCTGCTTGCCCTGCAGGAACAGCTCGTAAGCGATCTCGCAGCCGGTCAAACCGCCGCCGATGATAGTGACCTTCTCACCCACTTCCCGCTTACCCAGCAGGAAATCCACAGCTTGGATGGCCTTTTCCGCACCGGGAACGGGGATGCGGTTGGCTTTCGAGCCGGTAGCGATGATGATTTCGTCTGCCTGGCATTCCTCGATGCTCTTGACCTCGGTGTTCAGTTTCACCGTGATATTGGGATACTTGGTGATCTCCCGGCGATACCAGGCGATCAGATCCCGGTCCTTTTCCTTGAAAGAGGGCGCTGCCGCCGCAATGAACACACCGCCCAGCTTATCGGACTTTTCGTACAGTGTCACATTATGGCCACGCTTGGCCAGCACAATGGCCGACTCCATGCCGCCGATACCGCCGCCGATGACGGCGATATTCTTGACCTTCTTGGCAGGCGCGATGTAGTGTTTCTTGCTCTGCATGGTTTCGGCGTTTAGGGCGCAGCGGGCCAGGCCCATGGTATCGGTCAAGTCCTGGGTATTGTAATGGCCCTTGGAGGAGGAGAAATTGAAGCAGCCGGCGTGGCAGCAGATGCAGGGTTTAATATCCTCCAGCCGGTCCTCCAGCAGCTTGGTGATCCACTGAGGATCTACCAGGAACTGGCGGGCAACGCCCATGCCGTCGATCTTACCCTCGGCAATGGCTTTGGCGCCCACATCCGGCTCCATACGGCCGGCGCATACCACGGGAATATCCACAAATTTCTTAATGTGGGCCACATCCTCCAGGTTGCAGTTCTGGGGCATATACATCGGGGGATGGGCCCAGTACCAGGAGTCATATGTACCGTTGTCGGCGTTGAGCATATCGTAGCCAGCATCCTGCAGGTACTTGGCCGCTTTCTCGGATTCTTCCATGCCGCGGCCCATTTCAGGCGCGTCATCACCGGGCACGATGCCCTTCTGGAAGCCCTTTAGCTTGGACTCCACGGAGTAACGCAGGGACACGGGGAAATCGTCGCCGCAGCTCGCCTTAATGGCCTTGACCACCTCAGCGGCGAAGCGATAGCGGTTTTCAAAGCTGCCGCCGTACTCGTCGGTGCGCTTGTTGAAGAATTCAATAGCGAACTGATCCAGCAGATAGCCTTCATGGACCGCATGGACTTCCACGCCGTCTACGCCGGCGTCCTTGCAGAGTTTCGCGGTCTTAGCGAAGGCCTCGATGATCTCGTGGATCTGCTCCTTGGTCATTTCGGGGCAGATAATATCCGGCGCCCAGCGGGCGGGCTGCTCGGAAGGAGATGCCAGCTCGTGGCTGGTGTCGATAATGGGCTTGATGATGGCCCGGGTAAACTTATTCTTGTGCAGCGGGCCCACCAGCTCGGTGATGGCCCAGGAGCGACCCATGCCGGCGGTGAGCTGAATGAACAGCTTGGCGCCGGTTTTATGGATCTCGTCCATAAATTCCTTCAATTCCTCAAACATCTTGGGGTTCTGCCACAGCCACTTGCCCCAGAATGTGTCCCGCAAGGGGGCAATACCGGGGATGATGAGGCCTACATTGTTCTGGGCCCGTTCCAGGAACAGCTTAGCGGCTTCCTTGTCAAAGCCGCAGCCGGTCAGCTCGAACCAGCCGAACAGGGATGTGCCGCCCATGGGGCACATGACGATGCGGTTTTTGATCTCCACATTGCCCACTTTCCATGGGGTAAACAGCGATTCGTACTTAGCATCCATAATATTTCTCTCCTTTTCGGTTGAGATTTCAACGTTTTTATTATACTATTTTCTTCCTGCAAAGTCAACCAAAGCCTGCTTTAAGTATTCTTGAGAAAAGAAAACCAGGATTTTTCTGCAATTCCATATAGCTTTTCCATCTTTTTTGTGATAAAATGAAGAAAATCTGCACTTTGGAGGCACAGTATGCGTGGAATTCCATCCCTGATCAATGATATTCGCAATAAAGTATTTACCGAAGTCGCCCGCATGGCCTACGCCGGCCACGGCTATGAAATGGCCAACGATCTGCCCTACCTCATCGTTCCGGGCGACCGGCCCCTGCACCGGGAATCCGTATTCCTGGAGCGCGCCATCGCCGGTGAACGGGTGCGCCTTGCCATGGGTCTGGGCCTGCGGCCCGCCGATGGTCGACATCTGGTCACAGAAGGCATGGATGCCGCCGCGGTGGCGGAACAGTACTACGAGCCGCCGCTGATCAACATCATTCCCTACGCCTGCCACGCCTGCCCCACCAATCGGTATATGGTCAGCAATTGCTGCCAGAACTGCCTGGCCCGCTCCTGCGAAAAAGTATGCCCCAAGGACGCCATCATCGTCCGTCACAACCGTTCTTACATCGACACGGACAAGTGCATCCGCTGCGGCAAATGCGCCAAAGCCTGCCCTTATAATGCCATCGTCCACCTGGAGCGCCCCTGCGCCGCCGCCTGCGGTATGGACGCCATCGGCTCCGACGAACAGGGTCGCGCCGTTATCAATCAGGACAAGTGCGTTTCCTGCGGTCAGTGCCTGGTGTCCTGCCCCTTCGGCGCCATTGCGGATAAGGGCCAGATCTTCCAGGTGGTGCGCTCCATCATGCAGGGCGACCGGGTCATCGCCATTGTAGCGCCGGCTTTCATCGGCCAGTTTGGCAAACATTCCACCCCCGAAAAGTTCGTCACCGCCATGAAGATCCTGGGCTTCCACCGGGTGGTTGAGGTGGCCGTGGGCGCGGATATGTGTACCATCGAGGAGGCGAAGGACTTCCTGGAAAAGGTGCCCGCAGAGCAGAAATACATGGCTACCTCCTGCTGCCCCGCCTGGCATTCCATGATTGAAAAGCTGTACCCCGGAGAAATGGACAACATTTCCATGACGCTGACGCCCATGGTGTTCACAGCCCGGCTGATGAAGAAAAAATACCCCGGCTGCAAGGTGGTATTCGTCGGCCCCTGCGCCGCCAAGAAGCTGGAAGCCATCCGCACCGATGTGCGAAGCGATGTGGATTTCGTGCTGACATTTGAAGAGCTGAACGGCATGTTCCAGGCCAAGGATGTGGATTTCGCCCAAATTGAGGACGGCACCGTGCTGAACGAAGGCACCGCCGCGGGCCGTGGCTTCGCCGTATCCGGCGGTGTCGCTGCCGCTGTGGAGGATCTGATCCGTCAGACCCACCCGGATATGGAGGTCAAGACCGCTCGAGCCGAAGGCCTGCGGGACTGCCGCAAGCTGATGGCGATGGCAAAGGCCGGAAAGTACAATGGCTATCTTCTGGAAGGCATGGGCTGTCCCGGCGGCTGTGTAGCCGGTGCCGGCACCTTGCTGCCCGTGGAGCTGGCCGCAAAGGTAGTCAAAAATTACCAGAACGAAGCGGATACCTGCACGCCCATGGAAAGCCCCTACCGGGATAAGGGCCACGAATTGGACTAATTTATAACGCACACGAGCCATGCCCCATAAGGGCATGGCTCGCTGATTTTGCGCTTATTTTTCGTAACCCATGGGGTTTTTGCTCTGCCAGTTCCAGGCATCCCGGCACATATCCGCCAGGTTCTTTTCCGCCTTCCAAAGCAGCTGCTTTTCGCTCTTTTCCGGGTCGGCATAGCAAGTGCCAAGGTCGCCGGGGCGGCGGCCAACGATCTCGTAAGGCACCGCCACGCCGTTGACTTCCATAAAGGTATTGACCATATCCAGCACGCTGTAGCCGGTGCCGGTGCCCAGATTAAAGACTTCGCAGCCGTTGTGGGCGCAGGTGTACGCCACCGCCGCCACATGGCCCTTAGCCAGGTCCACCACATGGATGTAATCCCGAACGCCGGTACCGTCATGGGTGTCATAGTCATTGCCGAATACATTCAAATGATCCCGGCGGCCCACGGCCACCTGGGTAATGAAGGGCATCAGATTATTGGGGATACCGCTGGGGTCCTCGCCAATGCGGCCGGAAATATGGGCACCAATGGGGTTGAAATACCGCAGCAGGCACACGCTCCACTCCGGATCCGCCACGCACAGCGCCTGCAGGATCTGCTCGGTCATGTACTTGGTCCAGCCGTAGGGGTTGGTGCATTCGCCGGTGCGGCTGCTTTCCTTCAGCGGCATCTCATTGCCGGCGGTGTAAACCGTGGCAGAGGAGGAGAAGATTAGTTTTTTCATGCCCACATCGCTCATGACCTTGGTCAGCACCAAGGTGGAATTTAAGTTGTTGTCAAAATATTCCCAGGGCTTGGCCACAGATTCGCCCACAGCCTTCAGGCCGGCAAAATGAATGACGCAGGAAATCTCATTTTCGGCGAAAATTTTCCGCAGGAGCGCCTCGTCCCGCACATCGCCCTCGTAGAATTTCAGTTCCTTGCCGCTGATCTCCTGGATGCGGCGCAGAGATTCGGGGTTGGAGTTGCACAGATTGTCGATCACGACCACGCCGCAGCCCAGTTCCAAAAGCTCCAGGCAGGTGTGGGAGCCGATATAGCCGGCGCCGCCGGTGACGAGAATGTTCATAACAAAGCCTCCTGTTGTTCTGATTTTGTTCCCTTTCATTTTACCGCAGGTAAGATATAAAATCAATAAAAATATTTTTCCCTAAGGTTTTTTCTTGCTATTTGCGAAAGAAGCGGATATAATAGAAACTGATGAATTATGGGGAGGTATACCCATGGGTGAAAAAAAGAAGATTTTACTGCTGACCACCGGCGGCACCATCGCCTCCAAGCCCGGCGGCGACGGCCTGGCGCCTACGGATTCCGCGGTTTTCGACCGGGAAATGGAGCAGCTGCGTACTTATTATGATATTACCGTCCGGGAACTGATCTGCCTGGATTCCTCCAACATTCGGCCCGCCGAATGGCAGACCATCGCCCAGGGCATCTATGACAACCGCCACGGCTTTGACGGCATGGTGGTGACCCACGGCACCGATACTATGGGTTACACCGCTTCCGCTGTCACCTTCATGCTCCCCAACATGGATATCCCCGTGGTATTTACCGGCTCTCAGCTGCCGCTGATCGACATGCTCTCCGACGGCCCGGACAATCTGCGCACCGCCTTTGCCATGGCCGCGTCCGGTCACCCCGGCATTTATCTGGCCTTTGACCGAAAGGTAATGCTGGGCTGCCGCGCGGTGAAGGTGCGGGCTTCCGGATTCTCCGCTTTCGAATCCATCAATGCCCGTTATGCCGCCACAGTCAGCAACGCAGGCCTGGCCATCGACCACAGCATGCTGCCGAAAATGCAGGGAAGCCCTCAGCTAAAGCTGGATATCAGCGATGAAGTATTCCTTTTGAAGCTGACCCCCGGCATTTCTCCCGCCATTTTTGACGCCCTCATCGCCATGGGCTACAAGGGCATCGTTATTGAGGCCTTCGGCCTGGGCGGCGTGAATATCCTGGGTGAAGGCCTGGACGCCATCCGCCGGGCTCTTGGCAAGGGCATCAGCGTGGTGGTTACCACCCAATGCCTGTATGACAGCGCCAATTTGGGCGTATACCAGGTAGGCGTGAAGCTGCTGGAGCTGGGCGTCATTCAGGGCTGGGACATGACATCCGAAGCCGCCATGACCAAGCTGATGTGGGCCATTGGCCAGGGCCTGGATGCCCAGCAGATCAAAGAACTGTTCAATCGCAGCCTGGCAGGAGAAATTACCGTAGAGTAAACCCCACAAAGGAGGAAACTATGGATCCCATTTATGTAACCGGACATCGCAACCCTGATACCGACTCCGTAGTGGCCGCCATGGCCTATGCCGCCCTGCGCAACGCCCTGGGCGACCGGGAATATCAGGCTGCCATTTTGGGCCCCGTGTCCGACGAAACCCAGCTGGTGCTGGACCGTTTTGGGTTCCAGCCGCCCCAGAGAATGTACAATGTGTTCACCCAGGTCAAGGATCTGGATTTTGATACGCCGCCCATTCTGGATACCGGCGTCACCGTCAGCCGAGCCTGGAACGAATTCCAAAAATATCCCAATATCGCCTCGCTGCCGGTGGCCAGGGAGGACGGAACGCTGTTCGGCATCCTGTCCCGAACCGATATCGCCAGCTATAATATGTCCGGTGTCTACTCCGGTACGCTGGAGGAAGTTCCCCTTTTCAACCTGCTCTCCGTGCTGGAAGGCCGGGTACTGAACGATGCCGGCGACAACACCGACACCATTTCCGGCGAAGTGGCCATCGCCCTGCCCCAGGCCCAGGAAAATTTGCTGGTCCATTCGGAAAAATCCGTGGTCCTCTGCGGCCACCAGCCGGATATGATCCGACGGTATTTGGAAATGAATGTTTCGGCGCTGGTGCTGTGTCAGGCGGAGCTGCCGGAGGAGCTGCGCCATATTCCCACCAAAACCTGCGTCATCTCCACCCCCTTCGACGCTTACCGAGCCGCCCGGCTCATGTTCCAGGCCACCCCTGTGGGCCGCATCTGCAACCGGGAAAATATGATCTGCTTCCACCTGGAAGACCGGGTGGACGACATTAAGGAGCTGGTGCTGAAGCACCGCCATCCCAGCTACCCCATTTTGGACCAGCAGGATCGGGCCGTGGGCATTCTGACCCGGTACCATCTGCTGCGACCCAAGCGGAAAAAGATCGTGCTGGTGGACCATAATGAGGCCGCCCAGTCCGTGCCTGGATTGGAAGAAGCGGAAATTTTGGAGATCATCGACCATCACCGTCTGGCGGACATCCAAACCCACAATCCCATTTATGTCCGCAATGAGCCGGTGGGTTCCACCAACACCATCATTGCCGGTATGTTCCAGGACCGGGGCCTGATGCCCTCGGCGAAAATGGCAGGCATGATGGCATCGGCCATTTTGTCCGACACCGTCATGTTCAAATCCCCCACCTGCACCACCCGGGATATTCGGATGGCTGAGCGGATGGCCCGGATCGCCAATGTTTCCCTGGATGAATTGGGCGAATTGATCTTCTCCGCCTCCTCGCTGAACAAAACCGCGGAAGAGATCCTTTCCTCCGACTACAAGGAATTCCACATTGCCGGCTACGACCTGGGCATCGCCCAGACCACCTGCGTGGACAGCCTGACCCTGCTGGCAAGAAAAGACGAATTCCTGCGCCAGATGCGCCGCATCAAAGAACAGAGCGGTCAGAGTCTGATGCTCTGGATGATCACCGATGTGCTGATGGAAGGCAGCCATGTGGTGTATGTGGGTGATGATGAGATCATCCAGCAGGCCTTCCATGTGACTCCCAGGGATAACGCCATTTTCCTGTCCGGAGTCATGAGCCGCAAAAAGCAGATCATTCCCATGCTCTCTGCGATTTGGGCATAACAAGCAAAAAAGGAGAACGCCATGGGATTTGCGTCGCTGCTGGGCAATGACAGCTTGAAAGAACAACTGCAAACCGCCTTCCGGAAGGGCCGCGCTTCCCATTTTTACCTAATCTCCGGCCCGGATGGTTCCGGCAAGCACACGCTTGCTCGGCTGTTGGCTGCTGCCTTTCTCTGCCAGGATCAGGAAAAACCCTGCCTGCAATGCCCCGCCTGCCGAAAGATCCTCCATGATTCTCACCCGGACTTCCTTACGGTGGAGGATCCAGAGCATAAAAATGTATCTGTAAAGATCATCCGCCAGGTGCGGGATGATATGTTCGTTCGCCCCAACGAGGGAGCCCACAAAATCTATTTTCTACCCCAGGCATTGGGCGTAGAGGGCCAGAATGCCCTGCTGAAAATTTTGGAGGAGCCGCCTTCCTACGGCGTGTTTCTTCTGCTGGCAGATAATCCGGAATCGTTGCTGCCTACGGTGCGCTCACGCTGTGTAGAGCTGAAGCTGCGCCCCCTGGAGCGGAGCATTCTGGAGGCCGCGCTGCGCCGGGAATTCCCCCAGGCGGCCCAAGCCCAACTGGAAGGCGCCATGCTCCGCAGCGGCGGCTACTTTGGCCAGGCCCAAAAATTACTGGCCGAGGGGGAGCAATCCGGCCAGCAGGCGGAGCAATTCGTCCGGGCCTTGGAGCAGCGGGACCCTTTGCTGCTGGCGGAAATTCTGGTGCCTATGGAAAAAATGAAGCGGGACCAGGCCATCGCCGTGTGGCAGCAGTGGCTGCAGATTGTGGAAGGTGCCCTGGCGATCCGCGCCGGCATGCCGGCGATCTCCACTCTAAGCGCCCGGATCGCGCCGATCCGCACCGCGGCGCAATGGAACGAAGCCGTGGAAATTTTGAAAAAAGCCATGGAATACGCCCAGGCCAATGTGTCCGTCGCCGCCATCTGCGGCTGGCTGATGCGGGCGCTGTGAATTGGGGCTTATCGGGCAGAAGTCCGAAATAGAAAATGCAAAATCGATCATTCCCGGCCTATCGGGATGTTTCAACATAGACAAGGAGAAAACCAATGGAAGAAATCGTAAATACTCCGGCTGAGCGGGTGGAAGTCGTAGACATCCAATTCCGTCCCGGTCAGAAAGTATACTTTTTTGATCCCGCCGGCACCCAGTATCATACCGGCGACCATGTGATCATGGACACCGCCCGGGGCCCGGAATACGGCACCGTCACAGGCGGCAATCACTTCATCGCCGCCAAGGACGTAGTATCCCCTCTGCGCAGCGTTTTGCGTCTGGCCAACGAAGAAGATGAAAAAGTAGTGGAAAACAACCGGGTCAGAGAGCGCCGCGCCTATGAAGTCTGCCTACAGAAGATCGAAGAGCACGGTCTGGATATGCAGCTGGTATCCGCTGAATGCGCCTTTGACGGCAGCAAGATCCTCTTTTTCTTCACCGCCGACGAGCGTGTGGACTTCCGGGAACTGGTCAAAAACCTGGCTTCCGTATTCCATACCCGCATCGAGCTGCGGCAGATTGGCGTCCGAGACAAAGCCAAAATGGTAGGCGGCCTGGGTACCTGCGGCCGGCCCTTCTGTTGCGCCAGCTTCCTGGACGATTTCCAGCCCGTTTCCATCAAAATGGCAAAAACCCAAAATCTTTCCCTGAATCCCACCAAGATCTCCGGCACCTGCGGCAGACTCATGTGCTGCCTGAAATATGAGCAGGAAGCCTACGAGGACCTGCTGCGGCGGACGCCCAAGGAAGAATCCTTCGTGGATACCCCCGAAGGCCGCGGCACCGTGGTGGGCATCCAGCTGCTGCGCCAGCAAGTGAAGGTGCAGATGGAGGATTCTCCCGAAACTATCAGCCAATTCTCCATTGAGGACATTGCCATTTTGCGCAACGGCAAGCCGAAAAAGAATGACCCGCCCATCCCGGCGGACCTGGCTCCCATTTCCGGAAACGGCGCCCGCCCCCGGAAAAAACGGGAAATTGAAATTCCCAGCGGCCTGCTGGACCCCATTAAGTTCCGCTATCGGGACGAAAATGTGGTGGACGAGCCGGAAGTGACGGAAGAACCCGTCCAGGGCTCCAGGGCCAAGCGCAACCGTCGGCACAAGGCGGAGCGTCTTGCGGCCCCTGCCGCCGAAAAGCCCCCGGTCAAGGAGCAGAAAGCGGAAAAACCCGCTCCTAAGGAAGCCAAGGCAGAAAAGCCTGCCCCCAAGGAGCAGAAGGCGGAAAAACCGGCCCCCAAGGAAGCCGGCCAGGAGAAGCCCCGGCATCATCGGCACCACCATCACCGCCGCCACAATTCCCATAAGAACGCTGAATGATCCCACGCGCCGGAGATCTGTTCTCTCCGGCGCCCGCTATTCCCCCATTGAATACCGTATGATACTTCATTTTTTAGAAAGGAGGCAGTCGGATGCGCCAGTTCTTTACCAATTTTCGTAACTTTTTCCGCAAGGGCGACATGGTTCTGCTGTTGCTTTGCGTCGTTACCTCCGCTTTCGGCTGCCTGATGATCGCCAGCACCACCAATCACCGCGGCACCATGTCCTATGTCAACACCCAGGTCCTGGCTATTTTCCTGGGTGTTCTCGTGTATATGTTTTTTTCGTCGCTGAATGTGGACTTCTTTTCCGAGCATCGGATATGGCTGGTGTTTATTAACACAGTGCTGATTCTCCTGCTGCTGACCCCCTTCGGCACCGACTACGATACCGGCAACAAGAGCTGGCTGGACTTTCCCTTCCTGCCCTTTGCCATTCAGCCGGCGGAGCTTTGTAAGATCACCTTCGTGCTGATCCTGGCCTCCGTCATGGCCTCCCATCAAAACCGAGTCTCTCACTTCTGGTCGGTGATGCACATGGTTTTCCATCTGGTGCTGGTGGCGGGCCTCAACTGGGTCATTTCCGGCGACATGGGCGTTTCTTTGATTTTCGTATTCATCTTTGCCGGCATGGCCTTTGCCGGCGGCGTGAAAATGATTTGGTTTGCCATCGCCGGCAGCGGTATCGCCCTGGTAGCGCCGCTGATGTGGACCTATGTATTTACGGAGCGGCAGCGCAACCGCTTCCTGGTGCTGATCGATCCGGAAATCGACCCGCTGGGTATGTACGAGCGGTACAATCTGCTCCGCAGCCAGCTCTCCCTCAACGGCGGCGGCCTGCTGGGTCAGGGTCTGTTCAACGGCAACCGCACCCAAACCGGCGCCCTGTTTGCCCAGCATACCGACTTTATCTTCTCCGCCATCGGCGAAGAGCTGGGCTTTATGGGTTGCTTGCTGGTGATCGTAATGCTGGTGGCCATCATTGGCCGATGCTTCCATGTGGGCAGTAAAAGCCCGGACTATATGCGCAAGGTGCTGTGCTTTGGCGTGGCATCGTCGCTGATTTTCCAGATGTTGATCAATGTGGGTATGTGCATCGGCATGGTGCCCATCATTGGCCTTACGCTGCCTTTTATCAGCTATGGCGGTACATCCATTTTGTCCCTGTTTGCTATGATGGGCCTGGTGTCCGGCGTTCACGCCCGGCCAGCCCCCGAAAGTCACGAGCGTTACATCCACCCGCCCCTGGCCAAAATCTGACAAAAGCCGCACCCGGCAGGGTGCGGCTTATATTATTCACAGGCCAAAATGGCGGCTTCCAGGGCGCGAACGGTGGTTTCCAGCGGCAAATTAGGCGTTCCCTGCTCCGGAATGTAGGGCACATGGATAAATCCCACCTTCACCGGCGTTCCGTCATAATGGTGCAGCAGACCGTAGAGGGTGTCGTTGCACACAAAAGCGCCGGCGGAATTGGAAACCGTGGCGGGAATTTGGACATTCCGGATGGCTTGGGCCATCTTTTCCACAGGCACCGTGGAAAAATAAGCCGCCGGGCCCTCAGGGGCCACAAATTCGCCGCGGGGCTGATTGCCCCCATTGTCGGGAATCCGGGCATCCCGGATGTTGACGGCGATCCGCTCCGGCGTCACCGCGTCCCGGCCGCCGGCCTGGCCAATACAGAGGATCACATCCGGCTGCAGCTCCGCCGCCTTCTCCAGCACCATCCGGAAGGATTCCCCAAAGACCGTGGGGATATTGAGTTTACATAACGCAAAATCGCCTACCCGGTCCGGCAGCTGCTCCACCGCCAGCCAGGAAGGGTTCACATCCGCGCCGCCAAAGGGCGTAAATCCGGTAATCAGCAGTTTTTTCATAGGGTTGCCTCCAGCAAAATGCCTAAAATTCTATCATCCGTCAAGGCGGGATGGGTGTAAGCCCCATCCAAAACAGCCTCCACATTGTCGTCGTTGTTTTCAATTTCCTTGGCATAGGATTGGGCCGTTTCCAGTAATTCGCCACCTAAGTACCAAACCAAAATGCAGGAAAGCACCACCATTTTTACCCGGCCAACCAGGTCAAAATCAGAAATTGCCTGTAAGAAATAGCGTTCCATGCCGTAAATCGCCATTTTTCGCAGCCGTTCATCCCATTCTCCACCGCCGCAGGGGCTGGCAAGGCGCTCCGCCCATCCGGCATTCAAAATTTCCAAACCGGCATAAAAATCAGCGATCTCCCGGCAGGCGCCTATCTTTGCCACGGACCGGCCAAAGGCCAGTTCCTCCGCCGGCATCCAATCCGCCGGTTCTCCGCCGTCCAATTCATTTTGCGCCCGGTAGCCATACAGCAACGCCAGGGCCAGGGCTTCCGGTACGGAATAATGTTGATCCGCCAGGATAGTTAACATAACTTCTCTGCAGCGCAGCAGAATCTCCATATCCGCCGCCTCATATTCCGGCATTTCGCCGCCGGGGATCTCCTCCTCCAGCCAACCGGTATTGCCCTGCAAAATAAATTTTGCCGCCTCCGGGCAGCTAAGTTCCAGCCCCCGCTCCACAAAATCACCGTAGTCATGGGTGAGTCTGGGAAAATCCCGACAGGTTTTGCACAGCGCATCATGCCCCAGCTGCGCTTGAATGCGGCAGAGCCCATCCCTGCGCCACATGGGGCAGCGTCCTTCGGTTATAGAGAAGTACCATTCCCCGTCCTCTTGATATAGACACCGGCGGAGATCCTCCCCCAAATCACCGGGAAGCGCCCGGTAAATAGCGGCAGCCTCACGGTCTACCAGTACATCCCACTCTTTGCAGCAGCTGTCCGGGCAGGCAGCGGCAATGCAGGAAAATTGATGAAAATAAGATGGATAGCGCAGCTTCATTGCCTGTCCTCCTTGAAAGAATGGAAATATCGCGGAATTTTCTGAAAACAGGGCCAAGCCTACGCCACCACACGGCAAAGCTCCGCTTTTTTTCCATTATACCACCCCTTCCGATGGAAAACAACCGTTTTATCTGTCGAAAACTATTTTTCATTTCCCCCTTTACAAAACGGGAAAAGCTTGGTATAATAGCTTGGCTGAAATGCAAACGCACCGGTGGCTCAATGGATAGAGCATCGGATTCCGGTTCCGAGGGTTGGGGGTTCGAGTCCCTTCCGGTGTACCAATAAAAGACGCAGTGGATGATAGATCCACTTCTTCTTTTATTTATGCATTGGAATTGGGACTCGAAAGATCAAATCGCAATATGCCGGTGGCATATTGCTGCAACCAGTTCAAAAACTGGTTGCTACCTTAATTTTTGCCCGTCTCACACAAGGGCAAAAATGCAAACGAGTCCCTTCCGGTGTACCACGATGTTGGGTCTCCTACTTTGGAGGCCCAGTTTTCGTATTTTTATCCAAAAAAC
>JAZOAD010000145.1:0-9541 GCA_045595225.1 Faecousia sp.
TACGGGACTGTATTATCTGCAGAGCCGATATTATGACCCGGAGATGGGCAGATTCATCAACGCGGATGTATACGTTTCCACCGGCCAAGGCATCCTCGGCAACAATATGTTTGCTTATTGCGGGAATAACCCGGTTATTCGTTACGATTCGAGTGGCAACTACTTCTGCGTCCTTGGGGCGGAAACCTACGGATTTCTCGGCAACACACTAGATCAGTATATTGGCGGAAAAAGCGGAGGCATCGGAGGCGGATATGCCATAGAAAAAGATAATTTAATTCCGGATATCACTCACACAAAGAGCATCACAGTTTCAGCTGCTATGGGCGATTATATTGCTACCAAATCGTTGGGACTTTCTACGGATTATATGGGATCTCATGCCCTGCAAGATTCAACCGCATTAGGTGTTACTTCAGGCACAGGAACGGGGTTCGGTGTTACTCATACATTCACAAACGCAAAGTCTGTATTTGATTTAGAGGGTGAATCTACAAATGTCGGTTTCTCGTTTGGAACGTATTATGTTCTCTCTATTGATTTAGTCATTTTTTCTCCTGCATCGGATCCTAGCTCCACTAAATACGGTATTAGCATAGGGGTTAGTGTCGGAGTTGGGCTGGAAGCGCACTGCTCATACACAAACACCTCAACGTTATTTTCTTGGAAGCCATTTGAATGGCTAACTGATTAAAAAGGAGGCATTTATGCGTACTCGTGCTATATTTATCAGTTTGCTGACCCTCTTGATTCTCACTTTACCATCAGTTGAGGCTGCCGCATATGAGAACATCGAAGTAATAGCGCAATATCCAGCAGAACAAGAGAACATCGGATTTATCGTCTCAAATGAATGCTCGGGGCACAGCTGTTTTAACCAGGTTTATATTCGAAGCGACGGCTGGTTTGCAACTTATACAAATTTTTCACAGGACGCGTTGTCATCGGGCGATAGCCCTTATGGAAAGGTGTATATTGATGTGTACAATGCAGACGCTCAGCTTCAATTCGAAATATCTGTGAACACCACAGAAAATGTAGGCATCATCCTTTTGGATGATACTGTGGAAATTTACTTATACAGTTCGTTGTTGTCATACAATTGGGAAAAAGATAAGCTAAACGCCTATCTGATTCCCGCACACGCCCTGCACGATAGTGGTCTGTATAATGAATTACACAAAGCCAACTTTCAGATTGGCGAATGGACATATCATTGCAAAACCGGTTTTCCTGGATATACCAGGCTTACTAGAGAGAACGGAAGTGAGAAACAAGTGCTTTTGTCCTATACCGGATTTCAAGTTGGCGGTGTTTCCGTATCCCCGATGGTGATCGGGGTATCAGCCGGTGTGATTGCAGTTTTATTATCCATGCTGGTGAAAAAGTATAAAAAGAAAAACAAGTAACATTGTTATCCAGGCGCCAATTTGGCAGGGATAGTATTTCGCTATCCCTGCCAGGTGAAAAATGCCGTTTTAGCTAATATTCTGTCCGAGATACGGGACTATATTACCTGCAGAGCCGATATTATGACCCGGAGATGGGCAGATTCATCAACGCGGATGTGGTCTACGACTTCGACGCAGGCCTACAATTGGCTTGCTGCTGTTTAAAAAGACCGCAAGAAATAAGAACTTTTTCGGATGGTGCTTATATTGTTTTAGCCTGGTTTCATTTCGCCGAAATAAGCACCATTCAACAGGAAAATTATCAACAAAAATCGGTGGTCAAAAGGTGGTCACACAGGTATTGGCCAAAAAATGACACCGATTATTTATAACAAAAATAGCCACAAAACATAGAAACTTCTGCGTTTTGTGGCTATATTTATAACTTTTTTAGCAACCTGCTAGCCAGTGGCGCTTACTCCCACTCCACCGTTGCCGGGGGCTTACTGGTAATATCGTAAGCGATGCGGTTGATATGGGGCACCTCGTTGACGATGCGGACGGAAACCCGGTCCAGCACCTCGTAGGGGATTCTGGTCCACTCGGCGGTCATGAAGTCGGAAGTGGTGACGGATCTCAGCACCAGGGTGTTCTCGTAGGTGCGGCCGTCGCCCATGACGCCAACGCTCTTGGCATTGGTCAGCACGGCGAAATACTGGCTGCAATCCTTGCGGCACTCGTGCTTGCCGATCTCTTCACGGAAGATCCAATCTGCTTCCCGCAAGGTATCCAGCTTTTCCTTGGTGACCTCGCCCAGAATGCGGATAGCCAGGCCGGGGCCGGGGAAGGGCTGGCGGTAAACCAGGTAGTCCGGCAGGCCCAATTCCTTACCCAGGAGGCGGATTTCGTCCTTGAACAGGTGATCCAGGGGCTCCAGCACGGCCTTGAACTGCTCGATGACCTCTCTGGGCAGCAGCTTGTTGTGGTGGCTCTTGATAACGGCGGCTTCGCCCTCGCCGGACTCGATAACATCGGGATAAATGGTGCCCTGGGCGAAGAAATCGGATTTGGTGATGCCGAATTTTACCGCCTCATCCAGGAATACATAGCCAAATTCCGCGCCGATGATATGGCGCTTTTGCTGGGGGTCGGTAACGCCGGCCAGCTTGGACAGGAAACGCTCCTGGGCATTGACACGGACGAAATGGACATTCCACTTAGAGAAAGCGGCCTCCACCTCGTCGCCCTCGTTTTTACGCATGCAGCCGTGATCCACGAATACGCAGGTCAGGCGCTCGCCAACGGCTTCAGCCAGCAGAGCCGCCAGCACGGAGGAGTCCACGCCGCCGCTCAGCGCCAGCAGCACGCGGCCCTCGGGGCCGATGGTTTCCTTCAATTCTGCAACTGCCCGGCTGCAGAAATCGCCCATAGTCCAAGTTCCCCTTGCGCCGCAGACTTCATAGAGGAAGTTGCGGATCATATCGGTGCCATGCTGGGTGTGGTTGACCTCGGGGTGATACTGCACGCCGTAGAAGCCCCGGCTTTCGTCGGCAATGGCCACATTGGGGCAGGCGTCGGTGCGGCCCACCAGAGCAAAGCCCTCCGGAACCTTTGCCATATAGTCGCCATGGCTCATCCAGGTGATGCCCTCAGCGGGAATGCCCTTGAATAGCTTGCAATTCGTATCGAAGAAGGTTTGGGTCTTGCCGTACTCACGGGCAGAATCCTCCTGGGCCTCGGTGACCAGACCGCCCAAGGTATGGGCCATCAGCTGGCAGCCGTAGCAAATACCCAAAATCGGAATGCCCAGCTCGAAAACCGCGGGATCCACATGGGGAGAAGTTTCCAGATATACAGAATTAGGGCCGCCGGTGAAAATAATGCCGATGGGGTCAAAGGCTTTGATCTCGTCGACGGTCATCTTATAGGACTTGATCTCGCAGTAGACATTGCACTCCCGGACACGGCGGGCGATGAGCTGATTGTACTGGCCGCCGAAATCAAGGATCAGAACTTTCTGGGACATGGGCATTTCCTCCCTGTTTTCATATTTTTTCATTTTTATTCTACCAGTAAACCAGGGCAATTACAAGCCCCTTTGACGGAAATTTTCTTTAGAAGAAGCGCCGCGGCAGTATAAATCTCCCCCGTTTACAAATAATAGCATCGTAATTTGTAAAATAAGGAGATAGATATATATGAAAGCCACAGGTATTGTACGCCGTGTTGACGACCTTGGTCGTATTGTAATTCCCAAAGAAATTCGCCGTACCCTCAAGATAAGAGAGGGCGACCCGCTGGAAATTTACACTGAAAAGGACGGCGGCGTCATCTTCCGCAAATATTCTCCCATGGGGGATCTGCAGGACTTCGCCGCCCAGATGTGCGAAGCCATCGGCGCCAACACCGGCCGCATCGCCGCTGTTTCCGACCGGGACAGCATCATCGCGCTGCACGGCGCGCCCAAGCGGGAGCTGATGGACAAGCCCAACTCTCCCGCGCTGGAGAAAATTATGGAGGGCCGCCGCAGCTACCGCTACACCCCCGGCGAAAGCCTCATTCGCCCCACAGAGGAAAACGACAAATACCACCTGGGCGTAGCGGCGCCTATCCTGTGCCAGGGCGATCTGATGGGCTGCGTTTTGCTGCTGCTGGGCGACGACCGCTCCCCGCTGACCGAAGCCGACCAGAAATTGGCCGCCACCGCCGCCGGCTTCCTGGGGAAACAGATGGAAAGCTAAATAAGCATCACAAATTTTCGTTTGTCGGGCTGTTACGGCCGCAGGCCGCCCTACCCTCTCCCGGGGTAAGCGAAGCGCAGTCGGCGGTAGTGAATGACAGCCCGGTGGGCTGTCAGAGCCGCCGACCGGGTGCTCCGCAGAGCACAGGGTGTCAGCGTGCGAGGAACGAGCCGCTGACAGGTGTGGAACGCGGGCGGAAATCTTCGATATGGTACCTTTTTAAGGCCTTAGAGTGGTTAACTCTTGAGCAGGTCTTTGCGCGGTACTGGCAATAAGATTATCACCCGCATTCCACATCCGCCTCGGTTGCTTCGCTTCCCTCGGCACCTTCTCCCCGGGAGAAGGTAGGCGCCTGCGGCGCTCTAAATAACAATTTACCTTTCCAATTTGCCCAGTAGGCCGTCCTGGTGGAGGGCGGTGATGCGGACATTTCTGATTTCGTTGTGCAGGTTTTCGCCTGCGGCGTAGATCTTCACATAATTGGGGGCGTGCCCGGTGAAAAACTCCCCTTCCAATTCCTCAAACAGCACCGGCTGCACCGTGCCAATGCAATTTTGACGGTAATTCCGGCTCATTTCTTCCGCAACGGCAATGGCAGCCCGGCTGCGGCTTTCCTTGGTGGCATTGTCATGCTGGCCCGGCATTCTGTCCGCCGGGGTGCCGGGGCGCCGGGAGTAGGGGAAGATATGCATATCCGCGAAAGCGCATTTGCGGATGAAGGCCAAGCTTTCGGCAAATTCCTCCTCGGTTTCTCCGGGGAAGGCCACGATCATATCCGTGGTGACGGCGCAGCCCGGGAAATACCGCTTCAAAAGGGTCACGCTTTCCAGGTAACGGGTGGTGTCATATTTACGCTTCATGCGCTGCAAAACGGTATCGCAGCCGGATTGCATGGATAGATGGAATTGGGGGCAGAGATTGGGAAACGATGCCATTTGCCGGCAGAAATCCTCGGTAATGATGCGGGGTTCCAAGCTGCCCAACCGGATCCGCGCATCCGGCACAGCAGCGCAAATGGCGGCGATCAGCTGAGTCATGGGCGGTTTTCCCGGCAGATCAAAGCCCCAGGAGGCAATTTCGATGCCGGTGATGACGATTTCCTTATAGCCACGGCGCTCCAGCTCTTTGGCCTGCTCCACCGCCAGTTCCAGGGGCGCGGAGCGAATGGGTCCCCGGGTGTAGGGGATGATGCAGTAGGAGCAAAAATTGACGCAGCCATCCTGCACCTTCAGCATGGCCCTGGTCCGCTCGGTGAGGCCGCCTGCCGGGAGAATTTCAAATTCCCGGCGACACAGGGCGGCATCCAATGCCTCCTGGCGGATCTTTGTTTGGGCGGTTTCCAGTAATTTTTCCACAAATTCCGCCCGGTTGGCGCTGCCGCCAATGAGATCCACGCCCAATTCCCGGACCGCTTCCGGGGCGTGCTGGCTGTAGCAGCCGCAGACGGCGATGATGGCGCCGGGATGATTTTTGCGACAGCGGCGGATGATTGCCCGGTTCTTTTTATCCGCCACCGCGGTAACGGAGCAGGTGTTGATTACATAGCCTTGGCAATCCTCGTCAAAGTGGCCGATTTCATGCCCCTGATCCTGCAGCAATCGCTCCATGGCCTGGGTTTCGTATTGATTTGTTTTGCACCCCAGGGTGTAGAAAGCAAATTTCATATCATTTCTCCACCGGTTTTATAGATAAAACAATTATACACAAAATTCGCCGCTTTGTAAATGCCGCAAATTAGGATTGAAAAAAGTGGATGATTTCCGCCTGAGTAGCCTTGAGGCTGCCTTGCTGGAAATTGGGCTTGCCGCCGCCCCGGCCGTTCAGCGCCGCGGTCATATCCTTGTTCAGCTGCCGCAGATCCCCATCACGGGTGGCCAGGCAGTAGCTGAAGCCGTCGGCATTTTCCGAGAAAACGGCGCAGAAGCCCTCTACAACGGCGACGATTTTATCCGCCAGCTGACGCACCTGGGCGCTGCTGAGGTCGTCTTCAAAGTGGATCACGTCTTTCCTGCCGCTGTAGCCGGCGGCGATGGCAGCGAAAAGCTGGGTCTGCAGCTGGTTGGCCCGGAATTTTTCGGCGGCAAGGGCGTCACCCAGCTTTCGTACGCCGTCAGCGGTCTGCTCCATAGGCACCGACATGAGCTGGCTGGACAGCCGATTTTCCTCAAAAACCCGGGCAATATGCCGGTAGGCCCGCTGGCCGCAGGCCAGTTCGATGCGAACGCCCTGGTGAAATTTTACGCAGGAAAGAATTTTGATCAGGCCGATCTGTCCTGTGGTGGCGGTGTGAACGCCGCAGCAGGCGCAGGAATCCACACCGGGGATCTGCACCAGCCGTACCGGCCAGGGCAGCGCCTTTTTGGTGCGGTAGAAAATATTGGGCAGCTCCTCTTCACTGGGATAATAGCAGGTAATGGGCAGGTTGTCCCATACGGCTTCATTGGCCCGCTGCTCGATCACAGCCAGCTGCTCCGGGGTAATGGGGCCGTCAAAGTCGATCTCCATCCGGTCCGAGCCCACATGGAAGCCCACATTGTGATGGCCCAGCAGACTGTGGACAATGCCGGATACGATATGCTCGCCGGAATGCTGCTGCATCAGGTCAAACCGACGCTCCCATTGGATGCAGCCGGTCACCTCGCTGCCGATTTCCAGCGCGCCGTCGCAGAGATGGAGAATTTCGCCGTCAAGCTCCTGCACATCCAGCACATTGGCGCTGCCCAGCGTGCCCAAATCGCAGGCTTGTCCGCCGCCCTCGGGGTAGAAAGCGGTGGCATCCAGCAGGACGGCGTAGCCCTGCTCCCGCGGTTGGCAATCCAAAACCTGGGCGGAAAATGACCGGAGAGAACAATCCATATAGTATAGCTGCTTAGTTTTCATAGCGGTAACTCCTTCCGGCGACCTGTTTTGTCATATTATAGCACAGATAGCCCTTAGTTGCAAACCTACAGTTGAAAAAACAGGAGAAATCGGTTATAATAGGAAAAAACTTTTTAAGGACTCCTATTATGAAGCGACAATGGATTATTTTATTAGGCAGCGTGCTGCTGGCGATAGCCATATGCCTGGCTGCCTGCGGTGGCGACCCCACCACTGCTCCCAGCACCACCGGCACTACCGGCCGTCCCAACGGGTCTTCCACTAACCCTACTAATTCCTCCAGCCAGGGGACCTTGGGGGAGGATGCCGCGGTGCGGCTGTTTGTGTGCGGCCGGGAGGACCGGGCAATTCTGGAAACGCTGGCCGCCCGGTACCAGGCGCAAAGCGGTATTTCCTGCCAGATCGTCACCGGCGATCTGGAAAATATGATGGAAAGCGAAGATGTTCCCACAATTTTTTGCATACATAGCCAAACTGACGCGCAGAAGTGGGCGGACCGGATGCTGGATTTGACCGGCAGCGCGGTGCTGGAAGCGCTGCTATCCCAGGCCTTTGCTCTGAAGCTGAATGAAAAGTCGGTGGCTGTCGCCATGGAAGTGGAGTGCTATGGGCTGATCTATAATGCCGCCCTGCTGGCTCAGGCGGGCTATACCCGGTCGGATATTACGGATCTGGCATCGCTGCAGGCCATTGCCGGTTATATCACCGGCGACCGCAAAATGCTGGGCTTCGACGCTTTCTGCCAAGCGGATTGGAGCGATACGGTTCTGACCCAGTACCTGGCAGGCCTCAGCGCCGATCCGGCGGAGATTCGCAGTTTTTTTGACCTGTATATCTCCAATGCCACCGCCAAAGGAAATCCTTTGGAGCAGTTTGTGGCGGGAGAAGTGGTGTTCTATGTGGGCGGTTTGTGGGAATACGACCAAATTGCGGCCCTGGGGCTGAATAATTTGGATGTACTGCCCCTGTATACCGCTGACGGCGGTGGTTTCCATTGCACCAGCGATTTCTATTGGTGCGTCAACAGCGCTGCCCCTGATGCCCAGGTGGCGGCCAGCCTGGATTTTTTGCGCTGGCTGGTGACCGCCGGGGAGGATGGCGCCGCGCCGGCAGACAGCTTGAATATGATGCTGCCTTTTGCGGATACGGACGGGGCTCGGACAGCCTTTGACCGCCTGCTGCGTAAATATTTGGCGGAGGAAACTGTGTATGTCCGCTGGGAAATCGCGGAGGGTCTGACAGCCGAAGCACTTTCCGATTTGGCGCTTGCGCTGTCCCAGTATGGGGAAAATGCCACCGAAGAAAATTGGGCGGCGGTGGTCAGCCTGCTGAAATAACGCATTCGATCCCGGCGCGCCGCGCCGGGATCTTTCCTTATTGCCCCATGATTTGCTGCAGCATTTGAATATGTTCCTGGGTCTGCCGGGCCAACTGCTGAAAGGCAGGGCCGTAGAGGGGATGGCTGGCGTGCTTTTCGTAAACCGAAAGATTTTGCTGCAGCCGCTGGCGGCATTGCTGCAAATGGATCTTGGGAATGGGGGAAACAGGGGGATTTTGGGTATATACCCGTTGCCAGACCTGGCGCTGCTGTTTTTTATCCATCATATGCATAACCTCCTTTCCCCAATCTATGCAAAAGTAAGAAAAATGTTCGAAAAAGGGCTTCCATTTTTCGTTCATTTGTGCTATTATAAGAAAAACGAAAATTTCGGGAGGGATCGTCATGCCCAGAACCAGTAATAAGGCAGAATTGATTTTGAATTATGTAAACCAATTCATCCAGGAAAACGGCTATGCGCCTTCTGTGCGGGAAATCGGCGCAGCGGTGGGCTTGCGTTCTACAGCATCGGTCAGTTATCATCTTCAGGCGCTGCAGGAGAAGGGCTTGCTGCAGGGCCCCGGTGGCAAGGGTATCAAGCGCGCCATCGTCACCAGCCAGCGGCCGGGCCAGATCCCGGTGATCGGCGTGGTTACTGCCGGCGTGCCGATTTTGGCATTTGAGAACCAGGAAGGCACTATGGCGTGGGACGGTGAGCCGGGCTGCTTCGCTCTGCGTGTCCGTGGCGACAGTATGATAAATGCCGGCATTCTTTCCGGCGATAAGGTGGTGGTCCGCCCCCAGCAGACCGCCAACGATGGCCAGATCGTGGTGGCCCGTATTGGTGACGAAGCCACGGTCAAGCGGCTGCGCCGCCGGGACGGCCAGGTCTGGCTGCTGCCCGAAAACGAGGCTTATGCGCCCATTGATGGCACAGAAGCGGAAATTATTGGCCTTGTAAAGGCTGTTGTGCGAGAATATTGAGAAAAAACAGAAAAATATAAAAATTTTTCTTGACAAATCGCCACCATGTATGTATAATAAAAAAGCTGTTTCGGCAGTACAATGTTATATGGCGGCGTAACTCAGTTGGTAGAGTACCCGGTTCATACCCGGTCTGTCACCTGTTCAAGTCAGGTCGCCGCTACCAGGCCCGTTGGTCAAGCGGTTAAGACACCGCCCTTTCACGGCGGTAACATGGGTTCGATTCC
>JAZOAD010000146.1:0-2627 GCA_045595225.1 Faecousia sp.
TATCTATTCGGAGGACTACTACCGGAAAAACAAGTGGATGGTACCGGTTATGGGTAAGCTGACGAAGCCGAAATCCTACGGCCGGTTCTTTGTCCAGGCAGATGCCTGCCTGACCCACAACGCCTACGAAAACCTGCCCCGAATCCAGGCGCCAACTCTGGTCATTGGCGGAGAAAAAGATCGCTCCCTGGGTGGCGACGCATCCAGAGAAATCGCGGCAGCCATCCCCGGCGCGAAGCTTCGTATGTACGCAGAATGGGGCCATGGCCTGTACGAAGAAGCAAAAGACTTCAACCGGGTGGTGCTTGACTTTTTGAGGATATAACCCTTGACTCTCCTCTTAGGGGATAGATTACGATAAGACTGGGCGGTGACGAAGATGGGTGTCGGTAACGAGCGGATCAGCTTCCGGGTTCTGCCTGCGACCAAGGCCATCTGCATCTACCACAAGGGTGCCTATGACCGCCTCGGGAAGGCGTACGCCTATATTTACCGCTACGCCCTGGAAAACGGCTACCAGGTAACAGGCCTGCACCGGGAATGCTACATCGACGGTGTTTGGAATAAAGAAAACGTAGAAGACTGGCTGACGGAGATACAACTGCCGGTTAAATAATGCGGTTAATCCCGGAATTGCGAAATGCAATTCCGGGATTGATATGTTTGGGCCTTTTTCAAAGCGCAGCTACACTTTTGGTGGCAAGTGAAGTCGTGGTAGGGAATACTGTAAATGTGTTCCATATACGTAAACAATCTCCACATAAATCGTGCGGATTGAAAAATTTTAATATGGTTCAGTACCTCGATTACATCGGACACCTGTATATGTCAGAGCCCGCAGCTCCTATCGAGCTGCGGGCTTTGACATATTTATGTAATTACAGATTAAAGAATGCTGCTTTGCCGGGATATTGTGCTTGGCTGCCCAGCTCCTCCTCGATGCGAAGAAGCTGATTATACTTGGCAACACGGTCGCTACGGCTGGGGGCGCCGCTTTTGATCTGTCCTGCGTTCAGAGCGACAGCCAGATCCGCAATGGTAGTATCCTCCGTCTCACCGGATCGGTGGGAGATGATGGCCGTATAGCCTGCACGATTTGCCATTGCGATGGCATCCAGGGTTTCCGTCAGGGTGCCAATCTGATTCACTTTAATCAGAATGGAATTGCCGATTCCCATTTCGATGCCTTGCTTCAGTCGCTGGGTATTGGTAACAAAGAGGTCGTCACCGACGAGCTGAATTTGTTTGCCCAGAGCCTTGGTGAGCATCTCCCAGCCTTCCCAGTCGGTCTCGGCCATGCCGTCTTCCAGGGAAATGATGGGGTATTTTTCAGCCAATCTCTTCCACATCTGCACCATCTGCTTTTTGGTCAGAGCCTTTCCTGCCTTAGGCAGACGATAGATTCCCTGTTCTTCCTCATACCACTCAGAGGAAGCTGCGTCGATGGCGATCATGAAATCCTCACCGGGCTTGTATCTGGCTCTTTCGATAGCTGTGACAATGAGGGCGAGAGCGTCCTCGTCCTTCTTAAGCATGGGTGCATAGCCGCCTTCGTCGCCCACACCGGTCACCGGGATCTTGCTTTCCTTGAGAATGACTTTCAGCGTGTGGAAGACCTCGGCGCACCGACGCAGAGCTTCCTTCCAGCTTCCTGCGGAAATGGGCATGATCATGAACTCCTGGATGTCCACGTTGTTGGAAGCATGAGCGCCGCCATTGAGGATGTTCATCATGGGTACAGGGAGCGTCTTTGCGTTCATGCCGCCTACATAGCGGTACAGGCTGATACCTTGGGATGCAGCTGCAGCCTTGGCACAGGCGAGGGACACACCCAGAATGGCATTGGCACCCAGTCGGCTCTTGTTGGGGGTTCCGTCCAGATCCATCATAATCTCATCGATGCGGGTTTGCTCCAGTACATTTTTGCCGATCAGGGCAGGGGTGATTTCGCTGCGGATGTTCTCCACTGCCTTGGAAACTCCCTTTCCAAGATAACGGCCTTGATCCCCGTCCCGAAGCTCATGTGCTTCGTAAATACCGGTGGAAGCACCGGAGGGGACGGAGGCCCGGCCGATGATCCCGCTCTCCAGAGTCACCTCCACTTCCACAGTGGGGTTACCGCGGGAATCCAGAATTTCTCGACCAATGATATTTTGAATGATATGATTCTGTTTCATGGTAATCTCTCCTATGTAAATTATAAAACCATAAGTAAGGTGCCAGCCGCGATCAGGGCGCAGCCAGCGATGGATTTGGGGGTGAATTGCTCGTGTAGAATCAGCGCAGCGAGTATCATCGTAATCACAACGCTGAGCTTGTCAATGGGAACCACTTTGGAAGCCTCGCCCAACTGAAGGGCCTTGTAATAGCAAAGCCAGGAAGCTCCGGTTGCAAGGCCGGATAAGACCAGAAACACCCAGCTTCTTCTGGAAATCTCCGTGATTCCTCCATGAGAATTTGTGAGGAACACCATACCCCAGGACATGAGAAGGACAACAAATGTACGAATTGCGGTTGCAAGATTGGAATTTACCCCGTCAATACCGACCTTTGCGAGGATAGAGGTAAGCGCTGCGAAAAAAGAAGAAGCCAGGGCAAGTATAAACCACATATGGGTGTCCCCCTTA
>JAZOAD010000147.1:0-11376 GCA_045595225.1 Faecousia sp.
CTACGCAGATATCCAGTGCGTAGATCAGCGACTCGCTAAAAGCCGCCTTCGGCGGTTGCTCGCTTGCACGGGCCTGCGGGCGCAGCCTCCACGCGGCTTCGCCTTGGTCGGGATGACATCGTTGCTGATCATTTGCAACAGAGCAACAAACAATAATTTGAAGGCCGGGAGGGATTTTATGTTAACCTATGAATTGAAAAAAGCCCCCGGCGTGCCCCTGTACGAGGCCCTTTACCGCTGCATCCGCGCCGATATTCTCTCCGGCAAGCTATCTGCCGGGGAGCGGCTGCCCTCCAAGCGGGCTTTGGCCACCCATCTGGAGGTCAGCCCCATCACCGTGGAAACCGCCTACTCCCAGCTGATGGCGGAAGGCTACATCACTTCCCGGGAAAAGGTAGGGTTCTTTGTGGAGGCGGTGCAAGCCGTCAGCCCCACCGCCCCGGCCATCGCCCCCAAGCCTGCCGCCACCGAACCGGAATTGCTGGATCTGACCGCCAATGTGCCCGCCCGGTTCCCATTTTCCGTATGGCGCAGCCTTCAGCGGCAGGTGCTGCTGGATTTTGGCCACCAACTGCTGGACCCTGTGCCGCACCAGGGCATTGGGGCTCTGCGGCAGGCCATCGCGGACCATTTGGCCGGTTTCCGGGGGATGCGGGTGGATCCGGAGAATATCATCATCGGCGCCGGCACCGACTTTTTATACAATCTGCTGCTGCAGCTGCTGGGCATCGACAAAATTTACGCCCTGGAGGAACCGGGCTATCAAAAAATCCGCCACATTTACCATGCCGCCGGCGCAAGCACCGTCAGCGCCCTTGTGGACAGCCAGGGCGTGATGCCCCAGCAGTTGGAGAACGCCCAAATCCTCCACATTTCCCCATCCCACCACTTTCCCACCGGCATCATCACCTCCCAAAAGCGGCGGCAGGAATTGCTGGCCTGGGCTCAGCAGGAGGGAAACTGGATCATTGAGGACGACTACGACTCGGAATTCCGTTTCAACGCCCACCCCATGGCGGCGCTGTATTCGCAGTCGGAAAACGGCCGGGTCATTTACATGAACTCCTTTTCCAAGACCCTGGCGCCGTCGATCCGCATTGGATACATGGTTCTGCCGCCGTCGCTGATGGCGGAGTTCCGGGAAAAATTGAGCTTTTACAGCTGCACCGTGTCGGGATTTGAGCAGCACACTCTGGCCCAATTTTTGGAAAGCGGGCATTTTGAGCAGCATATCAACCGCATGCGGAAATTCTACCGGGCTCGGCGTAACCGGCTGCTGGAAATCCTCCGGAGCTGCCGCTGGGCGGACCGGCTGACCATTGAGGAGGCGGACGCGGGACTTCATTTTATCGTCCATGTGCAGACGGAAATGACCGATGAAGCCCTGGAAGCCTTCTGCGCCTCCCTGGGGCTGAAGGTCAACTGCCTGAGCCGCTACTATCACGGCCCGGTTCCCGCCCACGGCCGCCACCGGATCGTGGTGAACTACTCCGGCTTGAAAGATGAGGACCTGGACCAATTATCATCCATATTAGGAGGAAACAAGGCATGAATAGGAAAAAAATAGCAAAGTTTGCAATCATTCCGCTGCTACTGGTGCTGATTTTCAGTCTGTTGCCGTCATTGTCTGCCCACGCGGAAGAAGAAAAAACCTACACCATCCACTCCGCCGACTTCCAGGTCTACCTGCGGGAGGACGGCAGCGCCGACATTACAGAAACCTGGCGCGTCACCTTTGAAACCGGCAATTTCACCCGGTTTCGCAAGGAAATTTACACCGGCGCCGGCGGTATTGAGGATTTTGACGCGGTCACCAATGTGTCCGTCGAAATCGACGGCAAACCCTGCCAGGAATCCGACACCGACGGCTACCGGGCCTATCAGGATGACGATGTATTCATCATCGCCGCCTACAAAGCCAGCAGCAATGTGACCCGTACTTACGAATTCTCCTACACCCTGACCAATGTGGCCAAAAAGACCGGTGATGACACCACGGAATTTTACTACCGCTTCGTAGGAAAAAATCACAGCACCAATATTGAAAAACTGACCATTTCCATCCGTTTCCCGGTGGGCGGCGATTTGACGGTGGCGGATTTGACCAAGGGCAAACACAGCATTGAGGACAATGCCCTGGTTGTCCGGGCAGAAAACAGCCTGGGTCTTTATGAACTCCATATCAAGCTGACCACCGACAGACCCTTTGGCGAACCATATAGCCAGTTTCTGGAGGATCTGAAAGCTTTCCTGTGGATTGTGCTCTTAGTTGGTTTATCCATTTTTATTACTTGGTTTACAAGATCGTGGCTACCCAAGCGGACGCTGGCAAAAAAATTGGCGGCCCTGGAAGCGGAAGTGGACCAGGAGCTGCAGCGAAATCCGGTCTATCCCCGGCAGCTTATGACCAAGCTGCGGGAAAAGCTGACTCCTGTGGAAATCGCCTGGCTGCTGTTGGACACGAACACCCAGTCGGCCCATTTCCTCATGGCAATTTTGGCAGAGCTTTACCACAAGGATCTGATCCGTTTTGACGAAAAGCGGGAGAATATTCTGTTTATGTGCAGCTGCGAAACGGCGGAGGACGGCACCAAGCTGTTCTACGATTTTGGCGGCGAGCTGGAGGATAAGCTGCGGGCCTATCAAAAAGAAGTTCTGCAGATGCTGGACGATTGCGGCGATGCCATGAGCATGGAACAGGGCATTGATGAAAATCCCCTGGGCGAGGACCGGGATGTGATCAGCATCGCTTATCTGAAAAAATATCTGTTTGGGGACACCTCCAACCTGGATTCTCTGTATGACAAAGTCATCAAAGAACTGAAGCAATCTGCCAGTTCGGTTGCATCCGCCAACCAGCTGTATGATTCTGTAGAGCGTATGAAGCTGGTGTTGACAAAACTGCCCACCCCTGCCGCAGTTACCTTTGAGGAGCTGCTTGAAAGCGTAGAAAACGGCGATACGGAAGCGGTCACCCTGCTGCGTTATCTCCGGACTCAAGCCTCCGCCGACACCTCTGAAACACTGGGCGACAGCACCATGGATCTTTTCTTGATCGCATTGGCCGCCACCTCCAGCGCATGGGTCACAGCGGTATATAGCAATCACGCCGGCAGCGTCAGCCTCAATTCCGGCAGCAGTTGCAGCAGCTGCTCCAGTTGCTCCAGTTGCGGCGGCTGCGGTGGCTGCGGCGGCTGTGGTGGTGACTAATGGAACGCTTTGTTCTTCAGTGGCACATTACCCACGGCTGCAATCTGCGCTGTGTCCACTGCTACCAGGAGGAATATCAAAGTCATATGCCGGATGCCGCGCTGTATGACATTCTTGATCAGTTTACCCGGTATGTGCGGCAGAGGAAATTGGTGGGCCAAATCAACCTCACCGGCGGCGAGCCGCTGCTGCATCCCGGCTTTCTACCCCTGGCCAAGGAGATCCGCCGCCGGGGCTTCCGGTTGGGCATTCTCACCAACGGCACATTGATCGACGAAGCCTGGGCAAAAAAGCTGGCTGCGCTTCGGCCCGCATTCGTACAGATCAGCCTGGACGGCACGGAAAAAGCCCATGACGCCATCCGGGGCGCCGGCAATTTCCGCAAAGCCCTGCGGGGCATTGACCTGCTAAAAAAACAGGGCGTACGGGTGCTGGTATCCTTCACTGCCCAAAAAAGCAACTACCGACAGCTACCGGCCCTGGCCCTGGTCTGCCGCCGCCACAAGGTGGATAAGCTATGGTGGGACCGGGTGGTGACCCAAACCTCTGAGGAAACCCAAAACTTGGCGCTGACCACGGAGCAGTTCCGCCGCCTGGTAAAAACCAGCGGCCAGCTCCAGCGTCTGTATCGCCGCAGGGACGGCAGCAGTTTGGTGACCAACGGACGGGCTCTGCAATTTTTCGGCTGCGGTAAGGAGGCTACCGGCTATCAATGCAACGCAGGAAAAAAACTGCTAGTAATCACAGCTGATGGCGGCGTAATGCCCTGCCGCCGTTTGCCCTTCGTAGTGGGAAATGTGGCCGAGGCATCGTTGGAGGACATTATCCGCACCAGCGATGTGATGCGTCAGCTCCGGGAAATGATTTTCCCATCCGACTGCTTCGGGTGTGAAAAACTGGGATTCTGCGGCGGCGGTGCCAAGTGTGTCACCTACGCCCAAACAGGCCAACTGTGTGCGCGGGATGTAAATTGTCTGCGGAAGTAGAAAAATTCTGTCAGCTTTCCATGGAAAAAAACCATTTTTCTTAGAAAATGTCGCAAAAAACATGGAATTACCCCTTGCAAAATATACAAACTGGTGCTATAATACCAGTAATCTAACGTATACTATACGAAAGAGAGGGGCGCAAACCCCTCTCTTTTTCGTAAACTGAGGAGAATTTTTATGAAAGTAACCGAAATTGTGGAATCCTTTGCCAAGCCCATCGTGGAAGCCCACGGCTGCCAGCTTTGGGATGTGGAATATGTGCGGGAAGGCAGCGAGCGCTTCCTGCGGCTGTACCTGGACAAGGAGGGCGGCGTGGACATCACCGACTGCGAAGCCATTTCCCGGGCCGTGGACCCCATTCTGGACGAGAAAGACCCCATTCCGGAAAGCTACCATTTTGAGGTCTGCTCCGCCGGCTTGGAGCGGGCGCTGAAGCGGCCCACCGATTTCCAGCGGTTCATGGGCAGCGCCATCATGGTCAAGCTCTACCGCCCCCGGAACGGTCTGAAGGAGATCCCCGGCATCCTGCGGGGCTATGATGACGGCCGCGTCACCGTGGAAGCCGGTAAAGAAACCATTACCTTTGAAAAATCCGAAGTCGCCTTAGTGCGCCTTCGTGTTGAATTTTAACAATTAAATACACAACTAAATAGGAGGAAAATGAAAAATGGCAAGAAAGAACGCCAAAAAGCAGCCCGAAGCCCACAAGATCGACTGCGCCGAAATTTTCGCCAGCCTTCGGGACCTGGAAAAGATCAAGGGCATTCCCGTTGAGTACATGACCGAGCGGCTGAAGCAGGCCCTGGCCAACGCTTACCGCAAGGACCGGGAAGAGCGCAAGGACGTCCCCGCCGACAATGTGGTGGTGGATCTGAGCGAAAAGGGCCTTAGCATGCATGTTGTAAAAACCGTGGTGGAAGAAGTGGAAGATAACACCCTGGAGATCCACATCGACGCCGCGAAGAACTATAATCCCGACGCCCAGCTGGGCGACACCGTTTCCATCCCTGTGGATGTGGAAAAGCTGAGCCGCATCGCTGCCCAGACCGCCAAGCAGGTGGTCATTCAGGGCATCCGCGAGGCAGAGCGTGGCATGGTTTACGAGTCCTACGCCGACAAGGCCCAGGAGCTGCTGACCGCCACCGTGCTGCGCATCGACCCCACCGGCAATATTTTCGTCCGCGTGGGCACCGGCAACGACGCTTCCGACGCTGTGCTGCGCGCCTCTGAGCAGATCCCCGGCGAAACCTATACCGAGGGTCAGATGCTCCGGGTTTACGTACTGGAAGTCCGTCAGGCCACCCGTGGCCCGCTGGTCCATGTTTCCCGCACCCATCCCAACCTGGTGCGCCGGCTGTTTGAGCTGGAGACCCCCGAGATCGCCGAGGGTCAGGTGGAGATCCGCAACATCGCCCGTGAAGCCGGCTCCCGCACCAAGATGGCTGTCCGCGCCGCCATGGAGGGCATCGACCCCGTTGGCGCTTGCGTGGGCCCCCGCGGCGGCCGTGTGGGCGCCGTAGTGGAAGAGCTGGGCGGCGAAAAGATCGACATCGTGGTTTGGAGCGAGGATCCCTGCGAATATGTGAAGGCCGCCCTGAGCCCTGCCGATGTGGTCTCCGTCACCCCCGTTTCCGGTCAGAAGGCCTGCCGGGTCATCGTTCCCGACGATCAGCTGAGCCTGGCCATCGGCAAGGAAGGACAGAACGCCCGTTTGGCTGCCCGCCTGACCGGCTATAAGATCGATATCAAGCCCGCTTCCCAGGCGGAGATTGAAGAGTAATAAACCATGTCATTCCGAGGGCCTTTAGGCCCGTGGGAATCTCCCGGCACAATGTCTGTTTCTGCACAGCAGATCGGTGGATGGCACCAGGAGATTGTCACGTCGCTGCGCGCCTCGCAATGACAGCGTTGTTTGGAGGTGCAGCTTATGCAAAAGAAGATCCCCCAGCGGCAGTGTATGGGCTGCCGCGAGCGCATGGAAAAGCGGCAGCTGATTCGGGTGGTACGCACCCCCGAAGGCGAAGTGACGCTGGACTTTTCCGGAAAATTAAACGGCCGGGGCGCCTACATCTGCCCCAAGGCCGAATGTCTGAAAAAAGCGCAGAAATCCAAAGCCCTGGACCGCAGTCTGGAAGTGACCATTCCGGAAGAGGTCTACGGGCGGCTTTCCCGGGAAATCGAGGTGGCAAACCATGGATAAAGCCCTGAATTACCTGGCCCTGGCCCGAAAAGCCGGCGCTGCCGAGCTGGGCGAAGAGCCGGTGGGCGGCGCTGCCCGGGCCGGCAAGGCCTATCTGATCCTGGTGGCCAAGGATGGCCCCGACCACACCTGGCGCCGAGCCAAAAGCTACGCCGCCGGAACAGCCCAGCAATGCGTCCGCCTGCCCTACAGCAAGGACGAAATGGGGCTGGCCATCGGACGCCAGGAGTTGGCCATGGCCGCCATCACCGACCCGGCTCTGGCTCTGGCCCTGGTGCAAGCCCTTCCGGAGCCGGAAAAATACGCCGAAGCGGCGACCGCCCTGGCGGAAAAGGTCCAAAAAATGAAGCAGCGCAAAAAAGAAGCCCAGGCGCATAAAAAGAATGTGCGTATGGGCAAGAAGAAGTAATCAATTGACAATTGACCGTTAACAGTGTGTTTAAATTCAACGCGTACACTGTCCACTGTCCACTGTCAACTCCCATATTTGGAGGTGCGTTATATTGAGTATTGTGAAATATCGCGTCAAAGAGGTGGCCGCCGACTTCGGCATGGCCCCCAAGGAAATTTCCGAAATCATCGGAAAATATTATGAAAAGCCCAAGTCCTATTCCCAGGTGCTGACCGCAGACGAGCTGAACGCCCTGTTTGATCATGTGACCCGGCACAACCAGATCGCCTCTTTGGAGGTTGTGTTCGCCACGAAGCCCGCGGAGCAGCCCAAGCAAGAAGCCCCTAAGGCCGAAGCGCCCAAAGCCGATGCCCCCAAGGCGCCTGCCCAGCAGCAGAACAGACCGCAGCAGGGAGCGCGTCCTCAGCAGGGCCAGCAGGCCCGTCCCCAGCAGCCCCAGAACAAGCCCCAGCAGCCCGCCCAGCCTGCCAAGCAGCCTGAGCCGGAGCGCAAGCGGGAGCGCCGGGTGGTGGATACTTCCGCCGTGCAGGTGAATGTATCCCGTTTCGACGATGTGGACAACCTGGTTTCTGAGCGGGTTCAGAATTTCCAGGGCGGCAAGCAGCGCATCGGCGGCGGCAAGGGCAAGCAGCAGCAAAAGCAGCAGCAGAACCTGAAGAAGGGCAACAAGGCCCGCAACGAGGAGCAGGAAAAGATGCGCCGCCTCCAGATGGAAGTGGCTCGCAAGGCTCCCACTGTGGTCAAGATCCCCGACGAGATCACCGTCGGCGAGCTGGCCAGCCGCATGAAGAAAACTGCCGGTGAAGTCATTAAGCTGCTGATGAAAAACGGCATCATGGCCGGCATCAACCAGACCATCGACTTTGATACCGCAGAGTTCGTGGCCACCGAGCTGGGCTGCAAGGTGGAAAAGGAAATCACCGTCACCATCGAAGAGCGGATCATTGACGACCATGTGGACTCCGCCGAGGAGCTGGAAGGCCGCGCGCCCGTTGTGGTCGTGATGGGTCACGTTGACCACGGCAAGACCTCCACCCTGGACGCCATCCGGAAGACTTCCGTCACCGCTGGCGAAGCCGGCGGCATCACTCAGCACATCGGCGCCTACACCGTGGAAGTGAACGGTCAGATGATCACCTTCCTGGATACCCCCGGCCACGCCGCCTTTACCGCTATGCGCGCCCGTGGCGCCAATGCTACAGATATTGCCATTCTGGTGGTGGCCGCCGACGACGGCATCATGCCCCAGACTGTGGAATCCATCAACCACGCTAAGGCCGCCGGCGTGCCCATCATCGTTGCCATCAACAAGATGGATAAGCACACCGCCAACCCCGACAAGATCAAGGAACAGCTGACCAAGTACGACCTGATCCCCGAAGAATGGGGCGGCGACACCATTATCTGCCCCATCTCCGCCAAGACCGGCATGGGTCTGGACGATCTGCTGGAAATGGTGCTGCTGACCGCCGAGGTGCAGGAGCTGAAGGCCAATCCCAACCGCCGGGCCAAGGGCGTTGTCATCGAAGCCCGTCTGGACAAGACCAGAGGCCCCGTGGCTACCCTGCTGGTGCAGAACGGCACCCTGAAGCAGGGCGATATTGTCATCGCCGGCACCGCCGTGGGCCGTGTCCGTGTTATGACCAACGATAAGGGCCGCACCGTCAAATCCGCCGGTCCCAGCTACCCCGTGGAGATCACCGGTCTGGGCGATGTACCCAACGCCGGCGACGCCTTCGACGCCGTTACCGACGAGCGCATGGCCCGCGAGCTGGTGGAGCAGCGCCGTCAGGCCGAAAAGGACGCCCTGGCCAAGCTGAACCAGAAGGTCACCCTGGAAAACCTGTTCGCCAAGATCGGCGAAGGCGAAATGAAGGAGCTGCCTCTGATCGTCAAGGCCGACGTGCAGGGCTCCGCCGAAGCTGTGAAGGCTTCTCTGGAGAAGATCTCCAACGAGGAAGTCCGCGTGCGTGTGATCCACGCCGCCGTTGGCGCTGTCAACGAAAGCGATATCCTGCTGGCCTCCACCGCCGGCGCCATCATCGTCGGCTTCAATGTCCGCGCAGACTCTGCCGCCCAGGCCAGCGCCCAGCGCTCCAAGGTGGATATGCGGTTCTACCGGGTCATTTACGATGCCATCGACGAGATCGAAGCCGCCATGAAGGGCATGCTGGCGCCCAACTACCAGCAAGTCATCATCGGCCACGCCGAAGTGCGCCAGACGTACAAGGTTTCCGCCATCGGCACCGTTGCCGGCTGTATGGTCAAAGACGGCAAGGTTTCGAGAGATGCTCAGGTGCGTGTGCTGCGCGATAACATCGTCATCCACGAAGGCGAAATCGGCTCTCTGCAGCGCTTCAAGGACCAGGCCAAGGAAGTCACCGCCGGCTTTGAATGCGGCATGACCATCGCCAAGTACAACGACCTGAAGGAAGGCGACATCTTCGAATGCTTCGTCATGGAAGAAATTAAACGATAACAATTCTCTTCGCCGCACCGCGACCGGCGGTGCGGCGAGAATTGTTATCTCCATAAAAAATTACAAATTACAAATGATAATTTAGGGTAATCCTTTGACAATTTGTAATTTGTAATTATGAATTTTGAATTGAACGGAGGATACCGCCATGGCATCCAATCGCATTTTACTCATCAACGAGCAGATCCAGCGGGAGCTTTCCGACCTGCTGCGCACCGTTAAGGACCCCAGAGTCCAGGATGTAATGATCTCCATCACCCGGGTGGAAACCACCCCCGATCTGCGTTTTACCAAAGTCTATGTGTCCTTCCTGCAGGAGGACAAGGCAAGCGAGGCCATGAAGGGCCTGAAGTCCGCCGCCGGCTACCTGCGCCGCCAAATCGCGGCCAATTTGCAGCTGCGCCACGCCCCGGAGATCCAGTGGGCGCTGGACGATAGCATCACCTACGGCGCAAAAATGCTGGAGCTGATCAATAACCTGCCCATCTCCGACCAAAGCAGAGAAGAATAAGAAAGAACGGTAAATTGTTGTTTACGGCATTAGCGGCGCAGCCGCCTTGGCCCCCTCGTTTTGAGGGAGGTGTCAGCCCAAAGGGCTGACGGAGGGAGTTTTGTACCGACATTCAGAAACTCCCCCAGTCAAAAATCGGCTCCGAAGCGCCGATTTTGCCAGCCCCCTCAAAACGAGGGGGCCAAGGGTGCGGCGAATCATCGCAGTGTAAACAACAATTTATCGCATACATTGAGGTGAAATCTATGGCAGAAAATAAACGCGATTACTACGAGGTGCTGGGCGTCGAAAAGGGCGCCAGCGCCGATGAAATAAAAAGAGCATACAGAAAAAGCGCCATGAAATACCATCCGGACCGGAATCCCGGCGACAAGGAAGCGGAGGAAAAGTTCAAGGAGCTGGGCGAGGCCTATGAGGTGCTGTCCGACGATGAGAAGCGGGCCCGGTATGACCAGTTTGGCTTTGCCGGCGTGGATCCCAATTACGGCGCCGGCCAGAGCAATCCCTACGGCGGTGGCTTTGGCGGTTTCGGCGATTTCGGCGATCTTGGCGATATTTTCGGCTCCTTTTTTGGCGGCGGCGCCAGCCGCTCTCAAAGCCGCAACGCCCCTCGCCGGGGCGAAAATGTGGCCGTCCGGCTGGAGCTGACCTTTGAGGAAGCGGCTTTTGGCTGCGAGAAAAATGTTTCCGTGCCCCGCATTGAAAACTGCGGCGCCTGCTCCGGCACCGGCTCTGCCGACGGCGTGATCGAGACCTGCTCCATGTGTAAAGGCGCGGGCCAGGTTCGCAGCGTACAGAATTTTATGGGTATGCAGATGCAGTCCACCACCGTGTGCCCCCAGTGTAACGGCCACGGCAAAATGGTGAAAAATCCCTGCGCTACCTGCAAGGGCAAGGGCAAGGTCCGCCGCACCCAGAAAATCAAGGTGAAGGTACCCGCCGGCGTGGATGCCGGCCAAAGCGTCCGGGTCCGCGGTGAAGGCTGCGTAGGCGTCAACGGAGGCCCCAACGGCGATGTGCTGGCAGAAATTTACATCAAGCGCCACGCCATTTTCCAAAGAAACGGCATGGATGTGTTCTGCGAGGTACCCATTTCCTTTACCCAGGCCGCATTGGGCGCAGAAATCGAAGTGCCAACCCTGGACGGCAAGGTGAAATATGAAATTCCCGAAGGGACGCAGACCGGCAAGGAATTCGTGATGGCAGAAAAGGGCATTCCGGATGTGAGCAATCCCCGCCGCCGTGGCCGTCACCGCTTCACCGTGGTGGTGGAGACCCCCACCCGGCTGACCAAAGAGCAGCGGGAACTGCTGCAGAAGCTGGATGAAACCATGGATAACAAATCCACCCCTAAGCGGAAGAAATTTTTCGACACGCTGAAGGATTTTTTTGATTGATGCGATAAATTGTTGTTTACACAATTAGCGGCGTAGCCGCCTTGCCTCCCTCGTTTTGAGGGAGGTGTCAGCCCAAAGGGCTGACGGAGGGAGTTTTGTACCGACATTCAGAAACTCCCCCAGTCAAAAATCGGTTCCGAAGTGCCGATTTTTGCCAGCCCCCTCAAAATGAGGGGGC
>JAZOAD010000148.1:0-4760 GCA_045595225.1 Faecousia sp.
CATCCACGCTTACACCGGCGACCAGATGATCCTGGACGGCCCCCAGAGAAAGGGCGACCTGCGCCGCTCCCGCGCTGGTGCTATCAACATCGTTCCCAACTCCACCGGTGCTGCTAAGGCTATCGGCCTGGTCATCCCCGAACTGAACGGCAAGCTGATCGGCGCTGCCCAGCGTATCCCCACTCCCACCGGCTCCACCACCATGCTGAACGCTGTGGTCGCCAAGGAAGTCACCGTCGCTGAGATCAACGCCGCCATGAAGGCCGCTCAGACCGAGTCCTACGGCTACACCGAGGACGAGATCGTGTCCAGCGATGTCATCGGCATGCGCTTCGGCTCCCTGTTCGACGCCACCCAGACCATGGTTTGCGCCCTGCCCGGCGGCAAGACCCAGGTCCAGGTCGTTTCCTGGTACGACAACGAGAACTCCTATGTTTCTCAGATGGTCCGCACCATCAAGCACTTCGCTAAGCTGCTGTAATTTACAGGCATACCGCCGCCGCCCCCTTCCGGGGGCCGGGTTTTGCTGTTGCAGGGTCGAAGTTGGTCGAAGTGGCTAGGGGAACTATGACAGAGCTGGAAATTATTGGCAAAAATGACGAAAAAAATGGAAAGAATTTATTGAAATTTCCCCTTTCCTAATTGCCAAAAATGTGGTATGTTATTTGTGGAGGAAAATCATTTGTTTTCCGCCTGTGTTCCGCGCACCCTAAAGACATAAGCAAATGTATTCTACATTCTGAAATAAGGAGCAATTTTTATGTACTTTCACAAGAAACGCGTTATTGCCATGCTGCTGGCCGGTGGCCAGGGCAGCCGTCTGCATGTCCTGACCCATAAGACTGCCAAGCCTGCGGTTCCCTTCGGCGGCAAGTATCGGATCATCGACTTTCCGCTGAGCAACTGCGTCAATTCCGGCATCGACACCGTGGGCATTCTGACCCAGTATCAGCCGCTGGAGCTGAACGAGTACATCGGCAACGGCCAGCCCTGGGGCCTGAACAAGACCCATTCCTGCGCCCAGGTACTGCCCCCCTACGAGCGCCACGACAAGAAGTCCGGCTGGTATAAGGGCACTGCCAACGCCATTTATCAGAATATTGATTTTATCCAGCGCTTTGACCCCGATTATGTGGTCATCCTCTCCGGCGACCATATTTATAAGATGGATTATGATGCCATGGTCCGCTACCATGAGCAGCACAATGCGGCCTGCACCATCGCTGTGCGTACCGTTCCCCTTTCCGAGGCTTCCCGCTTCGGCATTTTGAACACCAATCCCGACAATTCTATCTACGAATTCGAGGAGAAGCCCGCCAAGCCCAAGTCCACCAATGCCTCCATGGGCATTTATGTCTTCAACTGGAAGGTGCTGCATGACGCCCTGGTGGCCGACGAGGAAGATCCCAAGTCCAGCAATGACTTCGGCAAGAACATCATCCCCACCCTGCTGGCCTCCGGCGCCAAGATGATGGCTTACCCCTTCGACGGCTACTGGAAGGACGTGGGCACCATCGACTCCCTGTGGGAAGCCAATATGGAGCTGCTGGGCAAGAACCCCGAGTTCGAGATCCGCGGCAAGAAGGACAGAATTTACGCCCGTAACAGCGCGCTGCCCTCCTCTTACATCGACGCGAAGGCCGCTATTTCCGGCTCCTTCGTGGCGGAAGGCTGCGAGGTTTACGGCACGGTGAAGCACTCCGTCATCTCCGTGGGCTGCACCGTCGGCGATGGCGCGCTGGTGGAGGATTCCGTTGTGATGCCCGGCGTCGTCATCGAGTCCGGCGCCATTGTGCGCCATGCCATTTTGGGCGAAAACAGCCGCGTCTGCAAGAACGCTGTGGTAGGCGGCGCTTTTGGCCCCGATGAAAGCAAGAAAATTTCCGTCACCTCCAAGGGCGCGGTGGTAGAAACCGTGCTGCTGCCCGGTGACATGGTATAAGGGAGGAAACCGCAATGAGTGTAATGGGTATTATTTTCACCAATGATGTGGCTGTGGACGCGCTGACCGCAAAGCGGACCATGGCTTCCCTGCCCTTTGGCGGCCGTTACCGCCAGGTCGACTTCCATTTGAGCAATCTGGCTGCCGGCGGCATCGACCATGTGGGCATTGTTTCCCGCAGCAATTATCAGTCCTTGATGAACCATGTGGGCTCCGGCGAAGAATGGGGCCTGGAGCTGGGCGAAGGCGGCCTGGAATTCCTGACTCCCTGGGCCCTGGGCAATGACGACCGCTATCGCGGCAAGCTGGAGAATCTGAACGCTGTTCTGAATTTCCTGAAGTTCTCCGAGGAGGAGTATGTAGTGCTGTCCGACTCCTCCATCATCACCAACCTGGATGTGAAGGATATCGTCCGCAGCCATGTGGCCAGCGGCAAGGATATCACCATCGTTATGAAGCCCGGCGTTGCCGACGGCAAGAAGGTGCTGGATCTGGCCGTGAAGATGGAAAACGGCGAGCTGACTGATATGCTGGTCAGCTTCCCCGCTCCCACGGGATATCTGGCTTCCATGGACCTGTTTGTGGTGGGCAGACTCTGGCTCATCCAGAAGGTGCAGGAGCTGGTGGCCCATGATAAGTACCATATGGACCGCGACCTGGTGCTGGGCCAGTGGAGCGAGGGCAAGATCGCCATCAATGTTTATGAGTACGATGGCGTCGCTCTGTACAACGAGTCCACCGAGGAATATTTCGCCAATTCCATGGCTCTGCTGGACAAGAACGTCCGGGACGGCCTGTTCCATGCCCATCATCCCATCTTTACCCGCGTCCGTGACCGGGTGCCCAACTACTATGGCGACGAGAGCCAGGTAGCCAATACGGTTACGGCTGACGGCGGCATTTTTGACGGCAAGGTCACCAATTCCGTTCTGTTCCGCAACATTATTGTGGAAAAGGGCGCGGAAGTGGATCACTGCGTGGTCATGAGCGAAACCACCATCGGCGAGGGCGCCTTCCTGCAGTATGTCATTCTGGATAAGAATGTCACTGTAACGCCCGGCGCTAAGCTGGTCGGCACCGCCAACTGCCCTGTGATCATCAAGCGGGGTGAAACCGTATGAAGATAGCGGTTTTCGCGTCTGAAGGCGCTCCCTACGCCAAATCCGGCGGCCTGGGCGATGTGATGGAGGCCCTGCCGGCTGCCTTGCAGCGCATTGAAGGCAATGAAGTGCTGCTGGTGCTGCCCTACTATAAGAAAATTAAGGAAAATCCTGCTTATGTCACCGAAATGGTGCAGGAGCGCACTGTCCAGCTGGCCTGGCGGCAGCAGTTCCTGGGCGTCCGGAAGCTGACCAACCGGGCGGACGGCGTAACGGTCTGCTTTGTGGACAACGATTATTATTTCGGCCACCGGGGCGGCGCCATCTATGGCGATATCGACGATGGCGAGCGCTTCGCCTATTTCTCCAAAGCCTGCCTGGAAACCTTGCTTGCCATGGATTTCGTGCCGGATGTGATCCAGTGCAATGACTGGCAGAC
Organism: Faecousia sp.; assembly: GCA_045595225.1. Lineage (GTDB taxonomy): Bacteria > Bacillota > Clostridia > Oscillospirales > Oscillospiraceae > Faecousia. Next base: position 3,482 of record JAZOAD010000148.1, read on the forward strand.
CGCTCCCGTGCCTGCCATGCTGAAGACCCAGTACCGCCATCTGTTCCCCAATACCAAGGTCATGTACACCATCCACAATATCGAGTATCAGGGCTGGGCGGATACCTGGTTCTATGACGATGTGTTGGGCCTGCCCTGGGAGTACCGCGGCAAGCTGGAAATGAACAATGCTGTCAATGTGATGAAGGGCGCCATTGAAATGGCTGACCTGGTCACCACCGTGTCGGAAACCTACGCCAAGGAGCTGATGTATCCTTACTATGCCCATGGTCTGGACCGGATCCTGACGGACAATGCCTGGAAGCTGACCGGCATCACCAACGGCATCGACACCGGCGTGTTCAACCCCGAAACCGATCCGGCGCTGCCGGCCCACTACAACGCGGAAACCATTTCCGTCGGCAAGGCTGCCTGCAAGGCCGCTCTGCAGGAAGAGGTGGGTCTGCCTGTGAAGGCGGATACCCCCTTGATGGTCATGGTCACCCGGCTTGCGGGCCATAAGGGCCTGGATCTGCTGTGCTACTGCGCCCGTCGGCTGCTGTGGGAAGAGGATTGCCAGCTGCTGATTTTGGGCACCGGCGAGAAGCAGTTCGAGCAGTTCTTCGCGGATCTGGCCGCGGAATTCCCGGACCGTGTGGCGGCGAAGATCACCTTCAATCTGGGCCTGGCTGCTCGGATCTATGCCGGCGGCGATATTTATCTGATGCCCAGTAAGTCCGAACCCTGCGGCCTGAGCCAGATGAACGCCATGCGCTACGGCACCGTGCCTGTGGTCCATGCCACCGGCGGCCTGAAGGACACCGTTCCCGGCTGTGACGAGAAGGGCCGGGGTGGCCTGGGCTTCACCTTCCAGAGCTACAATGCCGATGATTTCCTGGGCGCTGTGAAGCGCTGCATCCACCTGTACAAGGATGACCCCGATGGTTTCCGCGCCCTGCAGGTCACGGATATGAGCCAGGATTTCAGCTGGAATGTGCCTGCCGGCCGTTACATGGATCTGTTCTATCAGATGCTCAGCTGGTAAATAGCAATAATTTTTGCCGGAGCGGTTTTCCGCTCCGGCTTTTCTCTTGCGTAAAGACGCATTTTATGATACATTAGTGGACAGAATGACAAATTGCAGTTTAGCGTTTCGTTTACCACCTGCGTTGTCATCCTGAGCGGAGCGTAGCGGAGTCGAAGGATCCTCGCATTTACGGCTTGCTACGCAGATATCCAGTGCGTAGATCAGCGACTCGCTAAAAGCCGCCTTCGGCGGTTGCTCGCTTGCACGGGCCTG
>JAZOAD010000149.1:0-6091 GCA_045595225.1 Faecousia sp.
GTGCGAAATGCTGCTGCCCCCGGAGGATTACAAGCGCTGCGGCCACGATGACTGCCGCCACGGCTTCGTGCTGACCTTCCCGGATTATCCCCCGGATGTGGACCTGGTGGAATTGCAGAAAAAGATTCACGAGATCATCAAACAGGATCTGCCTGTCACCTATGTGGACGATAATCATGTCCGCATCGGCGACATGGTCCACCAGTGCAACGGTCCCCGGATTCATGTGTCCAGCACCGGCAAGATCGGCGACCTGCAGCTATTGTACCGCTTTGTCCACGACAAGCGGAAGAACCGCTACCTGCTGGTGGGCTGCATCGGCGAGGAAAACCTGGACTACATCCGCAAAATGAACCCCGGCCAGCTGGCCCAAACCTAACAAGCCCATAACTAAGGCCGCGCCCTCCCGGGCGCGGCCTAACAGTTTATTTACTTCTTTTTTTCTTCAAAATCACTGCAACATCGACGCCAACCACCACGATACACACAATCACAATAACCGCGATGACCAAGCCTCCACTACTGCGATTCTGCCGATCGTCCGTTGGCTCCGTAGGCATCGGCTGGGTGGGGACTGTGACAGGTTCCGTGGATTCCGGTTCTGCAGGCTCCGTCGGCTGGGTAGCAGACGGCTCCAGCTTTTCCAATCTCCGCTGCTCTTTTTTGCCACAGGTGGCGCAAACCCGTTCTTCCAATCCGGTTTCCTCCGTAGTGGGTGTCTTCAGTTCGACCCAATCACCGTAACTGTGACCCAGGGCGGAAATTACCGTCTGCTTCACAAAAATCCGTCCGCAATTGGCACACTTTTCTCCGTCCGTTAGTCCGTTCCTGTCACAGGTGGCCTCCCTACCGGCAATTGTCTCCTTCGTGTGCTCCGTGCAAAGATTTATTGCGCACACATCGCAGAAGTAATTCTGATCTTCGTCCATATGACCCGTCGCTTCCAAGGTTACGGTTTCCTGCATGTCACAACAGCGGCACGCACGCATTTCTTCGCCTGCTTCCGTACAGGTTACCGCTGTGATCACTGTCCTTTCCCAAATATGTCCCGATGCCGCGGTGTCCCGCTTTTCTTGTTTACCGCAGTAGTAGCACTCCCTGATCCACCAGCCTGCCTTCGTGCAGGTTGCTTCCTCGCCCCAGTGCCAGGGGCCGTAGCGGTGGCCGCTACCATCCGTCAGCGGTTCGCCCTCCGTGATGCCGCACTGGCTGCAGGTTTTGGGTGCGGCGCAGGTAGCCGCTGCCCATTGGTGCCCCTGCGCATTCAGAGTTTTTCCTCTGTTTTTTTCGCAAATGGTGCAAGTGATTTTCCAATTGCCATCTTCCGTGCAGCTGGCCGGCTGGTACGAAACAAGCACAAACTCGTCGCCTGTGCAATTGAAATGAACCTTGTCTTTCTTGGGGTAACCGTCCGGGTGCCCAAATTGGATCTGATCCCACTGCTCCTCCGTGCCCTTGTACAAAAGATGCCAGCCAGTCCAAACAGAAGGCAATGCATTCGCGCCAACAAATTCCAGGCTTGCAGGAAGGATTAAGACCCTTAGTCCGGAGCAGTTATCGAAAGCACAAGTGTCAATGGTGGTCAATGTATCTGGGAACTCCACCTTGCTCAGATTCTCACACTCCTCAAAGGCTCGATAGGAAATGACCTCCAGCCCCTGGCCGAATACTACGGTGCGTAAGGAACCGCATTTATAAAAGGCGTGATGCTCTAGGTTTCTCAGGCTATCCGGTAACTGAAGCTCCAGCAAACTGGAGCAGAACTGGAATGCGTATTCCCCGATGGTGACCAAATTCTCGCCAAAGGTCACCTCCCTTAGATTTTCACAGCCATCAAATGCGTTTTCTTCAATGGTTTCCACTTGATCAGGGATGTCAATACACATCAGACTGCTGCAGGAACGGAATGTACGCTCTTGGATTTTGGTAATGCCGCTGCCAATGTAGGCATCCTTCAAGCTCGCGCATCCTTCAAACGCGTTAGCGCCCAGCTCCGTAACGCTGTCCGGAATGGTAATCTGCGAAAGGGTGGTACAGTTATAAAACGCGGCGTGACCAATAGTGGTAACATGGCTGCCGATAATGGCATTGGTAAGGCTCTTGCACTCTTGAAACGCGGATGCTCCGATTTCCGTAACACTCTCCGGAATGATCACTTCCTTCAGTTTGCCGCAATTCATAAATGCGCCCTCGCCGATACTGTTGACGCCATTGTGAATTGTCACGCTTTCTATGCTGCAAGTATTAAATACGCCGTAGGGAATTTGGGTAATCTCCGCCGGGATGACAACATCCGTAAGAAGTTCACCATTCAGGTACAGATTTTTTTCAGAACTGGATATATTTAACAGGGCTTCTCCCGAAGCAAGATCCGCGTAGGTGATATTCATCCACGCCAAAAGGTCAGAAATATAGATATTTTTCACTCTGCTGCATCCCGCAAACGCGCCACGGCCAATGAAGGTAACCGTACTGGGGATAGTCAGATCGGTTACATAGTTGCAATAGTAAAACGCACTGCCTTCGATCGTAGTAACACCCTGGGAAATCACGATTTCGGTAAAAGACAGGCACATAAAGAAAGCATACTTTTCAATGGTGATCAAGCTGTCCGGAAGATCAACATTCTCCAGCTGGCGACACTCCTTGAAAGCAGATTCTCCGATGACGGTCACGCTGTCGCCAATTTTTACATCGGTCAGTTGTTTGCAGTTCTCAAAGGCACGTTCACCGATCCGGGTAACGCCATTGCCAATGGAAGCATACGCGAGATTTTCACAATTATTGAACACACGATCACCCATATGGGTCACGCTGTCCGGGATCACCACCTGTATCAATTTCGTGCCATTGAAAGCGCCGTCCCCTACGGTGACTACAGTTTCGGGTATGGATATTTCCCTAAGGCTGCGACAATTCGAAAATGCATAGTCGCCCATTTGGGTCAGGCCCTTGGGAAGGCTGACTTTCGTCATATTTTTACACTGGAAGAAAGCAAATCCGCCAATACCGGTTACACCGTCTTCCACCACGATGGAAGTGATCCCGTTTCGATAGTCAATCCAGGGAGCGCCGCCTTCCGTGTAATCATACATCATTCCCATGCCGGAAATCGTTAGCGTGCCATCCTCCGCCAGCACCCAGATCAGGTTATCGCCGCAGGTGCCGGATGCCCGTTCTGCCTGCCGGGCATCCGACGCTGCCGTTCCTGAAATACAGTATCCGGCCATAAGTATCCCCAGCGCGACCACAAGAATCTCCAAACAACACCATTTTCTTATTGTAAACACACCCTCTCTGTTGTTGGCATTTCCTTTTTCACAGTCCTCAGTTTCTTAGCACTTCGATTGCAGTTGGATCATGCCGTTTGATGATAATAATAAAGGCGCTGCTTGTTCCGCTATCCTGCGTACAGCTCAGCCACACATCCCATGTATAGTCGCCGGGATTTGCGTTGGGATTCCGTTTCTCAAACTCGTTGCAGACATACGCCGCGATATTCAAAGCTCTTTCTAACAGGTAATCCGGCCCACCCATCATCTCACAATGAGAAAAATCAATCGTTCTCCGATCGTCGCTGCCATAGGTATCCGGCGCCTCATCTGCAAAGATAACATGATAACCTCTTTCTCTGATATACTCTGCCACAATTTGTTCTATGGAATCCAAATCATAGGCGCCTTTCTCTCCAAGATATATGTATCTGCTTGTTCCGCATTTACCGCAACAGTACCGCTCGTAGCTGGGATTGTATTCCTGTTCCACAATCTCAACAAGCTCCCACACGCATCCACCGGTTTTGGATAATACTTCCACCGCTTCTTTCTCATTGCATCTGGAGCAGGTGACGATCACGATTCCGTTTTTTCCGCAAGTGGGTTCCAATGATACGAAGGGATCTCCAAAATCATGGCCCAGCGCTCCAATGGTTTCCACAATGTATCTTTCCTCAAATGCACAGTATCGCATGCTTCTGCCACTCCAGGTACAGCCAGGTTCTTCCATAACCTTGCCCTCGTTGCAGGTGCAGTCTTCCGGATGTGCAAAGTCCGTCGGCTCAGAAGGTTCCGTTGGCTGGGTTGGATGGGACGGCTCCGTCGGTACTATTGTTGGATTTCCCTCTCCGCTTTGCGTTTCGGTAACAGCGCCGGCGGTAGCACAGCCTGCCACGATCGCACAAACCAGCACCATGCAAACAGCGGCAACCAAACTCCATTTGGGCGTCTTTACGATAAAATTCACCCGCTGCTTCAGCTGCTCCTTGGTTTCGTTCATGGCCGTAGCGGTTTGCATTAAATGGGCAGGCGCGGAAGCGTGGCTCACCACATCCAGCAGCGACTTGCCGTAGGCGATCCGTTCGTCCTCTCCCAGCCGTTTCAGTGCGCCCTCATCGCAGGCCAGCTCGCAATCCCGGCGGCTGCACCAGGCCGCCAACCACACCAGGGGGTCAAACCAATAAACGCACAGGCAAACGCACCGCACCCAGGACCAAATGTGGTCCCCATGGCCATAGTGAGTCAGCTCATGGGTCAGCACATGATGCCGGGTGGTTTCGTCCGTTGCGCTCTCCGGCGTCAGATAAATTACAGGCCGCAGCAGCCCCACCAGGCAGGGCGAACCCACTTTATCCGACACGAACACCGGAATCGGGCTGTCGCAATCCAGCCGCTGCCGATCCTTTTGCAGCATCCGCCCATGCCGAAAATTGACGACGGCAAACCACACCGCCATCACCACCACGCCCGCCAGCCAAAGAGTTGTCGCCACCTGACCCACGCTGACAAAATTCGTCTGTTCTTCCACCTGCCGCTGTACCTGCTCCCGCGCCTCCGGCACAAAGGTATTTTCCAGAGATTGGGTTTTGGAGATATGGGTGGCAATTTCTTCCTTGTTTTCGTTTCTTTCCAGCGATTCCTGGATCAATATCTGCGTTTCCGGGTTAAATACCGTCTGATCATGCTGAATATAATCCAAAATCACCTGGGTTTCAGCTTCCCGCTCATTTTGCCCAATCACCCGCAACCCTTCAATTTCCGTTACCGTTTCCGTCAGCGGCCGCGCCGCCGTCAGCACGGAAAAATCAAACTGGCCGATCTGAATCGGAATCAGCAGCCGCAGGGCCACCAGCGCCCATGCGGCATAAATGATACTACGGCGTACCTTTTTGCCGAAAATCAGCCGCAACACCAGCAACACCAGGATCAACACCGAGGATGTGATCAAAATTTCTTTCATTTGGCATCCTCCTCCGCTTTTCTGAGGATTTCATACAGTTCGTCAATGTCCGCCTTCGTCAGCCCATCGCTTTTTGCCATGGCGCTGACCAGCATTCCCACGCTGCCGTGGTAGGCCCGCTGCAGCAGATTTTTGGTTTCCCGGATGGTCACGGCCTCCCGGCTGACCATGGGGCTGAAAATTTTGGTTCTCCCCTGCTCCACATAGCTGATGATTCCCTTTTCTTCCATGCGCCGCACCATAGTGGCTACAGTGCTTTTGCTCCAACCAATGGATTTACCCAGGACATCCACCAGCTCCATCAGCGTGTGGGGATTCTCCCACAAACATTCCATAACCTGCCACTCGCTGTGGCTCAATGCCGCCTGCTTTTCCATATATACAGCCCTCCTTGGTTTACATTTGTAATCCTATCGTAGCACATATGTTTACACTTGTCAACCCAAAAATGTGCTGCTGCGGTAAATTGTTGTTTAGAGCATTAGCGGCGCAGCCGCCTTGCCTCCCTCGTTTTGAGGGAGGTGTGAGCCCAAAGGGCTGACGGAGGGAGTTTTGTACCGACATTCAGAAACTCCCCCAGTCAAAAATCGGCTCCGAAGCGCCGATTTTTGCCAGCCCCCTCAAAACGAGGGGGCCAAGGATGCGGAGAATCATCGCAGTGTAAACAACAATTTATCTTCCCAAAGAAGAATGAAAAAGGGGCCGCCTCTCGGCAGCGCTTTTTGACAGTATTTCATTACACCAGCGTCAGCACGATCTCATACACCCGGTCAGCGGCAGCCACCACTTCGTCCACCAGGGCCTGGCCCTTGGCGCGGTAGTCCTCTGCCAGTTCCTTGTTCTTCAAGGAGCCGAT
>JAZOAD010000150.1:0-2899 GCA_045595225.1 Faecousia sp.
TGATAATCCGCTTGTATTTGACACCTTGGATGCCGCTATTAAAGCCAACCCAAACGCTCATCCGCTTTTCCATAGTGATAGAGGTTTCCAGTATACCAACCGGGTATTCTACAACAAGCTGAAGAAGGCGAAGATGAGACAAAGTATGTCCAGAGTTGCCAAGTGCATTGACAACGGTCCTATGGAGGGTTTCTGGGGAATTCTGAAACGCGAGAGATATTATGGCAGACGGTTCACAAGCCGTGATGAGCTTGTTTCTATGATTGAGAATTACATCACTTATTACAACAACCGCCGTGTGCAGCGCAATTTGGGCGTACTGACGCCGATGGAAAAGCACGAATACTATCTCATGGCGGCATAATAAAACCTCAGAAAATGGCGGGACGATGCGTCCTGACATTTCCTGAGGTTCCACGGCACCGCAGTGCCGTACATCCCCAAAAATGACTTCCGGTAACCAAACCGGCTACCGGAAGTGCAAAAATCTTTATTTTATTTCACTGTCCACTTGACGGGGAGCAGTTCACACGCAGTGGGGCTTTTCAATTCAAAACGGAATTCGCTGCGCTGCACATCCACATGGAAAACCTTTTTCAGTGTACCGTTTGCGAGTATTTCCTCCGGTGTACCGGTGTGGATCTCCTTGCCTGCATCGATAGCAATGATCCGGTCGCTGTACTTCAGTGCCTGCTCCAAATCGTGCAGTACCATAATGATGGTCTTGCCCTGCGCGTTCAGCCTTTGCAACAGTTCCATAAGGGAAAGCTGGTATTCAATGTCCAGATAGGTGGTCGGCTCATCCAGCAGCAGGATGGGCGTATCCTGGGCAAGCTGCATAGCAAGGTATACCCGTTGTCGCTCACCACCGGACAGTTCCCGGAGGGAATCGTGGATGAAACAGGCTGCTTTCATATCACCCAGGGCTTTATGAATGATGTGGATATCCTTTTCTCGCAGCTTTTTGGGGTAGCTTAAGTGAGGAAATCTGGCGTGAGCCAAAAGCCGTTCCACGGTGATGTTGGGGGTATTGGTGCTTTGAGAAAGGTAGGATACCTTCTGTGCTCGCTCATTGGAAGGATAACGGGAGAGTTCCTTGCCATCCAGCAGAACAGATCCTTCTTTGGGTGTCAGCAGACCGGAACAGCTTTTCAGTAATGTGCTCTTGCCGCTGCCGTTTTTTGCCGATGATGGTGTAGATCATCCCTGGCTCAAAGGTCAGGTTTACATTGCGAATTACGTAACGGTCATCATAACCAACGGACAAGTTTTTTACTTCCAACATAGTTTTACCGTACCTTTCTGCTTAGCAGCATCCGAATAAAAATGGGTGCGCCAATGATGGAGATCACAATGCCAACACTCAGTTCAAAGGGGGCAAAAGCCGTTCTTGCCACGGTGTCGCAGACCAGCAGCAACAGGCTACCCCAAATGACAGACAGAGGGAACAGTTTCTTGATCTCATCTCCAACTACCAACCGTGCGCTGTGAGGAACGATGAGGCCTAGAAAGCCAATCAAACCTGCGAAACTGACCGCCGCACCTGCCATACCTGCGGCACAGATGAGGAACAGCAGGCGGTATTTCTTAACGGACACACCCAAAGAGAATGCGGTTTCGTCGCCGAGGGAAAGCAGTTCCAGGATGCCTGCTCGGCATTGGACGATAATGAACAGAACAAGGATCAATGTCGCGGCTGGATACAGGACGGAGGTTTGCACGGTAGAAAGTCCACCAACCCGGAATGCGGCATAGCTCATATGAATGTCTGGGAAGAAGGTGCAGAGCGCCTCGGATGCCGCGTTCAGCAGGGCATTCAGCACTACACCGGAGAGCAAGATCGTCATTTTGGAGTGATAAGCCCGTCTTGATAAAAGGTAGATCATCATGACAGAAAACAGTGCGCCCAGGAACGCTGCTAAAGGCTGCATTTGCGGAATCAAGGGGAATACCAGTGCAGCGATCAAGGTCATAAAGCCTGCACCGGAGTTCACACCGATGATGTTGGGGCCTGCCAAAGAGTTACCCAAAAGGGTCTGTATGATTACACCCGCTCCAGCAAGTCCTGCCCCGGCAAACACTGCAGCCATCACGCGGGGAAAACGGATATAGCGCAGAATGTTGGGCAACTGCAAAAGCTGGGCCGGTGTATACATGACCACACCAACGCAAAGAGAAATCACGATTGCCGAAAGCAGCGCAAGGATGCTGACGGCAAAGACCGCTTTTTTACTTGGAAAGAAGGTCTGCAAGAATTTCATAGCTTTCACCCCACCGTGTATTCGGCTTGTTGTGGAACAGTTCCTTTTCCAAATAGAACACCCGGCCGTTTTGTACCGCCTGTAGGGTATTCCAAATGGGATTGGAGATCAGCGTGGCTTCCAGCTGTGCCTGACCTTCCGCCAAATCACCCATGCAGGAAATGAAAATATAGTCCGGATCTTCCTTTGCGATGGCTTCCAGGCTCAGCTCGGAAAGAAGATTGTTGTCGTTGTCCGCAATGTTCACACAGCCGAATTCCTTTAGCATACCGCCCACCATAAAGCTGCTGTCCAGTACCTTGACTCTCGTGGAGGAGGTGCGCAGGATTAGCACCTTGGGCGCATCTTCCCGTTTGCCGTTGGCAATGGCGGCTTGAATCCGGGACTGCAGAGATGTGGCATTGGCTTCAAAAAGGTCGGGCCGTCCGGTGATGTCCGTGAAGATTTTCATCAGGTCCAGATAATCGCTGAAATTTTCTACATCAAAATAGGCATAGGCAATTCCGGTTTTCTCCAGGGTTTCGGCCATGGCCCGGTGGTTGGGAAGTCCTTCCATCAGGATAACAAAATCCAGGTTTGCCGCAAGGATCGCCTCCAGGGACGGCTCTTTCAGCGAACCAAAATCAATATAGTCATCG
>JAZOAD010000151.1:0-2424 GCA_045595225.1 Faecousia sp.
TCCTCGTCCCGTTCCCGGGCCGGATCACGGCGGCCGGTGGGCGTGGTGCCGTAATACTTTCCGTAGGCTCTGGTAAAAGAAGAATAGCTGCCAAAGCCCGCCCGGGCGCTGGCTTCCGTGGCACGCATGCCGCCCTCGATCAATCCCCTTGCGTGAAGCAGACGCCGCCGGAGCAGATAGCTATGGACCGTAAATCCGGTCTCCTGGCGGAACAAACGCATCATGTGATACTTGCTCACATAGAACCGCTCTGCCAGCCGGTCGATATCCAGGTCTTCCGAAAGGTGCTCATCAATATACCGCATCAGCTTCAGCACCAGGCCATTCTGCGGTGTGACCGTATGCGGCTGCTGTGCCTCCTCCTGCCGCTGAAACCGGCCAATCAACACCAATAGCCGCAGCAGCGCCGCCGTGCTCATTAGCGTTCGCCCATACTCCTCGCCGGAAAGGGCCTCCTCCAGACGGGAGAGCTGCCTGTAGAGCTTCAGCCGGGCATTTTCCTTCAATCGCAGTACATGTCCGCCACAGCCGGAGAAGATCTCCAGCAGATCGCAATCCGCAGTCCCCTGCTGTTGCAAAAAATCCGGGGAAATATATAGAATCACCCGCTCGTAGGGCTTCTCCCCGTCCAGCTCCGGGCAATGGACACTACGGCTGCCCACCAACACCACATCTCCCGGCTGCAGCAAATACCGCTGGCCGTCCACTACATAGCCACCGCTTCCGGACACCAAAAACAGGAGCTTGCAAAACTCGTGGTAGTGATATTCCACCTTTTCGTGCCCCTGGGTACGCAGATGGAAAAGCCGGAAATTCTCCTGCAAATAGCCTCGTTTTTTATGCTGTTCCATAGTGCGTCCCTCCCGGCAGCAGTTTCTGCAATAATCATAGCACAGTAGCAGCTCTTTTTGCAAGTCGTGCGATCATATTTTCTTTTTGCATCCATGATCTTATTGTGAAACAGAGAAAAATGTGGTACACTACTTTCAGAATAGGAGTGATTCCCCCATGATCTCATTTAATTCCCCGAAAATCGAAAACAAAGCCGCTTACGATGCCTTTCTGCTCCATTACGGGCAGCGGGGCTGCGAATATAATTTTGCCAACCTTTACCTGTGGGGCCGTCAGAAAATCGCTTTTTGCGGCAATAGTCTGGTGTTTTTTTCCCAGTTTAACCGCAAGAGCGTCTATCCTTTCCCCCTGAGCCACGGCGATGTGGGTCCTGCTTTGGAGGCCATTATTGCCGATGCCAAAGAGCGGGGCATTCCCTGCCGCCTGACCGGTCTGCTGGAGCAGGATTGCGAAACACTTGAAACGCTGTTCCCCGGCCGCTTCCGTTTTCATGCCGACCGCAACGGCTACGATTACATCTACGCCATCGCAGAGCTGGCCGAGCTGAAGGGCCGGAAATACCAGCGCAAGCGCAATCATCTGAACCGCTTCCGCCAAAATCACCCCGGTTACACCGTGGAGCCCATCTCGGAGGAAAACACAGCCGAAGTGGTACAGCTGCTGGACCGCTGGTATGCCGACCGGCTGCTGGCTGATCCCCATGCCGATTTCATCATGGAGCAAAAGGCCATTTACAAGGCGCTGCGCCATCGGGAGGAGCTGGACATGGAGGGTCTGGTGATCCGCCACAACGGACAGCTCCTGGCCATGACCATGGGCTCTCCCCTCTCCAGCGATACCTTTGATGTGCAGTTTGAAAAAGCATTGGATTTTGCCGACGGCGCTTATCCGGCCATCTGCTGGGAATTCTCCCGCTACCTGCAAGCCAAATACCCCCACCTGCAGTGGCTCAACCGGGAGGAGGATATGGGCATTGAGGGTCTGCGAAAGGCCAAGCTGGCCTACTGTCCCGACCACATGATCGAAAAGCGCTGGGCGTGCCTACTGGAGGACGGCTGTGATTACTGAGTTGAAGCGCCTGTGGAAGCAGGCTTTTGGCGACCCCGATACCTTTATAGACCTCTTTTTTCGTCACGGCTACTCCCCGGAGCGCTGTGCATATTTGTCCTCTGAGGGCCGTATAATGGCTGCTCTTTACTGGTTTGACTGCAGTTTGGCGGAGAAAAAATGGGCCTATCTCTATGCCATCGCCACCGACGAAGCATACCGCAATCAGGGGCTTTGCCGCCGCCTGATGACCCAGACCCACGAGCAGCTGCGCAGCGCCGGCTATGCAGGCGCCATCCTGGTGCCGGGCAGCAAGGAGCTGTTCTCTTTCTATAAAAAGCTGGGCTACCGCACCTGCTGCCATGTGGCAGAAACAGTGCATCCCGCCGCAGTGCCCGTTCCCCTGCGATCTGTGGGGCAGGCAGAATATGCTGCTCTTCGAAAGGCACTGCTGCCGGAAGGCGGCATGGTGCAGGAGGGCAACACCCTGGATTATCTCTCGGCGTATGCCCGGTTCTACGCCGG
>JAZOAD010000152.1:0-11039 GCA_045595225.1 Faecousia sp.
GGTGCCCTTGCTGGCCTTTTCCAGGCCGGTGATGCCGTACACCAGCTCGCTTTGGCCGTTGCCGTCGATGCCGGCGATGCAAACGATCTCGCCGGCGCGCACCTCAAAGGAAACATTCTTCACAGCGTCCTTTTTGCCGATCTTGGAGGGGACTGTCAGATTTTCCACGGAAAGGACGGTTTCGCCGGGGACAGCGTCGCCCTTTTCCACCTGCAGCTGCACGGGACGGCCAACCATCATATTGGAAAGCTCCTGCTTGTTGGTGTCCTTGATGTCCACGGTGCCGATGTACCTGCCCTTGCGCAGTACGGTGCAGCGGTCTGCTACCGCCATGATCTCGTTAAGCTTGTGGGTGATAAAGAGGATGGACTTGCCTTCTCTGGCGAAGCCCCGCATGATCTCCATCAGCTCGTCGATCTCCTGGGGGGTCAGCACGGCGGTGGGCTCGTCGAAAATGAGGATCTCATTGTCCCGGTAGAGCATTTTCAGAATTTCAGTACGCTGCTGCATACCCACGCCGATGTCTTCCACCTTGGCGTCCAGATCCACAAACAGCTTGTACTTTTCCGACAGATTCTTGACCTTTTCCCGGGCGGCCTTTTTCTGCAGGAAGCCCATTTTGGTATCTTCCGCGCCCAGAATGATGTTGTCCAGCACCGTAAACACATCCACCAGCTTGAAGTGCTGGTGTACCATGCCGATGTTCAGGGCGGTGGCGTCGTTGGGGTTGTTGGTCTTGACGACCTGGCCGTTTTTCCGGATCTCACCGGCCTCCGGCTGGTAAAGGCCGAACAGCACGCTCATCAGCGTGGATTTGCCGGCGCCGTTTTCACCCAGCAGGGCGTGGATCTCACCCTTGCGAAGCTGCAGCGTGATGTTGTCGTTGGCGACAATGCCGGGGAATTCCTTTCGGATGCCCAGCATTTCAATTACATATTCCTGTTCCATTGATTTGCCTTCCTTCCCTTGTAGTAAGGATATGCGATAATACCATTATAAGCCAATGCGCCGGGAAATGCAAGATAAAATCGAAACAGATTTGATGGGCTATGGAAAATCAAATTTCGGTTTAGCGGGCAGATTGATGGTTGCGCTGGCGCGGCAGCGCCCTACCCTCTCCCCGGGAGAAGGTAGGGCGGCCTGCGGCCGCAACAGCCCGACAAACGAAAATCTAAACTTCAAACCAAAAAAGAGGAAGGCCGCGGCCTTCCTCTTCCTTATTATAATAATGTAGGATTACTCAACGTAAGTAACGGTGACGTTAGCGGTGTTCTCGGGATGCAGAACCAGGTCAGAGGAGATGGTGACCTTGCCAGCGACGATCTCAGCGAACAGCTGGTTGTAGTCTTCCACGGTCCAGTTCTTCAGGGACCAGGTAGCGGTGGGCAGGCCAACAGCGTTGTCCTTGGCGCCCAGAGCGGTGGCAATGCCGCCGACTTCGGCCCACTTGCCCTCGTAGTGCTTGGTGATGGCCCAAACGGTAGCATCAGCCAGGCCCTTCATGGCAGAGGTAATGACGGTTTCAGACTCGTAGGACTGGTCAACGTCAACACCAACGACCTTTGCGTCTTCCGCGGCAGCGGCGTCAGCAACGGAAGCGAACATGGAGCCGCCGCAAGCGAAGATGACCTCGGTGCCCTGCTGATACCAGCCGGGAGCCATGGCCTTCAGTTCGGGAGAAGCGGAGAAGGTGGAGCCGTAAGCCCAGGAGTACTTCAGTTCGACCTGCACGCCCTTAACAGCAGCGGCAGCCTGAGCGCCCTGTGCGAAGCCGTAGCCGAAGCGCTGGCAAGCGGGGTTGGTGCCGCCACCGCCGCCCATGAAGCCCAGCTTGGTGTAGCCTTCCATAACGGCAGCGTAGCCAGCCAGATAGCCGGACTGCTCTTCCTGGAAGGAGATGGGAGCCACATTGTCAAAGCCGATGGGGTAGCCGTCGATGAAGACGAAGTGGACATTGGGATACTTCTCAGCAGCAGCCTTCAGAGCGGCTTCCTGCATAAAGCCGGCAGCCACAACGATCTCAGCGCCGTTGGAAACGGCCAGATCGAAAGCAGCGATACGGTCAGCGTCGGTAGCCTGGTCGCCGTTGGCGGGCTGATAGTACTTGTAGGACTTGCCGTTGTTGGCAGCGTACAGCTTTACGCCGTCGTAGGTGCCCTGGTTGAAGGACTTGTCCTTCAGCTGGCCCACGTCGGTGATGAAAGCGACCTGGTACTTGCCGTCGCTGGAAGTCATTTCGTCAGCGATTTCGTCAGGGTTGGTGATTTCGCCCTGGTTGCCGCCACCGGTGGTGGTGTCGCCGCCGCAGCCTGCGAACAGGCAAGCGATCATGCAGATGGCCAGGAGCAGAGCAAGAATCTTCTTCATTTTCTATTCCTCCAAAAATTAATATATCCGGCGCCAAATGGCACCGGATATATTCTCTCACAAGATACTGAAAAAATCAATAAAGATTTACAAAAAATGTCAAAAAGTAGATATGTTGCATGAAAATAACGGCTTTACTGCATATGTTTTTCGGCAGAAAAGCTATAGGGCAGCAGCTGGGCAAGGGTCAGAGCGTCAAAGTTGCCGTGGTCACCGACGATATAGATCATAAAATCGTCGCCGCAGAATTCCCGCATTACCTGGCGGCAAACGCCGCAGGGCGGGAATGCGCCGGTGATAACGCCGTCCTTGCCGCCGCAGACGGCGATGGCGACAAAATCCCGGTGGCCATCGTAGACCGCTTTGAAAATGGCGGTGCGCTCGGCGCAGTTGGTGGGGCCATAGGCGGCGTTTTCAATGTTGCAGCCCTGGTAGACCGCGCCATCGGCGCACAGCAGCGCCGCGCCTACCTTGAAGCCGCTGTAGGGCGCGTAGGCATGACCCATGGCCTGGGCGGCCAGTTCACACAGTTTTTCAGGTGTCATATTGATTAACCTCCTAGGAACGATAAATTGTTGTTTAGCGCGCTCAAGGCTTCCCCTTGAGGGGAAGCTGTCACCGAAGGTGACTGATGAGGTGTAGGCTGCGAAGCAGCCGTTATGCTCTATTTTTACGCCGCTGTCGCGGCTACACCACACCCGGCCCGTTGGGCCACCCTCTCCTCTAGGAGAGGGCTTTGTGCAGTGCCTCCTTGCAATGCTAAACAACAATTTACCTTACAAAATCTCTTTGGTAAAGCTCTTGCCGGGGGTGTCGTATTCCACATCCAGCAACTCGGCTACGGTGGCGGCGATGTCGCAGAAACCCTCCCGGGTGCCCATATTGCCGGGTTTTACCCGCTTGCCCAACACCAGCAGCGGCACATACTCTCTGGTATGGTCGGTGGTGGCGGTATAAGCCGGGTCGCAGCCGTGGTCGGCGGTGATCATCACCAGGTCATCCTCGCCCAGAGTGGGCAGGAAATTGCCCAGCCAGGCGTCGAATTCCGTCAGCGCGTTGGCGTAGCCGTCAATATCCCGGCGGTGGCCGAAGAGCATATCAAAGTCTACCAGGTTCACGAAGCACAGGCCCTCGAAATCCTTGGCGGCAAAATGGGTGGTATGTTCCATACCGTTGGCGTTACTTTGGTTGTAAACATGCTCCGTGGTGCCCTGGCCTGCAAAAATATCGTAAATTTTGCCCACGCCGATGGATGCCAGCCCTTTTGCCTTAATTGCATCGAGCAGAGTCTCCTTGGGCGGCTCCAGAGAGAAATCGTGGCGGTTGGCGGTGCGCTTGAAATTGCCCTTCTTGTCCCCCACAAAAGGCCGGGCAATGACACGGCCCACGCCATGCTTTCCCACCAGAATTTTCCGGGCAATGCGGCAGTATTCATACAGCTGCTCCGGCGGCACGATCTCCTCGTGGGCCGCGATCTGGAACACGGAGTCGGCGGAGGTGTAGACGATCAGATCGCCGCTTCTCATATGCTCCTCGCCGTATTCATCCAGCACGGCGGTGCCGCTCCAGGGAGCGTTGGCCAGCACGCCCCGGCCGGTGGCGGCCCGGAAAGGCGCCAGAACTTCCTCCGGGAAGCCCTCGGGGTAGGTGGGAAGCGGAGAATCGGATACCAATCCGGCGATTTCCCAATGGCCGATGGTGGTATCCTTGCCCATGGAGCGCTCCGCCAGGCGGCAGAAGGCGCCGGTGGGGTTTTCTACTTTGGGCAGGCAGGAAACACCGTCCATATTGCCCAAACCGGCGGCGATCATATTGGGAATATGCAGTTCTTTGGAAGTGGCGCAGGCAGCCAGGGTGTTGACACCCACGTCACCGAAGGACTCAGAATCGGGCATCGCGCCGATACCGAAAGAGTCCAGCACAATTAAAAAGATACGTTTCATAGTTCATTCTCCATCGTAGTAGTCCACTTCCGCATCCTGGGGATACAGCTTATTGATCCCTATGCCCCAAACACCGATTTTATCAGAATCCGGGTAAATGGTAACATCAATATCGTGAACCACATCGAAATCAATATAAGTAAGGTTCTCAGTTTCAGAAGTATTCGTCAACTTATGAGCGCCGGCCGGGCCGGTGGGGAAAAAGAGCAGTTCTCCCGCCGCAACCTTCCGCTCCCCTTCCGGCGTTTTCAGCACACCAACACCGCTGAGAATGTAGAAGGTTTCCTCGTTTTTGTGATGGTAATGGTAGGGGTAGGCAGATTTTCCGGGCGGTATCTCGTAGATACTGACCAGCGTGTTCTTTGCGCCGCCAAATGGAATGAATTTCCGGCGGAAATATTCGTAGCCCTCATGCTCGCACTTGTGGCTGACGGGCAGCTCTTCTGTTTTGCTGTGCTTAATCTCGCTCATGAAAACACCCCTCCTTTGCTTAGTTGGGTGCAGCAGCGCTCCAGCCCTCTCCTGGAGGAGAGGGTGGCCCGCGCAGCGGGTCGGGTGTGGTGTAGCCGCCAAAGGCGGCGTTGTTTTGTTTACGGCTGCTACCGCAGCCTACACCACATCAGTCAGCTTCGCTGACAGCTTCTCCTCAAGGAGAAGCCTTTTTACTTATTCTCCATAGCCACGGCTACATCCAAGGCCACCTTCATCATCTGGGTAAAGGCGGTCTGACGCTCGGCGGCGGTGGTCTCCACGCCCTTGAGGACATGGTCGGAAATGGTGCAGATGCACAGGCCCCGCTTGCCGTAACGGGCGGCGTTCATGTAAAGGGCGGCGGCTTCCATTTCCAGCGCCATAACGCCCATCTTTTTCAGAGCATACACCCTGTCCAGGCCCTCGGGAACCAGGCCATGGTCGCCGTAGAACACATCGGAAGAGCTGATGTTGCCCACATGGAAGGTGGCGCCGTTGGCTTCGCAGGCCTTTACCGCTTCGCTCAGCAATTTAAAGTCGGCGATGGGGGCGAAATTGGTGGGCAGATGGAACTGGGAAGCCCAGTTAGAATCGGTGCAGGCGCCCTGACCGATGACGATGTCATAGAGGTTGATATGGTCCTGGATGGAGCCGGCGGAGCCCACGCGGATGATATTCTCCACGCCGAAGAAGTTAAACAGCTCGTGGGAATAGATGCCGATGGCGGGCATACCCATGCCGGAAGCCATGACGGACACCTTCACGCCCTTGTAGTAGCCGGTGTGGCCCTGAACGCCACGGACATTATTGACCAGCACGGGGTTTTCCAGGAAATTATCGGCGATGAATTTGGCCCGCAGAGGGTCGCCGGGCATCAGCACGGTCTTGCCGAAGCCGATCTCATCGAGAACATTGATATGGGGAGTAGTATGGAAGTTGGACATAATATGATCTCCTTTCGGGAATTAGAAATTAGGAATGAGGAATTGGGAATTTGTGGAAAATCATTCCTAATTCCTAACTCCTAATTCCTCATTAACATCAGTAGGTGCCGTCGTTTTCCAGGCCCTTGGCGATCTTGACAATGCGGCTGGTGCCCAGGCGGTCGGCGCCCAGGGCAATGAATTTCTCCGCGTCATCCAAGGAAGAAATGCCACCGGCGGGCTTGATCTTTACATGGGGCGCAACATGCTTCGCGAACAGCTCCACATCATGGAAGGTAGCGCCGGCGGCACTGAAACCGGTGGAGGTCTTGATATAGTCGGCGCCGGAATCGGAAACGCACTTGCACAGGGCGATTTTTTCCTCGTCGGTCAGCAGGCAGGTTTCGATGATGACCTTCAGAATGCGGCCCATGCAATGGGCTTTGATCTGACGGATTTCCTCGGTGATCTCTTCCCATTTGCCTTCCTTGGCCCAGCCGATGTTGATGACCATGTCCACTTCGTCGGCGCCGTTAGACACGGCATCGTGGGCCATGAAGCACTTGGAAGCCGTGGTGGCGTAACCGTTGGGGAAGCCTATGACGGTGCAGATAGCCAGCCGGTCGCCCACATATTGCTTGGCCTGCTTCACAAAGGAGGCGGGGATACAGACGGAGGCGGTTTGGTACTTTATGCCGTCGTCGCAAATGGCCCGAATCTCTTCCCAGGTGGAAGTCTGGGCCAGCAAAGTATGGTCACAGCGGGCCAGGATCTTTGAAATTTCCATAAAAGCATCCTTCTTTCATTGTTATAATATTCCAGCATCAGCATACCACAGTTTCTCCGAAAAGTAAACGAAAAAACTGTAACGATTTGAAAAACAGAAAAACGGAGCGGGGGGTTCCGCTCCGTTTTCCTGCAAGACAAAATGAAAAAGAGAAAGGACGGCGGAAGACCCGCCAACGAAACTATATATAACATAAAAAAGCTGAAATGTCAATAAAAATGTATGCCAAATATGGAAAAATGTTTTCCACAAAAAGAATGAGGGCCAATTTTGACCCCAACACTATCAATATATCAAAACTATGTGGAAAAGTCAATAACATATTGTCCGCCTGTGACGCAAATCTGTAATTCGCACAAAAACACATAAAGATTTTTGTGAAGCATCCCATCTTGTAAAACGGGGTTTTCTGTGGTATCCTTTAGTTACGAAGAGGTGATACCAATGTACAGGTAAAATCTTCTCAAGCAGACGAAACGATCCTGAAAAATTCCGATCACATAAAGTGCAACGAAAAGGTAAGAAATACGAAAACGAATGCCAACGGAAGCAATTCAAATTTTGTCAAAAGGAAGGTTTCGTCTATCCTGCAGAAAGCGAGGTTACCCAATGATTGAACCCAAGGAAGTAATGGAATAACCCTTGACGAGGAGAAGTGAGTTAGTCTCCACCGTCAAGGGTTATTTCTTTTTCGGCGGATATTTTCGTTTCATACGGCGTTAGGAAGGCCTTGCCATACTTTAGTATAGCCTGCGGCCTTCCACCTTGTCTGAAACGAAAATCTCACGCCGAGGGGATCTTTTCGTTTCATACGGCGTTATGCGCGGGCGTGTTGCAAAACACGCTTTTTTGCTGTTTGTGCCACAAATTGGGATTTATCTTTCCGACACCTACCCAACCTGTCATTTCGAGCGAGCGCCAGCGAGTCGAGAAATCTGCGCACTTACCCCCTGCATAGCAGATGTTCGGCGCGAAGATCCTTCGACTTCGCTGCGCTTCGCTCAGGATGACAGCCTAAGAGGTAATCCTAAACACAGCGATAAACGTTAATTTGAAATCTTCCATTCCCTTGACTTCCGTGGTACAATGAAGAAAAACCGCAAAGGGGAAAATCTTTATGGAATTGTATCAGGGAAGGCCGGAGAATCTTGCCGGTCGGCTGGAAAAAGAAATTCGCTGTTATGACCTGCTGGATGGTTTGGGCATCCGTTATCAGCGCATCGACCATGAACCGGCTATGACCATGGAGCTTTGCGCCGCTTTGGACGAAGCCCTGGGCGCGCCCATTTGCAAAAATCTTCTGCTGTGCAACCGGCAATGCACCAATTTTTACCTGCTGCTGATGCCGGCGGATAAGCCTTTCAAGACCAAGGACCTGTCCAAGCAGATCGGCTCTGCCCGGCTCAGCTTCGCCGATGGCGCCTATATGGAGCAATTTTTGGATATTACGCCCGGTTCTCTCAGTGTGCTGGGCCTGATGAATGACCACGATCACCGGGTTCGTCTGCTGGTGGATCAGGATTTGCTGAAGGAGGCCTGTGTGGGCTGCCATCCCTGCATCAATACTTCCTCTTTGCGGCTGGAAACCGCCGACGTGATGGAAAAGCTGATCCCGGCTCTGGGCCATCAGCCCACCATGGTGGATCTGCCCTGGGTGACGGAGTAATTCATAATGAAAAAATTACAAATGATAAATTGCAGTTTATCGGGCTGTTGCCACCGCACCCTTGCCTCCCTCGTTTTGAGGGAGGTGGCCAAAATCCTTGATTTTGGCCGGAGGGAGTTCCTTTTCTAAGAAAACTCCCCCAGTCACCGCTTTTTGGCGGTGCCAGCCCCCTCAAAACGAGGGGGCCAAGGCAGCCCTACAAACGAAAATTTACCCCCTCAACCGGCCCTGCGGAAGCGCAGGGCTTTTTTGCGGCATAATTTGTCCACAGGGGCATAGATTGTACCACAAAACTTTCAGGAGGGATATCTATGCGTAAATTCGGATGCGTCATTTTGGCTTTGTGCCTGGCGCTGACCGTCCTGCCCGGAGCGGTTTTTGCCGCGAATTTGGAGGTGGAGGCTAAAAGCGCGGTGCTGATGGATGCCGCCACCGGTACGGTCCTCTACGAAAAGAATGCCCACGAAAGATTAGCGCCGGCTTCTGTCACCAAAGTGATGACCATGCTGCTGATCATGGAGGCCATTGACACGGGCTGCATCGCCCTGGAGGATATGGTCACCGCTTCGGAAACCGCCGCGGCCAAGGGCGGAAGCCAAATTTATCTGAAGGCAGGGGAAACCATGTCTGTTTCCGATATGCTCAAGTCCATCGCCGTTTCTTCCGCCAATGACTGCGCCTGCGCCATGGCGGAGCACATCGCCGGCTCTGAGGCCGCTTTTGTGGCGAAAATGAATGAAAGGGCGGCCCAGCTGGGTATGAACGACACCAATTTTGTCAACTGTACCGGCCTGGACGATGACCCGGAGGCAGAAAACCATGTCACCAGCGCCTTTGACATTGCCCTTATGAGCCGCCAACTGCTGGTGCATCACCCAAAGATCAAAGAATTTACCACCATTTGGATGGATACGGTCCGCGACGGCGCCTTTGGCCTGGCAAATACCAACAAAATGGTGCGTTTTTACAGCGGCTGCACCGGGCTGAAGACCGGCTTTACCCAAAAGGCCGGCTATTGCCTGTCGGCTTCTGCCCAGCGGGAAGGGCTGGAGTTGATTGCTGTGGTGATGGGGGCGGAAACCTCGCAGAAGCGTTTCGATGCCTGTAAGCAAATGCTGGATTTCGGCTTTGCCAATTATGCCCTGGTGGTGCCGGAACTGACAGAAAATTACACTGTGCCTGTGAAAATGGGGGAGGAAAAGGTTGTTTTGGCGGTGCCGGCGGAGGACATTGCCTTTTTGCTGGATAAGCAGCAGAAAAATGCTGTCACCACGGAGGTCACTCTGGATTCCTGCGTAGAAGCCCCGGTGAGCCAGGGGCAGCGGCTGGGTACGCTGACCGTGAAGGTGGGCGATCAGGCGCTGCGGCAGGTGAGCATGGTGGCGCAGACTGGGGTGCGGCGGCTGACCTGGGGGCAGATCTTCGCTATCCTTCTGCGGCAGATCACCATGCGTGGCGGCTGAACTTAAAACAACTGTAATACAAACTTAAAACTGGCAAAAGTTGACAATGTAACAATTTTGCATTATAATGTTTCCGAAAAATTACTGAAACAAACAGAGGAACAGTTTATGAACAACAGCAATCCAAAGGGCAAACAAACCCTTTACCGCATTCTTGCCGCCATCGTCAGCCCCTTTTTTCGGGCGGCTTTTGGCTACACCTACGAAAAACATAAGCTGGATGGCCCTGCATTGGTGGTGTCCAACCATGTGACCAATTACGACCCCATTCTTGTTGGCATGGCCTTCCCCAAGGACAATATGCGTTTCGTGGCCAGCGAGCATCTGTTCCGTTTGGGCTTTGTCAGCAAGCTGCTGCGCTTTGTGTTTGACCCCATTTCCCGGCGCAAAGGCACCTCCGGCGCCGATACGGCCATGGCCTGCACCCGGGCGCTGCGGGATGGCCGCTCGGTGTGCCTGTTTGCGGAGGGCGAGTGCACCTGGGATGGCGTTACCGCGGATATTTTCCCCGCAACCGGCCGGCTGGCTCGGATGGGCAACGCCACGCTGATCACCTTCCGCCTGGAGGGGGGCTATTTGACCGCGCCCCGTTGGGGTAAGGGCATTCGCAAGGGCCGCATGACCGGCCGTATCGTGGGCATCTATTCCCCGGAGGAATTGAAGGCCATGGACAAGGACGCGATTACCGGCCTGATCCAGCGGGATATTTTTGAGGACACCTGGGAAAATCAGGCCCAGAACCCCATTCGCTACCGCAATCGCCGTCGGGCGGAAAATCTGCAAACTGTGCTGTATGCTTGCCCCCACTGCCAAAAGCTCGGCCAGCTTTCTTCCCGCGGAGCATTCTTTTCCTGCGCCTGCGGCAGTACCTGGGAGTACACCGAACTGGGTACTTTCGCCCCGGCCCGGCCCTTTGAAAATCTGCGGCAGTGGGATATCTGGCAGGAAAAACTGCTAACAGAGCGGCTGGAATCCGGCAAGCTGCGGCTGCAGGATGATGGCATTATCCTGTCGGAGATACTGGAGGATCATAAGCTGCGGGAGCTGGCCCGCGGGAAGCTGGTGCTGGAAAATGGCATTTTACGCTGCGGTGCCCAGGTATTTCCGCTCTGCCAAATCGACGATATGGCTCTGGTGCAAAGCCGGACGCTGCTGATTTCCAGCGGCTCACGCTACTGCCAGCTGAAAGCGGAGGAGCCCTGCTGTCTGCGAAAATACCTGGCTGCTTGGAAGCACGCCATGGCCCTTTCCAACGCCGCCATCACCCATTGATACAGCAAAAGACCCGCCGGCGGCGGGTCTTTTCGTTTGATTATTCCGTTTCCCGGACGATGACGAAGCCGTCCACCAGGTTGGCCCGCTCCAGCACGCCCTTGATCACCAGCTGACGCTCCATCAGATCGGTGAGGATCACTTCGC
>JAZOAD010000153.1:0-18502 GCA_045595225.1 Faecousia sp.
CATCAGCCACCTTGTCGGGATGGCCGCAGGTAACACATTCGGAGGTAAAGAGTCTTTTTTCCATTTCTGTTTTCCTTTCTGTATTTTGGAAATAAAAAACCGCACACCGAAGATTCGATGTGCGTCTATATCGAATCCTCATCTTTCGTCTTGCCGCCGGATTTGGCACCTTAATTTTCATCAGGTTGCCGGGTTTCATCGGGCCGTTCCCTCCACCGCTCTTGATAAGGCTTGTATGCAGTTCGTAGAGTATTATAGCTGTTTTGCACGAAATGTCAAGTGCTTTTTCGACTTTTTCAACAAAAAAGTTCATAATTCTGTTATGGACAAATGCAGACAAAACTGGTATGATATAGCCAATGGAAAAAGGAGATGAAATTATGGCAAATCCCAGACAACGTTTTGAGCGTTTTTGTTATAAACATCGCAACAAGGGAATTCCCAATCTGATGCTGTATGTATCTTTGGGTAGCGCGCTGGTGTATCTGTTCACCATGGCCACCGATAATTATCTTTTGTATGATTGGCTGTGCTTTGACTATTCCTTGATCCTCCAGGGTCAGGTGTGGCGGCTTTTCAGCTATGCGCTGACCTATGACGGCGGCGGTATTTTGATGACTGTCATTGGCTTGATGTGCTATTTTTCTCTGGGCAGAGCCATGGAGAATATTTGGGGTACGTTCCGGTTTAACCTTTACTATTTCTGCGGCATTTTGCTGATGGATATTTACGGCATGGTGGTTGGCGCGTTCCTGGGCGAGTATGCCGTTGTCATGGGCTACTATGTGGACATTACATGGCTGAACATGAGTCTGTTCCTCGGTTACGCCACGCTGTATCCGGACGCGCAGTTCCTGCTGTTCTTCATCATTCCCATCCGGGCCTGGATCTTTGCGCTGATCGATCTTGTGCTGGTGGTCTATTACCTGTTTGCGCTGCCGTTCCCCTTTAATGTATTCCCGCTGATCGCCCTGGCCAATTACTTCCTGTTCTTTGGCAAGGATGTGCTCAATGTGCTGCCGGCATCCTGGCGCGCCAACGCAAGGCGGTTATTCCGGAAGAAAAACCGCACCGGCAGGGAACCGAAGGCGAAAAATATTCCGTTCCCCACAGCCGGTTCTTATGAAGCCAGCACCGCGAAGGTGAAGGCACCCTACACCCACCGCTGCACCGTCTGCGGCCGCACCGATGTGAGCGATCCGGAGCTGGAATTCCGTTACTGCTCCCGCTGCAAGGGCTACCATTGCTACTGCCAGGACCATATCGGCAATCATGACCATGTAACCGAATAAGAATGGGGCCGTTTGGCCCCATTTATTTTTGTAATATGGCAGACAATGGCATGGACAAATGAAATGAAATGTGCTATAATCACCCTGTATTCTAAGAAAGTATAGGTGGAGCTATGCCTTTTTCCCTGCTGCCTGCGGTGATCACCGAGCGCCTGACGGATCTGACCCCGGATTTTTTTCACGATCGGAACATTTCCCTTTTGATGCTGGATTTTGACAATACCATTGTGCCCTACACTACCAGCGTGCCCACCGGGGAGATGGAGGCATGGCTGGGGAGGATGGCCCAATCGGATGTTTCCATTTGCGTGGTGTCCAATTCCCATAAAGACCGGGTGAAGGTTTTTTGCGACAAGTATGGCATTGCCTGCATCACCCACGCCGCCAAACCCTCCACCAAAGGGATTACCGCCTGCCTGCAAAAATTCCGCGTTCCTGCCCAACGCGCCGCCATCGTGGGCGACCAGATCTTTACGGATACCTTGGGCGGCAACCGGGCCGGTGTGACCACCGTTTTGGTCAAGGCCATCGACAATCATAATTTCTGGCTGAAAGCACGGCATGTGCTGGAAAAGCCATTTATCTATCTTGCAAGAAAAAGGAGACTGAAACTATGAAAAACCTGGAAAAGTACCTGACCCTGCTCAATGGCGAGGTGAACGGCCTGCTGCTGACTTCCCGCTACAGCCGTCATTACGGCGCCGAGTTTGATATTGCGGAAGGCGCTGCCATCGTCAGCAAGGCTGGCTGCCGCTATTTCACCGACTCCCGTTACATCGAATCCGCCCAGAACAACCTGAAGGGCTTTGAAGTGATCTGCGTGGATAAGATCGGCTATGTGAAGCTTCTGAACGATGCCATTGCCGACTTCGGCATCACCACCCTGGGTTACGAAGAAAACTATCTGCTGGCTGTAGAGCTGCATAACTACGAGAAGAACCTGAACGCTAAGCTGGTTCCCTACAACAAGGAAATCAACGGCTTCCGCGGCACCAAGGAAGATTGGGAGCTGGATCTGATGCGTAAGGCTCAGGCCATTACCGACAAGGCTTTCACGGAAGTGCTGCCTCGCATCAAGGCCGG
This sequence comes from Faecousia sp., assembly GCA_045595225.1. GTDB lineage: Bacteria > Bacillota > Clostridia > Oscillospirales > Oscillospiraceae > Faecousia. The sequence continues at coordinate 2,376 of JAZOAD010000153.1, forward strand.
TATGACCGAGTTGGAGCTGCAGGCGGAGCTGATCTACTGTATGTACAAAAACGGCGCCACCGGCCTGGCCTTTGACCCGATCGTGGTTTCCGGCCCTAATACCAGCCTGCCCCATGGCGTTGCTTGCGAGCGGGTCATTCAGGAAGGCGACTTTATCACCATGGACTACGGCGCGTCCTACATGGGCTACTGCTCCGACATGACCCGTACCGTGGCGGTTGGTTTTGCTACCGAGGAAATGAAGATGGTCTACAATACCGTTTTGGAAGCACAGCTGGCAGGCCTGGCCATTTCCAAGGCCGGTGTTCCCGGTAAGGATGTGGACGGCGCGGCCCGTAAGGTGATCACCGACGCCGGCTACGGTGAGTATTTCGGCCATGGCTACGGCCACAGCCTGGGGCTGGAAGTCCACGAGAATCCCAGCCCCAATGCCCGCAACGATCAGCCCATGCCCGTGGGCGCGGTGGCTTCCGCTGAGCCCGGCATTTATCTGCCCGGCAAATTCGGCGTCCGCATTGAAGATACCTGCGTTTTCCTGGACGGCGGCATCGAAATTCTGACAAAGAGCCCCAAGGAATTGATTGTTGTCTAAAAAAATTCCATTTTACTATTGCAATATTAGAGAAAATAGGTTAAAATACAAAAGTTAAAATATACTATATGCCCCGAAAGGGCGCACAATTTAGGAGGATATTACTATGATTTCTGCAGGCGATATCAGAAACGGCATTACCTTTGAGATGGACGGCAAGGTCATGCAGGTTATCGAATTCCAGCATGTGAAACCCGGCAAGGGCGCCGCTTTCGTCCGCGTCAAGATGAGAAACGTCATCACCGGTGGCGTTACCGAAACTTCCCTGAACCCCTCTGCCAAGTTCCCTACCGCTTTCATTGAGAGAAGAAAGATGGAGTACAGCTACTCCGACGGCGATCTGTACTACTTCATGGACCAGGAAACCTTCGAGCTGGAGCCCATCGACGCTGCCAACCTGGACGATTCCTTCAAGTTCGTCAAGGAGAATGACATCTGCACCGTTATGTCCTACAAGGGCAAGGTTTTCGGCGTGGAAGTGCCCAACTTTGTGGACCTGGTGGTTACCGAGACCGACCCCGGCTTCGCTGGCAACACCGCTACCAACGCGCTGAAGCCCGCCACCGTGGAGACCGGCGCGCAGGTCAACGTGCCCCTGTTCATCGAGATCGGCGACAAGATCCAGATCGACACCCGTACCGGTGAGTACCTGGGCCGTTCCAAGGCTTAATTCTTTTTGGCCGACGATGTAACTTCTTTTGCGTCCCGCTGGCGGATCTTTCGGCGCAGCTGTGCACATCAAAAACCTCGAAATACACAAAGTATTCCTTCGGTTTCTGATATTTCATCTGCACCAGAATCTCTCGCCATCCGGCCACAAAAGTCTTTCCATCAGCGCCCATTTTCCGTTTCAATTACAGGGGACGATGCCCGCATCGTCCCCGTTTTTTAAAAAACTGTCATAAGGAGTAATTACCATGACCATTTCTGAAAAAGCTGCATACTTGAAGGGCCTGATGGATGGCCTGGAGTTGGACACCGAAAAGGCTGAGGGCAAGATGATTGCCGCTATGGTGGAGCTGATCGGCGATATGGCCAAGCGCTTGAGAGATGTGGAGGAAACCACCATCGCCATCTCCGACGAGCTGGACGAGATCGAAGAGGATCTGGATGCCATCGAAGACTTCATCATGGATGAAGACGAGGATTGGGATGAGTACGAAGACGATGATTGGGACGAAGACGAGGACTACGAGGAAGGCTTCGACTTCGGCGATGAGGACACCACAATCTATGAGGTAGAGTGCCCTGTCTGCGGCGAGATCATCAACTTTGACGAGGAGACCCTGGAAGAGGGCGCCATCCCTTGCCCCAACTGCGGCGAAAGCCTGGAGTTTGACGTAGAAGACGAAGAATAATGTGCGAAAACTGCCGCAGTACCCCTGCGGCAGTTCGTTTTTTTGAGGTGTGTTTTATGTATGAGATCCTCCACAATTTACTGCGCGATCAGAAAGACGGCGCGGTTTTTACCTGCTTTGGTATCTGGCATTGGTTGTATATCCTTGTTATCTGTGGCGCGATCGTAACGATTGTGTGCCTGTTTCGACGGAAAAACGCCACAACCAGAAAACGGGTGGCGGAAGCGGCTATTGCCTGCGCTTTTGGACTATACATACTGGATTTCTTTCTGATGCCCTTTGCTTACGGAGAAATCGACATGGAAAAACTGCCCTTTCACATGTGTACGGCTATGTGCGTTTTGTGCTTCCTTAGCAGGTATAACGGCTTTTTGGGGAAATATCGCACTTCGTTTGCGCTTTTGGGCTTGGTGTCCAATCTGATTTATGTGCTGTATCCTGCGGGCGTGGGCTGGTATCAAATCCATCCCCTGTCCTACCGCGCGGTACAGACTTTGCTGTTCCATGGCGCCATGACGGCTTACGGCATTTTTGTGCTGACGCTGGAAGAAAAGAAGCTTCCCTGGAAGCATTGCCGAAAAGAATTGGTGATCATCGCGCTGATGACCGCCTGGGCGCTGCTTGGCAATACACTTTATAATGGGTCCGTAGGGGAGTATAGCCATTTCTTCAACTGGATGTTCGTTAAGCAAGACCCTTTTTCCTTGCTGCCTGCCCATATTGCGCCCTATGTGATGCCCTTTGTGGTCATTATCCTGTTCTTCGTGGCGGATCTGTTGGTGTATGGAGTATATCATATTGTCAAAAAAACCACCGGGCGCAAAAAGAAGCCATCAAAAAACCTGTAAAATCGGCGATCAGGGCGGCAGGGACACAGTAGCGGGTCTTTTTGATCCCCGCGGCGCCGAAATAGACCGATACGGTATAAAATGTTGTTTCCGTAGAACCCAGCATGATCGCCACCGCGCGGCCAACAGGGGAGTCTACGCCATACTCCGCCATCAAATCAGCCCCTACCGCCAACGCGGCGCTGCCGGAAATGGGCCTGATCAGCACCAGCATGGCGGTTTCCGGCGGAATGCCGAAAAAAGTAAAGACCGGGGCGAAAAATCGGCTGAGAATATCCATAGCGCCGCTTTGCCGCAGCATGGTCACAGCGGTTAACAGCAGCACCAGCGCCGGCAGAATGGTAACCAGCAGCCTCAGCCCGTCGGCAGCTCCGGATAGCATCAGATCGTACGGGTTCTCCTGCTTCCTCAGGGCTATGGCGCAAAGCAAAAACAGCAAAACAGGAACCACATAATCAATCATTGGGCCATACCTTTCCCAGCAACCAGGCCGCCAGCAGACCGGCGGAGGCGGAGCACAGGCTGGTGATCCACACCGCCGGCAGAATGTCAAAGGGCGTCTCGCAGCCCAGCCCCGTGCGAACCGCGGCCACATTGGCTGGGATCAGCTGAATGGAAGCGGTGTTGAGAACGATCAGCCGGCACATTTGATCGGTGGCCAGCCCCGGCTTCGCGGGGTCCACCATCCGCCTGGTTGCCCGGATGCCCATGGGCGTGGCAGCGTTGCCCAGCCCCAGAATATTGGCGCAAATATTGGCGGACAGATCGCCGGCAAGCCGAATATCCGTTTTTGCGCCGGGAAACAGCCGATGCAGCAGCGGTTTCAAAAACTTGGATAACGCTGCCGTAGCGCCGATCTTTTCCATCAGATTTCCCACGCCGCTCCACAGGCAAAGGGAGCCGGCCATGGAAATTGCCAGGGTAATGCCGGCCTGGGCGCCCTGTGGCACGGCGGCAGCCAATGCGCTGCTGCTATTTGTGAGTATGGCAAATACGATTGAAACCAACCCAATTCCCGCGAAGATCCAACTCATAATCATTCCCGTCACCTCTATGGACAGCCTATGCGGGCTGTATAAAAAGATTGACTAATTCCTTTCTGCGAAGTATAATAGAACAAAGGAGTGATTATTGTATGCGAGTACCGGGCGTGATTCGGAAATTGGACGGCTTGGGCCGGATCGTCATCCCTCAGGAAATGCGTAAATCGCTGGGCCTTCAAGAGGGTGACGAGGTGGAAATTCAGCTGGAAAACGGCGTACTGCAGCTGCGGAAATTTTCGCCGGGCTGTGTTTTCTGCGGTGGCAGCCGGGATTTAGTGACTTATGAAAATAAACACATTTGCGGGGAATGCCTGCAAAAAATAAGGAAGGTGTAACCGTGCTTCAGGATTTGGATTTTGGATATTTGGACAATCAGTACCACGCGGAAGAACCCAGGGATGGGGACATTGTGGTTTGTGTCCGGGGCAGGGAGATCCTGCTGCACCGGGCAGACGATGATACGCTGACGCTGCCTACCTGGGATCAGGTGAAGCAATGGCGCGGCAATTGGGAGTGTTGGTTTGAGTACCCCACCCAGTATGCCTTCACCCTGCAGGGTCAACACTATTTTCTGTTCATGGGAAACGCAGGCGAGGCGGACGATTATTTTACATTTGAAAAAGCGCTGGAGCTGCGGCAGCAGACTTCCAAAAATATTTGCTTCGCCATCATGACCGCCTGGCATATTTACAGCTGGTACCGGGTCAACCGGTTCTGCGGCGCCTGCGGCGAAAAAACGGTCCATGACGGCAAGGAGCGGATGATGAGATGTCCTGCTTGCGGCAATATGATTTTCCCCAAAATCGCCCCGGCGGTGATCATTGGCCTGACCAACGGCGATAAGCTGATGCTAAGCACCTACGCGGGCCGGAATTTCAAACGCTACGGCCTTTTGGCTGGCTTTATCGAGATCGGTGAAACCGCGGAAGAGGCGGTGGCCAGGGAAGTGATGGAAGAAGTGGGATTGAAGGTCAAAAATATCCGCTATTACAAGAGCCAGCCCTGGGGCGTGGCGGGTAACCTGTCCATTGGCTATTTCTGTGACCTGGACGGTGACGATACTGTCCACTTGGATGAAAACGAACTGGCATCCGCAGAGTGGTTTGACCGCAACGATCTGCCCGCCAAGGACGATGGGATCAGCCTGACCCGGGAAATGATCCGCATCTTTGGGGAGAGGAAGGAACCAAAATAAACAAGACGCACCGCAGGTTTTCCTGCGGTGCGTTTGCTATATAGGGGTGGCTCATTTAATATCCAAAATGGCTTCGTAGGCGGTATTCAAAATTTTGCGGATCAAAATGATTTCATCCGGATATAGATGGCGCTGGCCAACCTCGATTTTAGCAACAGCACTTCGGGTAATGTCGCAGCCATGCAGCTGCAGCTGAGCGGCAAGCGCGTCCTGGGTCATGCCTGCGGCTTCCCGAAGGGAACGAATATTCTTTCCTATTTTCGTTTCGATTTTCTTATCCATATCTATCACCTTTTGCACTTGTATTGGAACATTGTAGTTGACAACATTGTAACGCAATGTTAGAATAATGCTGCACTTATACAGGTGCAAAATATAAAAAGTGCAATAGGTGAAAAATATGAAGTCAATTATTGAGGAATTGTGGTACGGAAATATTGCGCCCTGTGATAACTGCGGAGTAAAGGTTGCGGAAATTGAAGAACTGGTGGCATTGATGGGTGGGAATGAGGATATATTGAGAAAAGAACTATGTTCGCATCATAAAATGCTGTTTCAGAAATATGTTACTTGGTCTGATAAGTATACTTGCTGCATATCCGCTTGCGCGTTTCGGGATGGATTTCGACTGGCTGCTAAAATCTTCGCAGAAACATTGTTGTCGGAGTGAATAAAAACAGCACCGCAGGAAATTGCTCCTGCGGTGCGTTTGTGATTTATTCGTCGATGCTGAGGGCGGCATCATAGACCACATTTTTGGGTAGGTTCAGCTCTTTGGCGGTCTGTTTAATGGCGTCCTTGCGGCTGAGGCCGTCTGTCATCAATTGCGCCACTCTGGCGGCGGCGTCAGTTTCCGTGGGCACCTCTTTTTCCTGCTCCGGGGCGCCGGCGATTACCAGCACGAATTCGCCTTTGGGGGAATTTTCGGTGTATTTGGCAATGGCCTCGCCCAATGTAGTACGCACTACTTCCTCATGGAGCTTGGTCAGCTCCCTGCAAAGGCTGATGGGCCGCTCAGCGCCGAATACTTCCGCCATATCCTCCAAAGTGTTCAATAGCTTGTGGGGCGCTTCGTAGAAGATCATGGTGCGGCGCTCGTCCTTCAAGTCTTCCAAATGGGCCTTGCGACTCTTTTTCGCAGTGGACAGGAAGCCCTCAAAGCAGAATCTGCCGGTGCTTTGTCCGGAAATACTCAGCGCGGTAATCACGGCGCAGGGGCCGGGAATGGCGCAGACGGTCACACCTGCCTCGGCGCATTGCTTCACCAGCTCTTCGCCGGGGTCGGAAATAGCAGGGGAGCCGGCATCGGATACCAGCGCGCAGGTTTCGCCTGCCAAAATGCGCTCCAAAATGATATTGCCCTTATAAGCCTTGTTATGCTCGTAGTAGCTGACAAGGCTTTTTTTGATGCCCAGATGATTGGGCAGCTTCAAGGAAACCCGGGTATCCTCCGCGGCAATAAAATCCGCTTCTTCTAGGGTCTTGCGGGCGCGGTCGGAAATGTCGCCCAAATTGCCGATGGGCGTGGGGACGAGATACAGCATACCAGCCATAAGCGGCCTCCTGAGAATTATTCTATGTGATACACCGATTTGTAGAAGTCGGTAGGGTTATTTTCTTTGTCAAAAAGGGTCACTTCGTCGATTTGCAGGCCCGGTTTAGCGCCTTTGCGGAAGGCAAGCAAAATGAGGGAAATTTCGCCGCCTTCCTTGTGCCGCACCAATCGCAGCCGCTTGGCTTCCAGATTTTCCCTTGCGCCGCAGGCGATCAGCTCTGCCAGCCGGTCCGGCTTGTGGACAAGATAAAAGTCGCCGCCGAATTTCAGATGGTGGGCTGCGGCGGCAAAAAGCTCGGCGGGGCAGCAGCAATCCTCCCGCCGGGCAAGGGGATTTTCCTTGCTGGCAGGGCCACCGGAGAAATAGGGGGGATTGGATAGGCAGCAGTGAAACTGCCCGGCGGAAATACACCGCAAATCAGCGCATATACTGGATAACCGGCCCTCTAAATGGTTGCGGCGGATGTTCTCTTCGGCTGCTTCGTGGGCGATGGGGTTCATTTCCACGCCGGTGACCGCGCAACCGGGATCTTTGGCGCATAACAGCGCGCCCAAAGTGCCGCATCCGGAGCCCAGGTCCAGCACGGTGGCCCGCTTTCCCAGCCTTACAAAATCTGCCAGCAGCATGGAGTCGGTGCTGATAGGAAAGGTTCCGTCAGGGGTATGCAGAGAAAATCCGTTGGATAAAAATTCCATGGTATCCTCCATAGAAAATCAGCCTGTGCATCCGGATGGATGCACAGGCCAACCTCGTTTTTTGGTAAATTACTCTTCTACGATGGCCTCGACAGGGCAGTTGTCGCAGCAAGCGCCACAGCTAACACAGGTGTCAGCATCGATGACGTACTTGTCTTCGCCTTCAGAGATAGCCTCGACGGGGCAGTTGTCGGCGCAGGCGCCGCACTTGACGCAAGCGTCAGTAATCTTGTATGCCATGATATTTCCCTCCATATGTTTTTGTATCACGCATTGGTGATATCTTACCTACATTCTAGCATGGATTTTGGAAAATGCAATTCCTATTTTGCAAAATCTCCGTATATTTTTTTCTTCCTATGGGGAGAATTTCCGGGCTAGGAGGGGAGGCGTATGCGTTTTGACCGGGATGGGGCCAACTTGGTTGCCCATTCTGCTGACTATGCCCGGCTGATGGGCCATGGTTTTGTAGGCAGCGGCCATTTGCTACTGTGCTGCGTGGCCTCGCCGGGACGGACGGGACAATTGCTGCGGTGCTGGGGCGCGGGGCTGACGGTTTTGGAAGATCTGGTCATTTCCTGCTACGGAATGGGCCACGGCGGCATGATGCTGCGGCAGGGCTTCTCCCGGGATGCCCGGGCCATTTTGGAGGGCGCCGGACGGGAAGCCCGGAATCTGGGCCACAAAGCGGTGGGGGTAGCGCATATTTTACTGTCGCTATTACGGCTGGAGCAGACAACGGCAGCCCGTATGCTGATGACCTGCGGGATCGAGGCGGACGCGCTGTTTTCTGCGGCGTTAGAGTGGATGCTGCCAATGACGGAGGAAAAAAGCGATAAAAAGGAGGTATGGACTACGAAGTTACTGGAGCAATTCAGCGAGGATCTGATCGCAAAGGCGGCAGGCCTGGATCCGGTGATCGGGCGAGACCGGGAAATTGAAATGGTGATCGGTATTTTGTGTCGGAAAAACAAGAATAATCCGGCTCTGGTGGGGGAGCCGGGAGTGGGCAAAACTGCCATTGCGGAGGGCTTGGCCCAGCGGATGGCGGCGGGTAATGTTCCGCCGCAGCTGCGGGATAAGCGGCTTGTCAGCCTGAATATGGCCAATTTGGTGGCAGGCACCAAGTACCGGGGCGAATTTGAGGAACGGCTGCGGGATGTGCTTGCGGAGATCAAACGATGCGGCGATGTGATTTTGTTTGTGGATGAAATGCATACCATCGTGGGCGCAGGCGCGGCGGAGGGGGCCATTGACGCGGCCAATATTTTGAAGCCGGCCCTGGGGCGGGGAGAATTGCAGATGCTGGGCGCCACCACCTTGACGGAATACCGGAAATTTATTGAAAAGGATCCGGCGCTGGATCGCCGCTTTCGCCCGGTGATGGTGGAGGAAGCCTCCAAAATCGGCACTTTGGCCATTTTGCAGGCGCTGAAGCCGGGGCTGGAACGGCATCACCATATCCGCATCACAGAGGAAGCGATCAGCGAGGCGGTAAAGCTGTCAGCGCGGTATTTGCCGGATCTGTATTTGCCGGATAAGGCCATTGATCTGCTGGATGAGGGAGCGGCCCATGCCCGCATGGAGGAGCAGCGGAGGCTGGACAGCGCGCCCAGGAAGGAATTGGAGCAAGCGCTCCATGAGGCGGTGCGGCAAAAGGAATTTGAAAAAGCGGCCCAGCTGCGGGACCGGATGCAATCCATCTCCCACACCGGGGAAGTTCGACGCGTCCGGGCGGTGACAAAGGAGGATATTGCCTGGGCGGTATCTGCCAGGACCGGGATCCCGGTGGGAAAACTGACTTCGGACGAGCGAACGCGGATATTGCGTCTGGAGGAAACGCTGTCAAAGCAGGTAATGGGGCAGAAGGCGGCGGTGGCGGCGGTAGCGGAAGCGGTACGCCGGGGGTTTTCCGGTCTGCGGGATGAGAATCGGCCGGTGGCCAGCTTGCTGTTCACCGGACCAACCGGCGTTGGCAAAACGGAATTATGCCGGGCGTTGGCAGAGGAAATGTATGGCAGCCGAGAGGCCATGATCCGCCTGGATATGACAGAATATATGGAAAAGCATTCGGTGGCCCGGCTCATCGGCGCGCCGCCCGGCTATGTTGGCTACGAGGAAGGGGGCAAACTGACGGAGGCTGTGCGCCGCAGACCCTACTGCCTGGTGCTGTTCGATGAACTGGAGAAGGCCCACCGGGATGTAAACGGTATCCTGCTGCAGATCATGGAGGAAGGGGTGCTGACGGATTCCGCAGGTCGGCGCGTCAGCTTGAAAAATGCCATTGTTGTCATGACTTCCAATATCGGCGGCGAGATCGCCGGCCAGGGGCTGGGATTTCAACCCGCCGGCAGAGCCGGGGAAGTAACCAAGGCGTTGGAGCAGTGCTTTTCACCGGAATTTTTGGGGCGCATTGATAAGATCATCCATTTTTCGGCGTTGGATGGCGCTGCGTTGGAAGCCATCGCGGACAAATACCTGGCCCGGCTTTCCGGTCGCGCCCAAAATATGGGGATCCAACTCCACCTTCCAAAGGAAATGGCCGGTTATTTCGGCAGCAAATGCCGGGGGAAGGGCGGCGCCAGAGGGCTGCGCCGGCTGGTGCAGGAGGAACTGGAGGGGCCCCTGTCGGCCCTGGTGCTGCAATCACCGGAAAAGGCAGAAAATATCTTTGTGACCATGCAGGAAAACGGGCTGCGCATCCATTACTGAAAACTGAGCAATATAGAACTTATGTTCAAAAATAAGGAATTCGCCGAGTTTTGCAACTTTTTTTGATTTTTTTTCGAAAAAATATTGATTTTTTGCGCGGGTGCTGTTATACTGTGCTTAAGTGGAGCAAAATGGTAGCAAAGTGGAGCAAAATGGAGGAGGTGAGGCGCTATGATCGGTAAATTCCCCGCAAAAATGGATGACAAGGGTCGTCTGTTTGTACCCGCGAAGCTTCGCGAGGAGCTGGGCGAGCTGTTTTATGTGACCTATGGCTTTAACGGCGGTCACAAGTGCCTCACGGCTTACACCAGCGCCGATTGGCAGGTTATGAACCAAAACTACAACAATCTGTCCATCACCCAGCGTTCCGGCGCGGCCAGCCTGATCTTCATTAACGCTGTCGAGTGCAATCCCGACAAGCAGTTCCGCTTCAGTCTGTCTGATAATCTGGTCAAGTACGCCGGGATCGGCCGGGATGTGCTGATCGTTGGCCGCGCGGGCCAGGCGGAAATTTGGGACAGCGCTGAGTACGAGGCCTTTGAACAGGAGAACCTCAGCCCCGAAAAGCTGCTGGCTTCTTTGGAGGCCATTGGCCTATGAGTGAGTTTTACCATGTGTCGGTACTCCTTTGGGAGTGTATCGACGGATTGAATATCAAGCCGGATGGCATTTATGTGGATGGCACCCTGGGCGGCGCCGGACATTCCAGCCAGATCGCTGCCCGGCTCACCACCGGCAGGCTCATCGGCATCGACCGGGACCGGGTGGCGTTACAGGCGGCAGGGGAGCGGCTGAAGCCCTATGGCGACCGGGTGACCCTGGTGCACAGCAATTTCTGCGAGATCAAGCAGGTCCTGCAGGACCTGGGAATTGCGGGCGTGGACGGCATTTTGCTGGATCTGGGCGTTTCTTCCCCCCAGCTGGATGACGGCCAGCGTGGCTTTTCCTATATGGCCGACGCGCCGCTGGATATGCGGATGAACCGCAGCGACGCGCTGACCGCCTACCATGTGGTAAATCAGTGGCCCTATGAAGAATTGAAGCGAATTTTGTTTGATTACGGTGAGGAGCGCTACGCGCCCAAGATCGCCGCGGCCATTTGCAATCGGCGGGAAGAAAAGCCCATCGAAACGACCCTGGAGCTGGTGGATATTATCCGCAGCGCCATGCCCGCCGCAGCGCTGCGGGAAAAGCAGCACCCGGCCAAGCGGTCCTTCCAGGCCATCCGCATTGCGGTCAATGATGAATTGGGCAGTGTGGAAAAGGTGATGAAGGACGCGGTGGATTGCTTAAATCCCGGTGGCAGACTGGCCATCATTACCTTCCATTCCCTGGAAGACAGAATTGTAAAAAATGGCATGGCAGACGCGGCCAAGGGCTGCACCTGCCCGCCCAATTTCCCGGTGTGCGTCTGTGGCAAGAAGCCGAAGGTCAAGCTGATCAACCGCAAGCCCATTATTTCCGGCGACGAAGAGCTGGAAGCGAATCCCAGAGCCAGAAGCGCGAAGCTTCGGGTCTGCGAAAAATTATAAGCATCCGTACCAAAGACAGAGAAAAGGAGTGAGGAGCATGGCAGTGCGTACCGATATTCAATATGTACAGTTCTACACCGATGGCAGCACCGCTCGTAAGCTGGAGAAAAAACAGCAGACGAAACATGCTGCCACCCCCAAGTACCGCAGAGTAAAGCGGAAAGTAGTGGTCGTGGACCCGGTTGCCATCGTCGGCACGCTGGCGGCGATGTGCTTGCTGGTGTGTTTGCTGGTTGGCTATGTGCAGTACCGGACGGTGCAGGCCCAGAGCCAGCAGATGAGCCAGTATGTCCAGCAGCTGCAACAGGAAAATCAGCAGCTGCAGCAGACCTATAAAGATGGCTACGATCTGGATGAAATTCGTAATATCGCTGAGGCGCTGGGCATGATTCCCGCCGGCGATGCGACACAGATCCAAATTCAGGTGCAGATACCCCAGGAGGAAGCGGTGGAGGAAATCAGCCTCTGGGAATCTTTTACAACATTTCTGGCAGGACTTTTTGCATAATGGCTGTCCCGGCCAATAAGATTAGGATAGCAGCTGCGATGGGTAGTGAGGGATTTTCCTTACTGCCCATTTTTAGCCAATTATTCTATGAAGGACCGGTGAGGTATGGCGCGGAAAGCGAAAGGGAAGTACTACGGAAGAATTCGCTCGGATAGCGGCCAGCACAGGCGTATTTTGGCGGCCATGGCCCTGTTTGGCGTGGTTTTGTTTGTGCCTGTGGCGCTGCGGCTTTATGATTTGATGGTGGTAAAATATGACTACTATTATGCCCTTGCCCTCCGCAATCAAAGTCGTACCACTTATGTTTCCGCCCGGCGGGGCACGATTTATGATACTAATATGAATATCTTGGCCTGCTCTGTTGGCGTGGAGAATGTGTACTTGGATCCCCACGAACTGAAGCAGGCCCAGGAGGATGTGGCGGAAATATCCCGGGTTTTGGGAGAAATCCTGGAAAAAGATCCTCAATGGATCGCGCAGCAGGCGGCGGATACCACCATGCGCTATAAGCAGATCGGGGCCAATGTGGATACGGAAACGGCTGCGAAGATCCGCGCCTATATCAATCAAAATGACATTTCCGGCATCCATCTGGAGCCGGGAAGCCAGCGCTGCTATCCTTATGAAACACTGGCGGCCCAGGTGATCGGCTTTACCAATGCTTCCGGAGAAGGTTCGGAAGGGATCGAGGCGGCTTATGATGCCTATCTTTCCGGGCGCGCCGGGAAGGTGATCACTACCAAGGGCAACAATGAAATGGATATGCCCTTTTCTTATGAAAATTATATCGCCTCGAACCCTGGCTGCGATGTGGTGCTGACGCTGGATACGGTGGTGCAGCAATGTTTGGAAAACAGATTAAACGAGGCGATTGCCAAATATGATGTACAAAATGGCGCCTTTGGCATGGTGATGAATGTCAAAACCGGGGCCATTTTGGCCATGGCCACCCTGGGAAGCTACGATCCCAATCAGTATCTTGAAGTGTATGATGCCGATGCGGCGGCTGAGTTGGAGGCAATGAAAGCGGCGTACTTGGCCCTTCCGGAGGGCAGCGATGCCTACACAGCGGCAAAGAATGGGTATACGCAAGCGCTGCGGGAAGCCCAGCTGAAGCAATGGCGCAACCGGTGCATTTCCGACGGCTATGAACCCGGCTCCACCTTCAAGGTGCTGACGCTGTCGGCGGCCTTGGACAGCGGCGCCATCAGCCTCAGTAGCCCCTTTTACTGCGGCGGGGCGGAGCGGATTCCCGGACGCTCCCAGCTTTTGCATTGCTGGCGTTCTGCCGGGCACGGCGCCCAAACCACCGCCCAGGCGCTGCAGAATTCCTGCAACCTGGCCTTTGCCCATATCGCGTTGAATTTGGGCGGCGAAACCTTTTATAGCTATATTCAGAATTTCGGCGTGCTGGAGAAAACCGGTGTGGATCTGGCCGGGGAAAGCAAGGGCGTTTTCTTTTCTCAGGAAGTAATCACCAACACGGAAAAATGGGGCACCGCGTCCCTGACCTCCGCCTCCTTTGGACAGACATTTAAGCTGACTCCCATTCAACTGCTGCGGGCCATTTCCGCCGTAGTCAATGGCGGCTATCTGATGGAGCCGTACATCGTTTCGGAGATCATCGACGCCGATGGCAACACGGTGTATGCCCAGCAGCCCACGATGACGCGGCAGGTGATTTCGGAAGAAACCTCCGCCGTTATGCGAAGCTTGCTGGAGTCCGTTGTGACGGAAGGGACGGCAAAAAATGCCTCCGTTGCCGGGTTTTCCATCGGTGGAAAGACCGGAACCAGCGAAAAAATTGACGTTTTAGACGAGAATGGGCAAATAACCCTGGATAAAATCGTATCATTTGTGGGGATTGCGCCTATGGACGATCCGGAGTATATTATACTGGTGGCTTTGGATACCCCATCGAGAGAAACAGGGCTGTATATCTCCGGCGGCCAAATGGCGGCGCCCACCGCGGGAGCGGTGCTGTCGGATATATTGACCTACCTGGGTGTGGGGAAAACGGAGGCGCCCCAAACGGTGATCATGCCGGATTTGTCCGGAATGACCGCGAAAGAGGCTGCGGCGGCCCTAAAAGAATTAGGGCTGACCATGGAAAAAGTGGGCAGCGAAACCCTTATCAGCAGGCAGATCCCGGCGGCGGGCCAATCCGTGCCGGTGGGAAGCCAGGTGCTGGTGTACCTGGGAGAAGATCCAGGCGAGGAGAAGATCAAGGTGCCGGATTTCACCGGCATGACCCGGCAGCAGGCAAGCGATGCCGCTGGCGCGCTGGGTTTATACATTCTGGTGACCGGAAATCCCGGTCTGGAGAAACATATTACGGTCCGATCCCAGGATATTGCCGCCGGGACGGAAGTGCCGGCAGGAACGACGATACAACTACTTTTTGTGGATGAAGGGCTTCGGTAAGGGAGCCAAAGGAGCGAGCTATGAAGCTTTATGAATTGCTGAATCATGTGGAAGTGCTGGAAACTTCCCTGGATGGAAATACGGAGATCCGCTTTGTCACCAGTGATTCCCGACAGGTAACGGAAGGAAGCTTATTTGTGGCGGTCAATGGCTTTGCCGTGGATGGCAATCGGTTTATCCCCATGGCGCTGCAAAAGGGCGCTGTGGCCATTGTAACGGCCCAAAAGCCGGAAGAGGATATTCCCTATGTCCTGGTCAGAAATGACCGGCTGGCGCTGGCTACCATCGGCACCAATTACTATGGCAACCCTTCTCGATCCATGACCATGATCGGTGTTACCGGAACCAATGGCAAAACTTCTACCACCTGGCTGTTAAAGCAGGTGCTGGAGAAAGTGACAGGCAAAAAGGTGGGTCTTGTGGGCACCATGGCCAACTATATTGGCCAGGAGGAGCTGCCTACGGAACGCACCACCCCGGAAAGTATTCAATTGCAGCAGCTATTTGCCCAAATGCGCGATGCCGGCTGCGGCTACGCCGTAATGGAGGTGTCCTCCCACGCCATTATGCTGGACCGGGTGGCGGGCATTCATTTTGAAGTGTCTGCTTTTACCAATCTGACCCAGGATCATTTGGATTTCCATAAGACCATGGAAGGCTACTGCGACGCCAAGGCAAGGCTGTTCAGCCGCTGCGAGAAGGCGGTGGTCAATGCCGACGACGCCTGGGCGGACAGAGTGTTAAAGGATTGTCAGGCGCCTGTGCTGCGCTGCGGTATGCAGGAAGGCCAATTGCGGGCGGAGAATGTGGAAATGTTTGCAGGCGGTGTTCGGTTTACCGCTGTGTATGGCGATGAAAAAGTGGCAGTTTCTGTGCCGATTCCCGGCAAGTTCACGGTTTACAATGCCCTTAGTGTGCTGGGCATCGCTTTGCAGCTGGGCATACATTTGCAGGATGCTGCCAATGCCCTGAAGAATGTGCAGGGCGTCAAGGGCAGGGTAGAGGTAGTGCCTACGCCCGGTAAGGACTACACCGTGCTGATCGACTATGCCCACACGCCGGACGGCTTGGAGAATGTTCTTTCTTCCGTCAAGAGCTTCTGCAAGGGCCGGCTGATCGCGGTGTTTGGCTGCGGCGGCGACCGGGACAGAACCAAGCGGCCCATTATGGGCGGCCTGGGTGTGAAAATCGCCGATTTGGCGGTGATCACCTCCGACAATCCCCGCACAGAGGATCCCTGCGCCATTATTGAGGATGTGGCTGCCGGCGTAGGAGACGCGGAGAACTATGTAGTCATCGAAAACCGGCTGGAGGCAATCCATTACGCTTTGGAAATCGCCCAAAAGGATGACATTATCGTTCTGGCCGGTAAGGGCCATGAAACCTATCAGGAAATTATGGGCGAGAAACATCACTTCGACGAACGGGAAGCGGTTGCTGCCTGGTTCGCGGAAACGGAGAACAAGGTATGAGTCAGATCACACTCCGGCAGGCTGCCGATTGGTGCGGTGGCCGGGTAGATCCGCAATTTGAACAGGTTTTGTTCCTGGGCGCCACCAATGATACCCGCACCTTGGTGCCGGGGCAGCTGTTTGTAGCGCTGGAGGGTGTCCGGGACGGCCATGATTTTCTTGCCGCTGCCTTCCAAAAGGGAGCGGCCGCGG
>JAZOAD010000154.1:0-12968 GCA_045595225.1 Faecousia sp.
GACGGCTTCCGCGGGGAAGCCAATGTGAATTTGACGGCGGATCATGCCTTCCAGGTAGGCCGCTTTTTGGGTTGGTACTACGGCGAATTAAAGCGTCGCAGCGGCAACGAGGAATCCCCTCGCATCGTCATTGGTAAGGATACCCGGCGCAGCAGCTATATGTTTGAATATGCCCTGGCAGCCGGCATCACCGCGTCCGGCGCCGATGCTTATCTGCTGCACGTTACCACCACCCCCTCCGTGGCTTATGTGACCCGGACGGAGGATTTTGACTGCGGCGTAATGATTTCTGCCAGTCATAACCCCTATTATGACAATGGCATCAAGCTGATCAATTATCTGGGCGAAAAAATGGACGAAGAAACCATCCGCCTGGTGGAAGATTATCTGGACGGCAAGCTGGAGCTGTTCGGTCAGACCTGGCCTTCCCTGCCCTACGGACACCGGGATGCCATTGGCCGTACCGTAGACCACGTGGCAGGCAGAAACCGGTATGTGGGTTACCTCATCAGCCTGGGAATGTATTCGTTCAAGGGAATGAAGGTAGGCCTGGACTGTGCCAACGGCGCGGCATGGAATATCGCGCGGCTGGTATTTGAGGCCCTGGGTGCCAAGACCTATGTGATCAATGCTGACCCTGACGGTCTGAACATCAACCAAAACGCCGGCTCCACCCACATCGAGGTGCTGCAAAAATTCGTAGTGGATAACGGCTTGGATGTGGGCTTTGCCTTTGATGGCGATGCCGACCGCTGCCTGTGTGTAGACGAAAAAGGCAATGTGATCACAGGCGATCATATTCTCTATATCCTGGGGCAGTACATGCAGGGCCGCGGCCAATTGGACAACAACACCGTGGTCACCACCGTGATGAGCAACTTCGGCCTCTACAAGGCCTTCGACTCCCAGGGCATTGGCTACGCCAAGACCGCTGTAGGCGACAAATATGTGTATGAATACATGGTCCAAAATGGCTGCCGTTTGGGCGGTGAGCAATCGGGCCACATCATCATTTCCAAATACGCCACCACCGGCGATGGCATTTTGACAAGCTTGAAGATCATGGAAGTGATGCTGGCGAAAAAGAAAAAGCTCAGCGAGCTTTGCGCCGGCCTGACCATTTATCCCCAGGTGCTGAAAAATGTTCGGGTCCACTCCAAGCCCCAGGCGCAGAACGACCCCGTCGTACAGAAAGCGGTGTCGGCAGCCGCACAGGAATTGGGCGGCGCAGGCCGCATTTTGGTGCGGGAAAGCGGCACAGAGCCGGTGATTCGGGTAATGGTGGAAGCCCCTACCAAGCAGCAATGTCAACAGCTGGTGGACCGCGTTGTGGATGTGATCTGCGCGCAAGGCCACGCAAGACTATAACGGTTCCTGTTTCCCGGCTGTGGGTACATCGCTCACAGCCGGATTTTTTATTCTCAAATTGTTTACATTTCCGACGCAAAACCTCTTCCATATGCGTTTCATTTGTGATATAATGGTGGTTACGAAACGAGGTGATTTTCTGTGTACGATCTGTCAAAGATTTCTGTTGTGTTACCGTCGCTGGATCCGGATGAAAAACTGGAGCTGGTGATCCGCGGTCTTTTGGAATATGGATTTCAACATATTATTCTGGTGAATGACGGGAGCAAGCCGGAAAATCTCCACTATTTTACGGATGCTGTCGCGTCGCACCCGGAGATCCAATTGCTCCACCACCCGGTAAACCTGGGTAAGGGTGCCGCGCTGAAAACCGCATTCCGCTGGTTCCTGGAAAACCGCCCGGAGGGTGTTGGCGTAATCACGGTGGATGGTGATAATCAGCACCATCCTGAGGACAGCCGCAACTGCGCGCTGCAAATGCTGCGAACCGGCAATTTAGTTTTGGGCTGCCGTGATTTCTCCCTGCCACAGGTGCCTACCCGCAGCAGGCTGGGCAATCGCACCACCTGCGGTGTATTCCGGGTGTTTTGCGGTTTGCGGATCTCCGATACCCAAACCGGTCTACGCGCCATTCCTAAGGACGCGGTGCAAAAGCTGGTAGATGTCAACGGTACTCGCTTTGAATATGAAACCAATATGCTGCTGGCGCTGAAGGAGCTGGATATCCGGTGGGAGGAAGTGAAGATCCGCACCGTATATATCGAAGAAAACAAAAGCTCCCATTTCCGGGCAGTTCGGGATTCCTGGCGGATCTACAAGCTGATTTTGGGCCATTTTTTTCGGTACACTGTGGCTTCTATCGCCAGTTTTTTGGTAGACGAGGGTCTGTTTGCCCTGCTGAGCTGGTGCTTGCAGTCCGTGCTGTCCGGCCTGGCGCTGACCGCCGTGCCTACGGTAGCTGCCCGCACAGTTTCTTCCCTGTTTAATTTCTTTTTGAATAAAAATCTGGTATTCCACAGCAAGATGCAAGTAGGCAGAGCGCTGTTGCGCTACTATGCCCTGGCCATTCCCACATTGCTGGCCCAGATTCTATTGACAAATGGCGTATTCGCCCTTTTCGGCATTGGGGAAAGCCAGATTTTCCTGCGGTCGCTGATTTATGCTGTCGTGATGTTCACGCTGTTTATGATCAGCTATACGCTACAGCAGCGCTGGGTGTTTTTCCCCCAGACTTCCCACAGCAAACATGAGGAACAAAAAGATGAATGAAATGAACGACATGACCATTCCTGAAGAAAATATCTCTGCAATGGAACCGGAAGTGACTGCCGCACCGGAAGCTGTTCCGGCAGACAAGCCGAAGCGTCGGCGCCGCAGAAGCAAGCGGGACATTCGCGTTATCATTAACCGTATTCTGCTGCGCATCGCGCTGGTTATTTTGGTGACCATCGCGCTGGTGCTGGGCTCATTTCTGTATCTTCTGAACAGCATTTTCAACGGGCCTTCCCAGGTCGCATCTGAATTGCTGACCATGTCCCTGGCCCGTTCCAGCGGCACCTGGTGGATGCCCGCCTTCTTCCTGGGTGAGGAGCGCGCCGCCGAAATTATGGCGGGTGACGAAACTCTGGAACCGCCGGAAGAAATGTCCGGCAATGTGGTGATCGACCCCAATGGCGCGCTCAACAGCGACAGCCAGGATGAATGGGCAAACTACCCCGACGGCATCCGCATTGAAACCTACCAGGGTGATACATACACAGCCCATATTATGATCATCCGGGATCCTTCCACAGTTCAGCTGGCCACCTCCTACCAGTATTCCGGCGGCACCGGCTTTGACACCGCCCTTCCCGGACAGCGTATTACCGATATGATGAAATACACCGGCGCCATCGCCGGCATCAACGCCGGCGCGTTCTATGACAACGGCACCTCCGATTTGATCGTTGGCTCCGTGCCCGCAGGTCTTGTAATTGCGGACGGCGAAGTGGTATGGAGATACGACAGACCGCCATTTGAGGGCTTTGTTGGATTTACGGAGGACAATGTTTTGATCGTTGCTTCCAGCATGACCGCCGACAAAGCAAAGGAACTGAATATCCGGGATGGCTGCGAATTCGGCCCTGTGCTGATCGTAGACGGCGTTGTCAACGAGGAAGCCTACAACAACGAGTCCGGCCTAAACCCCCGTACCGCCATCGGCCAGCGAGCCGACGGCGCTGTGATCATGGTTTGCATTGACGGTCGTCAGCTGGGCGCCGTCGGCGGTAATTTCGCGGACATGATCAACATTATGGTGGAATACGGCGCTGTCAATGCCTGCAATCTGGACGGCGGCTCCTCCTCCGTAATGATGTATCGGGATCAGTTCGGCCGCTATGGCACGGAAGGCGAAGTTGTTATGATCAACAGCTATTCTTTGCTCCAGGAGCAGCCCCGGCGTATGCCTACCTTCTTCCTGGTGATGCCGTCTGAGGAGGATTGAGTATGGGTAACACAGAAAAGAAGACCCCCAGATTCACTCCCGGGCAGAAGAAAACCCGCATCCGGGTTTTCATCGGCAGCGTTATCTTCTATCTGTTTCTCGCGGCTTATGTCTATATTTTCCTGCAGGCCGCCAATTATGGCTACGGGCTTTTGATGGACTGGCTGGGTCGGCTGGAAGCCTCTCAGCCCGGTGTAAAAAGCCAGGAAGTGTTTGAAGATCTGTTCGCTGATCCCGACTGGGAAGAACTCTACCGCATGGCCGGTGAGGAGAACACCATCTACGAAGGCGCTGAAGAATACGCCGCCTATATGGAAGCCAAAGTCGGTAACGACAAACTGACTTATGTGCAAACCTCCGCCGGATTATCCAAGGATAAGAAGTACATTGTCAAGCACGATGGCAAGCGGATCGCGGAGTTCACCATGACCAATGACGCGCCTGAGGACGCGGATATTCCACAATGGCGTCTGGGCGAAGTATTCGTTTACTACACCCGGCAGGAAAGTCTGACGATCTTTACTGTGCCCGGTCACAGAGTGTTTATCAATGGTGTGGAACTGGACACAGCCTCCCATGTGATTTGCACTACGGAAACCGTGGCGGAAGAATATCTGCCGGAAGGCGTTCACGGCTACCGGGATATGACGCTGTACTTTGAGGTACTGCTGGTGCAGCCGGAAGTGACTATTCTGGACGAAAACGATGTTCCCATGGAAGTCCGGTATGACGCGGAAACCAATCTGTACTCGGAGGTTTTGCCCGAGGTAGCGCAAATTTCCGACCAGCAGCGCGACACTGTCGTTGCGGCGGGACAAGCCTATGGCAAGTATATGATCACCGCTTTGAAAAAATCGGAGCTGAAGAATTATTTCTTTGAAGACGGCACTGCCTTTACCGACATCACCAGCGTTGACCGGTATATGCAAAGCTACAAGAGCTATGAATTCTCCGAAGCTGTCATTTCCGACTTCTACCAGTACAGCGCCGAGTTGTACTCCGCCCATATGAGCATGGTGCTTTACGTCACCCGCTCCAACGGCACTGTAAAGGACTACACACTGGAAACCACCTTCTTCCTGAAACCAGACGAAACCGGCAATTGGCTGGTGGACAGCATGACCAATGTGCACTTGCAGGAAACCATCACCATGGTGAAATTACAGTTTTTCAAGGGCAACGAGGAAGTGCAGACCCAATGGGTTAACGCCAATTCCGCCCAGATCGTTTTGCCGGAGCTGGACATCCCCGAAGGCAAGGAGTTCCTGGGCTGGTACACCAAAACGGTAGACGGACTGAATGTTAGCTACACACCTGTTTTCAAGCCCAGCGAAACCGGTATCGTATATCTGCCGGAAAGCTACGAGCTGAAGCCCATGGTGCTGTATGCCCAGTTTCTGTAAGGAGGATCCATGGATATGCTGAGCTTCCTGGCAGAGAATTTTGATCTGCCGATTTTAGATTGGATCGCCGGCAATCTTTACTGCCCCTTTCTGGACGCGGTGATGCCCATCATTACTGCCCTGGGCAACGGCGGCATCTTTTGGATCGCCGCCTCGCTGGCACTGATGTTCCTTCCCAAATACCGCAAAGCCGGCTTTAGCATGGGCGCGGCGCTGCTGATGGGGCTTGTGATCTGTAATCTGATTTTAAAGCCTTTGGTTGCACGCATTCGACCCTACGATTACCAAATGGAGCATTTTGGTGTTGTGATCGACCTGCTGATCGCCACACCCCACGATTACTCCTTCCCTTCCGGCCACACAATCGCTTCCTTTGAGGCCGCCACAGCTCTCCTGATCCATGATCGGAAGCTGGGTATCCCGGCAATGATCCTGGCGGTGCTAATTGCTTTCTCCCGGCTGTACCTGTATGTTCACTATCCTACGGATGTGATCGCGTCCATTATCCTGGGCGTCGGCCTGGCTTTCCTGGGAAGCTGGCTGGCAAAAAAAGGATTTACGCTGTATGAAAAACAAAAAATTTAAACACATATAAAGGAGAATTACCATGTCCAACAAGGCTATTTACACTTCCAATGCACCTGCTGCCATCGGCCCCTACTCCCAGGCTGTAGCCGCCGGCAACACCCTGTACATTTCCGGTCAGCTGCCCATTGATCCTGCCACCGGCGAGTTTGCCGGCGCAGATATCGCCAGCCAGACCCGTCAGAGCCTGACCAACATGAAGGCCATTCTGGAGGCCAACGGCATGACCATGGCCGATGTGGTCAAGACCACCGTGCTGCTGGCTGACATTGCTGAATTCGCCGCCATGAACGCTGTTTATGCCGAATTCTTTGCCGAGCCCTACCCTGCCCGCGCCGCCTACCAGGTGGCTGCGCTGCCCAAGGCTGCCAAGGTGGAGATTGAAGCCATTGCTGTAAAGTAAATATTTATCATAAAAATTCCCGGTCAGCGATGACCGGGAATTTTTGATTACTTTTGTCCGTAATAGGCATTAGCGCCATGCTTACGCAAATAGTGCTTATCCAGCAGCTCCTGCTGCATGGTTTCCTTGCCGGGAGTGATCGCCTCGGTGTGGAAGGCCATAAAGGCCAGCTCTTCCAGCACAACGGCATTATGCACCGCATTGTGGGGATCGGTGCCCCAGGTGAAGGGGCCGTGGGAGTGAACTAAAACAGCCGGAATATCATCAGCGGACTTATCATAGAAGGTTTCAATGATCACATTGCCGGTTTCCAGTTCGTACTTACCGCCGATTTCGACCGGGGTCATTTTACGGGTGCAGGGAATCTCTCCGTAGAAATAGTCGCCATGGGTAGTGCCGTAGGCAGGGATGCCGCGGCCAGCTTGCGCCCAAGAGGTGGCCCACCGGGAATGGGTGTGGACAACGCCGCCGATATTGGGGAAGGCATTATAAAGCGCTACATGGGTGGCGGTATCAGAAGAGGGTTTCCACTTACCTTCCACCTTTTCGCCGGTGGCCAAACTTACCACGACCATGTCTTCGGCAGTCATATTGTCATACTCCACGCCACTGGGCTTAATAACCATCAGGCCCTTTTCCCGGTCTACGCCGGAAACATTACCCCAGGTGAAGGTGACCAGGCCGTATTTCGGCAGTTCCAGGTTGGCTTTACATACGATTTCTTTGAGTTGTTCTAACATAAGCGCTCCTTAAGACAGGTCATTGTGAGCCAGTGCGCACACTGGCGTGGCAATTCCCCAAGGTTTTAGGAATGTCCAGGGGATTGCCACGTCGCTTCGCTCCTCGCAATGACAGATAGATTTATTTCAGTTTCCAAGCCAGGTCATTCAGGAACAGTTCCTTCTCCAGGGACTCCACGGTGGTATCCTTGGTGATGTGTACGAACTCGATGTCCAGCATCCGGGCCCAGTCACGCATCTGCTCGGCGGTCACGTCGTAGGACAGCACGGTGTGGTGGGCGCCGCCGGCGGTGATCCAGCACTCCACGCCATCGGTCAGATTGGGCATAGCCTGCCACATAACGCGGGCCACAGGCAGGTTGGGCATGGGCATAATGGGCTTGACACAAACAATATCCTGCACGATCAGACGCAGACGGCCGCCCATGTCAATGAGGCTAACAACGATGGCATCGCCTTCCTTGCCTTCAAACACCAGACGGGCGGGATCCTTTTCGTTCATGCCGATGCCCAGATGGTGGGTCTCGATCTTGGGACGGGCATTGGGGTCAGCCAGGCTGGGGCAAACCTCCAGCATGTGAGCGCCCAGGGAATACTCCTGGCCTTCCACCAGGTGGTAAGTATAGTCTTCCATGAAAGCGGAAGCGCCATTGCCGTTCTCGCCCATGGCCTTCATGATTGCGGTCATGGCAGAAACTTTCCAATCGCCCTCGCCGCCGTAGCCATAGCCCTGAGCCATCAGGTGCTGGGAAGCCAGGCCGGGCAGCTGCTCCATGCCGTACAGATCCTGGAAGGTGTTGGCGAAGGCCATACAGCCTTCCCGGTCCATCATCTTCTTCATGGCGATCTCTTCACGGGCCTGGTAGCGGATAGCGGCAACATTTTCGGTGTTGATATCGTACTTGGAGGTGTAGACTTCCATCAGCGCGTCGATCTCATCCTCGGTAACAGCGTTCATTTCCTTTACCAGATCGCCGGTGGCCCAGGTGTTCACCTGCCAGCCCAGCTTGATCTGTGCTTCCACCTTGTCGCCTTCGGTGACGGCCACTTCACGCATATTGTCGCCAAAGCGCATGACCTTCATGGTCTTGGAAACAGCAACACCAACAGCCGCCTTCATCCAGTCGCCAATACGCTTATGGACCTTCTCGCTCTTCCAGTAACCGGCGATGACCTTGCGGGACATACGCAGGCGGCCTGCGATGAAGCCATGCTCACGGTCGCCGTGGGCGGCCTGGTTCAGGTTCATGAAGTCCATGTCGATTTCGTCGTTGGGAATTTCCTTGTTGTACTGGGTAGCCAGGTGGCAGTAAGGCTTCTGCAGGTTTACCAGGCCATTGATCCACATCTTGGAGGGAGAAAAAGTATGGCACCAGGTGATGATACCGGCGCAGGAATCGTCATAGTTGGCTTCCTTCACGATCTGGGCGATCTGGGAATTGGACATAGCGGTAACCTTGTACACCAGGGGGAAAGGCAGGTGCTTGCTCATTTCCGCCGCCATCTCAGCAGCGCGCTCGGCAACCGTCTTCAGCACCTCATCGCCATACAGGCTCTGAGAACCAACGACAAACCAGAAATTGTACTTACTCATAGAATATACTCCTTTTCATATAAATCATTGTTGTGCAACAGAAATTCCGTAATCCAAAATCACGCAGCCGTATTCGTCCGGCGTGGTAAACCGGGGGCAGCTGTAACGTTCAAAGCGCCAGCTGTTTTCCCGGCTGGTCAGCCCCAACCCGTTCAATGCTTCCTGACACGCATTGTGGGAAGCCTCGGAATACAACTCCGGGTCATCCTCTCTGCCGTACAGATAGCACACAGCATAGCACAGCTCGGGAATATCCACCGCTTCAAATCCCTCGGGGACCTGGATGTCCACCGGAAAATACATTCCGATCCAATATTCCGGCTTTCCATCCACGGTATGTACCGCACCGGTATATCCGTCGCAATTGAAATCCAGCCCAGGGAGACTTTCCAAAATATCGAACCAGCCGTTGGCCCACCATTCGCCCCAATTTCCGGGCGCGGAATACTTCTTACCGATCAGCCGCGCTGCAGGGCAGGTTTCCAGCTTGATATCCAGAAGCTTCACAGACATATCAAATGACCTCGACTGCCTTGCGCTCCACTTCCAGGAGCTGCTTGTACTGTGCAATATATGTGTTAAATCCAGCCACATCGGCCTGATCGGGTGCAAGAGTCGTACCCTTGGCATTGGCGAAGACATGGTCATTCAGGTATTCTTCCAGGGTTTCATGCTGGGCCTTGTTTGCCATGTACGCTGCCAGCAGGGCCATACCGTAGGGGCCACCCTCGCCCGCGGTTTCCATGCAGGTGACGGGAGCGTTGCAGGCGGCAGCCATGAACTTCTGACCCACAAGGGGCGTCTTAAACAGGCCGCCGTGACCGGTGAGGCTGTCGATTGCTACATTTTCTTCTGCCAGAATATCCATGCCGATTTTTAAGGTAGACATAGTGGCATACAGGGTGGCGCGGAAGAAATTGGCAAGAGTAAACTTGCTGTCGGGGCGGCGAACAACCATGGGACGGCCTTCGTCCAGATGGGTGACGCCTTCGCCGGCCATGTAGTTGCATACCAGCACGCCGCCGCAATCCGGGTCGCCCTCCAGCGCCTTTTGATACAGCTTGGTGTAGACTTCTCCGCTGGGAGCTTCCGCGCCCAGCAGCTGGGCAGTTTCCTGCAGGACGCCCACCCAGGCGTTGGAGTCGTTGGTACAGTTGTTGCAGTGCACCATGGCCACAGCCTTGCCGGTGGGGGTGGTGACCAGGTCGATCTCCTCGTAAACCTTCTTCAGGGGCTTTTCCAGAACCACCATGGAGAAAATGGAGGTGCCGGCGGACACATTGCCGGTTCTGGGTGCAACGGCATTGGTAGCGGTCATGCCGGTGCCAGCATCGCCTTCCGCAGGCGCGAAGGGAATTCCGGGAGCAAGCAAGTTATCCAGCAGCGCAGCGCCTTCAGCGGTCAGCTGACCGGCATTCTCGCCTGCCAGCAGGACTTTGGGCAAAATATCCGTTAGATTCTTCCAAGGCAAGCCCTTTTCAGAAACCAAATGGTCAAACTTGCGGAGCATTTCCTCGTCATAGCATAGTTTCTCGCTGTCGATGGGGAACATACCGGAGGCCTCACCAATGCCGATGGCATTGACGCCGGTCAGCATATGGTGCACATAGCCCGCCAAAGTTGTAATATGGGCGACGCGGGGCAAGTGTTCTTCATTGTTCAAAATTGCCTGATACAGGTGGCTGATGGACCAGCGCTGGGGAACATTGAAGCCAAACAGGGCTGTCAGTTCTTCCGCAGCGGGACCGGTGACGGTATTTTGCCAGGTGCGGAAAGGTACCAACAGATTCCAGTCCTTATCAAAGGCCAGATAGCCGTGCATCATAGCGCTGACGCCCATGGCAGCGATGGACTCCCGGTTTTCCACGCCGGCCAGCGCCGCCTTTAAGCCAACCCAAGCTTCAGCCAGATCATAAGTCCAAACACCGTTTTCAAAGCTGGACTTCCAGGTGTAATCGCCGGAGGAAACGGGAATGTGCTTGCCATCGATGGCCACCGCCTTGATGCGAGTGGAGCCCAACTCGATTCCAAGGAATGTTTGCATAATTTTTGCCTCCTTCGTGAAATTCGCTTTTTCCGATTATGAAAACATTATAGCACAAAGAATCAGGTCGCACAATATTTTTTTGAAATATTTTAGATATTTCTCTTCCACTTTTCCGGCATTGACAGAAAGCGCATTTGGGGGTAAAATAAAAAAAGAATCCACCATGCGAAAGGAGAAGCTATATGTATCGTATTTTGGAATTGAATCCCCAACTGAAGGATTTTGCCGGGGACATTGATCTGCGAATGGAGCTCTATGCGGCCACAAAAAAGCGGTTGCTGGGAGAAAATCAAACATTAGACTCCTTTGCCAACGGGCATCATTATTACGGTATTCATCATGTACCCGGCGGCTGGGTGTACCGGGAATGGGCGCCCAACGCCTACCAGCTTTACCTGGAGGGTGAATTTAACAATTGGAACCAAACCTCCCATCCCCTGACCAAGCTCCCCAACGGCAACTGGGAATTGAAGCTGGATGGCGATGACGCCTTGTGGGACGGTTGCATGGTCAAGACGGTGGTGGACGCCAATCTGACCCGCACGGAGCATATCCCGCTGTACATCCGCCGGGTCGTACAAAATAAGCAGGACAATTCCTTCGCCGGTGTGGTTGTG
Source organism: Faecousia sp. (assembly GCA_045595225.1). Classification (GTDB taxonomy): domain Bacteria; phylum Bacillota; class Clostridia; order Oscillospirales; family Oscillospiraceae; genus Faecousia. Next base: position 11,243 of record JAZOAD010000154.1, read on the forward strand.
GACAACTACAAAATCTTTGCATGGACCGACACGGACTTCAAGGGTGAGGAGCAACTGTACATTTACGAAGCCCATGTGGGCATGGCCCAGGAAGAAGGCAAGGTCGGCTCTTACCGGGAATTCGCTGACCTGGTGCTGCCCCATGTGAAGGAAGCCGGTTACAACACCATTCAGCTGATGGCCATTATGGAGCATCCCTACTACGGCAGCTTTGGCTATCAGGTTTCCAATTTCTTTGCCGCCAGTTCCTGGTTTGGTCAGCCCAATGATCTGAAATATTTGGTGAACAAAGCCCATGAGATGGGCATTCGGGTGCTGCTGGATCTGGTGCATTCCCACGCGGTAAAAAACACTGCCGAGGGCATCAATATGTTCGACGGCACCGTTTGGCAATTTTTCCACGACGGGCTGAAGGGCGAGCATCCTGCCTGGGGCACCAAGTGCTTTGACTACGGTAAGGACGGCGTGCTGCATTTCCTGCTGAGCAATCTGAAATTCTGGCTGACGGAGTACCATTTCGACGGTTTCCGGTTTGACGGCATCACTTCCATGCTGTATCACGATCACGGTCTGGGTACGGATTTCAACGATAACAGCAAATATTTCTCTCTAAACACCCACACGGAGGCCATCACATACCTGCAGCTGGCAAACGAGCTGATCCGTCAGGTAAAGCCCGACGCCATCACCATCGCCGAAGATATGTCCGGTATGCCAGGCATGTGCCTGCCCATTGAAGACGGCGGCATTGGCTTTGACTATCGGCTTGCCATGGGTCTACCGGATATGTGGACCAAGGCTGTGAAGCAGCAGGACGAGTTCTGGGACATCAACAAAATGTGGGGCGATATGTGCCTGCGGCGTCCCGGAGAGAACTCTGTAGCCTATGTGGAAAGCCATGACCAGGCGCTTGTGGGCGACAAAACCATGATCTTCCGCCTGGCAGACGCCAATATGTACACGGACATGGAAAAGAGCACCCACAATCCTATCATCGACCGGGCCATCGCTCTGCACAAGATGATTCGCCTGTTCACCATGGCCGGCGGTGGCGAAGCATATTTGAACTTCATGGGCAACGAATTCGGCCATCCCGAATGGATCGACTTCCCCAGAGAAGGCAATGGCTGGAGCTATCACTACTGCCGCCGTCAATGGAGTTTGAAGGAGAATGGGCTTCTGAAGTACCAGTGGCTCAATGATTTTGACCACGATATGGTGCATCTTTGCAAGGATCACAGCATTTTCAATCAGCGGATGGCCAATCTGCAGCTGATGAAAGCCCCGGAACAGATGCTGTGCTTTGCCCGCTGCGACCTGTTCTTCGTGTTCAATTTCCACTCCACCAACTCTTTGGAGCATGTGCTGATCCCCGTTTATCCCGACTCCAAGGAGCTGATCGTGGAAATGTCCAGCGATGACGAAAAGTACGGCGGCTTCGCCTCCGTAAAGCATATGACCTACCCCGTTAAGGAATTTGACGGCCAGCGGTATGTGGAGCTGTACATTCCTGCCCGGACAGCCATCGTCCTGCGTGAAGTGAAGGAAACTCCTAAGAAGAAAAGAACCAGAAAGACTACGAAAAAATCAAACAGCTGATTATTCCAGAGAGGTGTTCGCAATGAATGGATAGGGCAAGGGACTTACGATATTGAACTATGTGGTTTCCGGCATTTTATGGCCGCTGGGCATCCAAGTCGGATCGTAGCCATGTCGTTCTGTGAGC
>JAZOAD010000155.1:0-8031 GCA_045595225.1 Faecousia sp.
TGGGCGCGGCGATTTTTTGCGGTTGGTTGCAGGCGGATATGCAACGAAGGTGGAATTTTCCGGAAGGGGTGAAAAGACTTTTGGGAGGAACAGTATGGCTGTCGTGGAATATGAGAAAGGGAATGCCTGCCGTTTGTCGGCCAATTTTCGGGTGTCGGAATTTGCCTGCCATGGCACCGGCTGCTGCGACCGGGTGCTGGTCGACGAAGATCTGGTGGCGTTTTTGCAGAAAATGCGGGATCATTTCGGAAAGCCGGTGGTGATCAATTCCGGCTATCGCTGCGGGATCCACAACAGAAGGGTTGGGGGCGCTGCCGGCTCCCGACATTTGCTGGGGCAGGCGGCGGATATTGCGGTGCAGGGTGTGGCACCGGCTGAGGTGGCGAAATTTGCCGAATCCATCGGCGTTTTGGGCATCGGCCTTTATGAAACCGCTGCCGACGGGTATTTTGTCCATGTGGACACCCGGCCGGTGAAATCCTTTTGGTATGGGCAGGGGCAGGCCCATCGGGCGAGCTTCGGCGGCTACGGCCTGGCCCAATTCCGGCAGGAATTACAGGCGGCGCTGAGCGTAGGGGAGGACGCGCTGCTGACGGCGGCGCCCACGCTGGGAGAAAAATGGAACCGGCATCACAAAGCGGTGAAGCCGGTGCAAAAATACTTAAGCGCCTTGGGATATTGGGAAGTAGGGGAGGCCGATGGGGTGGCAGGAGCGAAATTTGCCGCCGCTGTGGCCCATTTTCAGCGGGATCAGGGCTGCGAGGATACGGGCATTTTGGAGCAATGGGGCGTTTCCTGGCATAGATTGCTTCAGAGCGGGGAGGAGGCGGGGCTGTGAGCGAGGCGATTGCGGTGGCGGTGATCACTGGGGGATTATCGCTGCTTGGGGTAGTGATCTCCGGCTGGTTTTCCGCCCGGAAGAATGAAAATGCCATAAAGATCGCCCAGGCTGTTACCGACACGAAAATTGAGGAGCTGACCCGGGAAGTGCGGGAGCACAATCATTTTGCGCAGCGGATGCCGGTGGTGGAGGAGCAGATCAAGGCCATTTCCGGGGAAGTGCGGGAATTGAAGCGGTATCACAGGCCGATCAACTGAAAGGAGGAAGGGTATGAAGGAAAAGCTGATGAAATTGGTGGATGTAAAGTCGATTATGACATTGCTGCTGACCATGGTGTTTTGTATTTTGGCGGTGTGCGGCGTGGTGTCGGGGCAAGAATTTCAGACCATTTTTACGGTGATCGTGGGGTTCTATTTTGGTACCCAGGCGACCAAAAATCAAAAGCCGGAACAGGAAAACCTGCAATAAAAAAGACGGCCTTGGGCGACCACACATAGGGGTATTATCGTAGGGTCGATTCGTGAATCGCCCGCCAACTCAATAATCAACCGCAGCATCGTGAAGTTGATTCGGTGCTGCGGTTAAATGATTGATAAATTTCGATTGTTCAATTCGATATATTAAAATGCTCGATTCCTTTCCTGTATAACTCAACCGTACCTAATTGCTTTTGGCTATTTATCTGCTCAAAAAATCTAACATAATTTTCGTGTGTAATGAAGAAACGTGTATCCCCCAGGATTTGCTTTAAATAATATTCGGCAAGCCCTTCTGAGATATTCCATGTGTTAAGTTCCTTAAACGCATTTTCCTCTTTCAAAGCATCGAACAGTAAGTATATAATGAATTCATGCCCGATGAAATAAAGCGCATCAAGAGGCGTTCTTTCGATGCCAAATACATCTTGTTCATCTGAAATATCGATTGCTTCGGCTCCGTTTTCTATGGATGTAACCAGCGTGGCTGTGAAGAAATCGTGGGGTAGATTGCCGTCGACGGCTGCCTCGGCTTTTTCAGTAAAATCGGTCTCCTGAAACAAATATTGCACAGTTGGAATGTATTCAGTAATTTTTGCCCGCTCTCTGCTCCAGATATTTTCAATAAAATAGTCGTAGTGTTTTATCATTATAGCAGAAATTTGGCTGATTGCGTTGCTGTGCTCGGATAAGACATCAGGGATATCGCTGTTGTGGACTTTTTGTAACAGTTCGGTGTAATAGTCTTTTGCTGACGACTTTCCACATGCGGCACCGCACACAATTACTCCATAAAGCGCACCACAAAATTCTCCGCCGCAAACAGTAATCAGCTTTTCGTACTTTTTCAGAATAGCTAAATCTTCTTGCGGATAGAGTGGTGCATAATGGTTGCTGTAAGCATTGTCATATCCGCATTTAGAAACCGAAAGCATATGAAATACATAATTTGTATCTTTGTTTGCGGCGAATCGGATTTTGTTCATGGTGTACACTCCTTCAAATTCGGGGAAAAACCTAAAGTTTATCGGTGTGATTAACTTACTGACATTGGGTACGAACCTGTCGCCTTTTTGCGGGCGATTCGCACCCCAGGGTGGCTTCTCTAGCCGCTACGCGGCAATTCACCTTCTGAATCGCCCCTACGAAACATCCTTATCCGGGGCCGCCCTTGGCCGTCTTTTTTTATATGTTCAGCAATACCAATGCCAGGATGATGGCTGCCAGGGCGATCCACTGCAATTTGGTCAGCCGTTCCCGGAACACCAGCGCGCCGGTCAGCGTTACGATCAGCATGGTGCCTACGCTGAAGCTGGGGTAGACCACCACTGCCGGCAGCTTTGTCAGAGCTGCCAGCAAAAATTTAGCGGAGAAGAAATTGGGAATGCCGATCAGCGTGCCGTACAGCAGCTCCCGGAAACCGGGCCGCTCCTTTTTGTGGATCACCAGCACCAGGCACAGCGCAAAAGCGGTGAAAAAGGTGTAGAACAAATATTGGGACGAAAGGGATTGGGGCGCCAATGCATCAAAGATCTTCGCCATTACATCGGCGCCGCCGCTGAGCAGCAGCATCACGATGAGGCCAAAGCCGAAGGCGTTTCCGTTTCCATCCTTTTTTAAATTGATCAGCACAATGGCCAACACGGCGATGGCGAAGCCCACAATTTGCCCCGGACCGGGGATTTCGTGAAAAAACAGCACCGACACAACGATGGGCACCAAAAGGCCCAGCTTCATGAAAACAGAGGACAGCACCACGCCGTTTTTGCGGGTGTTGGCCTGAAACATGACCAGGCCTGCCAGGTACAGAACGCCGCTGATGAGGCCCAGCCATAGGGTCGTGGAGAAACCTTCCACCTGAGGCAAAACCAGCTGAAAACCGCCATAGGCCGCGCCCAGCAGGGAGCAGACCAGATAATTGGTGGCAAGCATGCTTAAATTTGCGGAAATTTTATCGGAGCTCAGGCGCATCATGATGGAAATCATGGCGCTGCTGAGAATTGCCAGTAATAAAAAAACCATGGTTGATCCTCCCGCGGCAAAGTTTGCAGTTATTATAGCATACAACAAAGAAAAATGACAGGAGCAAAATGCCCCTGTCAAACATTTTTATGCCGCTGCGTCCAGCATATTTTCAATGAAGATGCCATAGCCCATGGTGGGATTGTTGACCAGCACATGGGTCACGGCGCCGATGAGCTTGCCGTTTTGGATGATGGGGCTGCCGCTCATGCCTTGCACGATGCCGCCGGTGGCAGCCAGCAGCGCCGGGTCATTTACTTTCAGCATCAGATTGCGGCCCTCTTTTTTGCCTTTTGGATAGATTTTCAGAATCTCCACAGAATATTCCCGAACCCCGTCCGCGGAAACGGTGGACAAAATCGTGGCTTCCCCGGTTTCTACCTCATGGGCGGCGGCAATGGGCATGGCCTGCCCCTCCCAGGCAGTATCTGTTTTGCCAAATACGCCCCGGGTGGTGTTTTTCTCCAGGATCGCCACCGGTTCCGGCGCGGTTACCGAACCCCGCAGCTGCCCCGGTTCGCCGCACTTGCCCATTTTTACCGCCACGACACCGGCCCGGTAGGCGCTGCCGGAAACCATTTGGGCCAATTCCCCGTTACAGCCATTGACCCCATGGCCCAACGCGCCGAACAGGCCGGTTTCCGGATCGTAAAAGGTGACGGTGCCGATGCCGGTAACGCCCTGCTTCAGGTAAACCCCCAATTTTGGCCCGGTGGCGGTGATGTTTGGCGTCACACGAAGGGTTTCTTCTTTTCCTTCCCGGGATACGGTCATGGAGATAAATCCCTTAGAAGAGGATAATGCGCGGCGGACATCCTCGGCGCAGCAGATGGTTTTTCCGTCGATGGATACAATCTGATCCCCTTCGCAAAGACCGGCGGCTTGGGCAGCTTGGCCCATTTCCGCGTCGAAGGATGCAATGGTTACAGAATTATCCAACAGCTCCATGCCGATGACCTGGCCCACCGGAACCAAATATTCCGCTCCCTGGGCGCTGACAGATAAAGCACAAATACAAAGCAGTACCGCGAAAACGCGGATCGCCATTTTTTTCATTTTCCAGCCCTCCTTTTTGTCTGCTCTTTTAATATGCCTGAGCCGCGGCAATGTAACCGCAGTAAAAGTCGAAAATTCAGGCAGAAAATGGTTTTGTTGCAATGAAAATAAAGATATGATATACTATCATAAAAACAAAAAGGCTGGGAGAGGAACATGACGGATTATCAAAATTTGTGCGCGCAGCTGAAGGCGCTGACCGACGGAATCCCTTACGAAACCGCCAATTTGGCCAACGCGGCGGCTCTTCTTTGGGAGCATTTGGAAAATATTAACTGGGCCGGATTTTATAAAATGGAGGACGGCCAATTGGTGCTGGGACCTTTCCAGGGAAAGACGGCCTGCATTTTGATCCCGGTGGGCAGAGGCGTATGCGGTACTGCCGTGGCAGAGGACAAGACTCAGCTGGTGGCGGATGTGCACCAATTCCCGGGCCACATCGCCTGCGATTCGGCCTCTAATTCGGAGATCGTGGTGCCGATCCGTGTGGGTGGGAAGCTCTGGGGCGTGCTGGATATTGACAGCCCTGATTTTGGCCGTTTCTCGGAAACTGACCGGGAAGGGCTGGAGCGATTCGTCAATGCGCTGGAAACTGCGCTGTAACATAGAAAAGGAACGGGTAAAACCGTTCCTTTTAAAACGGGGGATTTACCTATTGACAAAGTAGGTAAGTGATGCTACAATTACCCATGGAAAAAGTAGGTAAATACCGAAGGAGGTATTTTTATGTATGTTTACGCGGATAATGCCGCTACCACGAAGCTTAGCGATGTGGCCATTGCGGCAATGATGCCCTATTTTACGGAAATTTACGGTAACCCCTCCAGCCTGCACTCTGTTGGCCAGGAGGCTAAGGAGCATTTGGAGGATGCCCGCGCCCGAATCGCTGCTTGTCTGGGCTGCGAGGCGAGAGAAATCTATTTCACTTCCGGCGGCAGCGAGGCTGACAACCAGGCCATTCGCTCCGCTGCCATGATCGGCGCCCGAAAGGGTAAACGCCACATCATTTCCACCGCTTTTGAGCATCACGCTGTGCTGCACACCCTGCAGCGGCTGGAAAAAGAGGGCTTCGAGGTGGAGCTTCTGGATGTGCGGAACAACCACAACATTACCGCGCAGCAGGTGAAGGACGCCATCCGGGAGGATACCTGCCTGGTGACCGTTATGTACGCCAACAATGAGATTGGCTCCGTGCTGCCCATCGCTGAGATCGGCGCTGTGTGCAAGGAAGCCGGCGTTATTTTCCACACCGACGCGGTGCAGGCCGTTGGCCATGTGGCGTTGGATGTGAAGAAGGAAAACATCGACATGCTGAGCCTGTCGGCCCACAAGTTCCACGGCCCCCGGGGCGTGGGCGCGCTGTACTGCCGCCGCGGCTTGATGCTGACCAATCTGATCGACGGCGGCGCCCAGGAGCGTGGCAAGCGGGCCGGCACGGAAAACCTGGCCGGTATCATGGGTATGACTGCCGCGCTGGAGCATGCCGTTGCCAATTTGGACAGCTATACCCAGCGGGTCACCGCGTTGCGGGACAAGCTGATCGAAGGCCTCTCTGCCATTCCCCATTGTGATCTGAACGGCGACCGGGTAAACCGTCTGCCCAACAATGTTAGCTTCTGCTTCGAGGGCATTGAGGGTGAGGCGCTGCTGCTTCTGCTGGACATGAAGGGCGTGGCCGCTTCTTCCGGCTCTGCCTGCACCAGCGGCAGCCTGGATCCCAGCCATGTGCTGCTGGCCATCGGCAGAATTCACGATGTTGCCCACGGCAGTTTGCGGCTGTCCCTTTCTGAGTATACCACGGAAGAAGAAATCGACCACATTCTGAAAGTTGTTCCCGAAGTGGTGCAGTATCTGCGGAACATGAGCCCTGTGTGGCGGGATCTGCAGACCGGTAAACGAGAATATATTCTGTAATTTGAAGGAGAAGAAAGAAAATGGCTCTGTACAGCGAAAAAGTTATGGATCATTTTATGAACCCCCGGAATGTGGGTTCCATTGAAAACGCCAGCGGTGTTGGCGAAGTCGGCAACGCCAAGTGCGGCGACATTATGAAAATTTACCTGCAGATCGAAAACGATATTATCGTGGACTGCAAGTTTGAGACCTTTGGCTGCGGCAGCGCCATCGCCTCTTCCTCCATGGCCACCGAGATGATCATGGGTAAGTCCATCCATGAGGCTATGGAGTTGACCAACAAGGCTGTCTGTGAGGCTTTGGACGGTCTGCCGGCCCACAAGGTCCATTGCTCTGTTCTGGCGGAGGAGGCCATCAAGAACGCTCTGAAGGATTACTTCGACAAAAACGGCATCCCCTACGATGCGGAGAAATTCAAGGAAACCGACCACGACGAGCTGCACGCCGCCGTTCACGGAGAGTAAGCTATGATCGTATCCACCAAAGGACGCTACGCTCTGCGGGTGATGGTGGGCCTGGCGCTGAAAGACAGCGGGGAATATGTGCCGCTGAAGGAGATCGCTGAGGAAGAGGATATTTCCCAAAAGTATCTGGAGTCCATTATGGCGATTTTGTCCAAGGCCGGCTTCGTGGATGCTGTCCACGGCAAGGGCGGCGGCTATCGGCTTAACCGCCCGGCGGAAAGCTACACGGTAGGTTCCATTCTGAAGCTGACGGAGGGAAATCTTTCCCCGGTCTCCTGCACCTCCCAGGGCTGCAGCCGCCCCACCTGCTGCAAGGCCATGCCCATGTGGGAACGGCTGGAGAAGATGATCGACGATTTTTTTGAAGGCATCACCATTGCGGACCTGCTGAAAGAAGAAACAATTTGACAGTAAAAAGGCACCTGCCGCGGCAGGTGCCTTTACATTTTGAAAAATCAGCGATTACCAATCTTTCGCTGGCAGAACTTGACGATCTCCACAACGGGGATGACCAGGATGGCCAGACCCATGGAAATAGCGTACTCGTCCCAGCCGATGGTGGTGAAGCCGAAGGCGTTGGCCAGGAAGGGAACTTCCAGCAGCAGGGTGGTCAGCAGCAGGGAGCCCAGCATAGCGGCCCACAGCACCTTATTCTGACCCTTCAGCGTGAAGATGGACTTGCGCTGAGAACGCAGATTGAAGGAATGGAAAATTTCGCACATGCTCATAGTCAGGAAGGCCATGGTCATACCGTGATCGGAAACACCGGCTGCCCGGAGGGCTGCGAAGGAACCAACATGGGGATCCATGAAGCTGCCGATCAGGTAAGCGACGATGGTCAGCGCGGTGACCAGGATGCCCTGGTAGGCAATGTCGAAGAGCAGACCGCCGGCGAAGATGCCGTCCTTGGAGTTACGGGGAGGCCGGTTCATGGTATCGGGCTCCGCCTTTTCCATGCCCAGTGCCAGAGCGGGGAAGCAGTCGGTGACCAGGTTGATGAACAGCAGGTGGACGGGGTTCAGCAGAACGAAGCCCAGCAGGGTGGCGAAGAAGACACCCAGGACCTCGGACATATTGGAGGCCAGCAGGAACTGGATGGCCTTACGGATGTTGTCGTAAATACGACGGCCTTCGCCAACAGCGGCAACGATGGTGGCAAAGTTATCGTCAGCCAGAACCATGTCCGCAACGTTTTTGGTAACGTCGGTTCCGGTAATGCCCATACCAACGCCGATATCGGCGGACTTGATGGAAGGCG
>JAZOAD010000156.1:0-8429 GCA_045595225.1 Faecousia sp.
GAGACCATCTTTCAGCACATTAAGCTTTGGTATCCAGAGGATGCCCCCCGGATACGTTATGCGGTATTAGCAGTCGTTTCCAACTGTTGTCCCCCACTGAAAGGCAGGTTTCTCACGCGTTACTCACCCGTTCGCCACTAAGTTATAACTTCCGTCCCCGAAGGAACTTCCATTATAACCCCGTTCGACTTGCATGTGTTAGGCACGCCGCCAGCGTTCGTCCTGAGCCAGGATCAAACTCTCAAAAAGTTGTATCTAAACGCTTTCGCGCTCAAATCAAGTTTTTGAATAATTTGCTTCTAGCAATAATTACTCAAGAATTTTCGTTGGCTGTTATTCGTTCTTAAACGCTTAAACAATCCATTTAATTGTCCAAGGTGTTATCTTGTTCGTCTTTGCGTTATTCAATTTACAAGGTACATCCCGTCGCCGCAGCGACCTTTAAATAGTAGCACACCAAATCTAATTTGTCAAGAACTTATTTCAAATTTCTTCAAATTTCTTTTTGGTATTTACTTTTGCGACGCACTCTCCTGAGCGCTCGGATATATTAACAGATGAAACGCCAAATGTCAATACCTTTTTTCATTTTTTTACAACATTTTTTTCCCATCCATAATTTGTGTTTACCCTCTATTTTTACCCCAAAATATGCCTCGTCTTTTAGCGCCCACTTGCGCTTTCTTAGCATTTCGCACAAGCGTTACTGCTGATTTTTGGAATTTTCCGGTTTCAAAGCGCTGTCACGATATTTTTGCGCGGCAAATCTTTTTTGCAGGATCCCAGTTGAACGGAAGCGTAAATACGGCACGCCCAAACTTCTCAATCGAAGCACATGGACGAACAAAGCCACGGCTCCTATTGCCAATCCAGGCAATCCCGCTACAGCTGCAGACGCCGCCAAAATCATTCGCCAAATTCGGATGGCTGCCGCAAGATCCCTGTTGGGCAGCACAAAACCACACACACCGGCAATACTGACCACGATCAGCGCGATCGCCGAAATCAGCCCCGCTTCTACGCCGGCGCTGCCCACAACGATTCCACCGATGATGGACACCGATTGCCCCACGCTTTGGGGCAGGTGTACGCCGGACTCCTGAAGCAACTCAAATGCTACCAGCAAACTTAACACCTCCCATATCGGCGAAAACGGTACTGCATTCGCTTCAATGATCCCACGCAAATGATCAGGTAGCCACCCAGGGCTGTGGATCGTGAAAGCCAAATACAACGCCGGCAGCAGCAGACTCAGCATCAGTGCTCCATAGCGCAACACCCGCACAAAGGAGGCCGAAATATAATCCCGTGTTCGGTCCTCCGGCGAATCCATCAAATAGCCAACATCCACCGGCGTCAAGTACCCCAAAGGCAGGCCATCTACCAGCAGGCCCACCCTCCCCCGCAGCAAGCCTGTGCAAAAGCGGTCCGTTCGCTCTGTGTATTGCAGCAGCGGAAAAGCCGTCCTCCGGGAGCCTGTGATATACTCCTCCACCGCAGAAGGCGACAGCAATCCGTCTATATCAATCGATTGCAGTCGATGCTGCATTCTTTCCACCAAAGCTTGGTTGGTGACCCCCTTGATCCAAACCACTGTCACATTGGTCAGACTCCGTCGCCCTACCGTGGATTCCCACAGACGCAGATCCGGTGTGCGCAGATGTCGACGGATCAACGATGTATTTGTGCGGACCGTTTCCACAAAGGCATCCTTCGGCCCTTTGGCGGTATGCTCCAGCTCCGGCCCGGACAAACTGCGTTTTTCCGGGGTTTTCGCCTCAAAGGCAATGGCGCCCACGCCCTCAAACAATATGACACAGAAACCGTTGACCAGAAATTGAGCAACCTCATCCAGATTTTTGCAGGGCTTCGCCACCAAATTGACCACCACGCCATGCAGCGCCCTGTCATAAAGCTGTTGCATGTCAGTTCCCGCCAGATCCTGCATAATGGGTTTTACGATGTATTCAGAGATAGTATTAGCGGCGGTCAAGCCGTCGATAGCGTAAGCATAGAGTGTGTGATCTGCGCAGCGCAGCATACGGGTGTTGAGATCCGCCGCGCCGGAAAAAATGTTGCAGATATTAACATCATTCAGTTCGCCGGGATACATTGCCATATTTCTCTCACCTCCGGGGTAGTTTGCGCGGAAAAGAATGAAATTATGTGGTTTGGAATTGCAATTTCGATGTAGCTATGATATGATAATACATTATAACAGAGAGGTTTGGGCACGACTACTTGGGGTACGCATTTGAAGATTGCTGACAGTTTACTGTGGCAATTTCCAGGATGACCGCCTCAATCACAAAAACGAATTCCGGAGCACCCATCTTTTGCCATCGTCTCCCCAGGAGAAGCCAAAAGCGCTGCGCGCCAGCTTTCTCAACTCTTCATTATCAACTTAGCCGACAAAGGAGGCTACTTTATGTCTCACACCATCGCCGCCGTTTCTACCGGCAACGTGATTTCCGCTATTGGTATCATTCGGCTGACAGGCGACGAATGCATCGCCATCGCCGGAAAGGTATTTACATTAAATAATCAGAAACCGCTGACCGAAGCGCCGGACCGGAAGCTGGCGCTGGGGCAGCTGCATGACAAAGAGGGACGGGTCATTGACGCCTGCTGCGCCATTGTTTCCCGGGGGCCTCACAGCTACACCGGCGAAGATACGGTAGAATTCCATTGCCACGGCTCTCCGGCCGTATTGGCGGCCGGGTTGGAAGCTTTGTATATCGCCGGTGCGCGGCCTGCTCAGCGCGGCGAGTTTACCAAGCGGGCATTCCTCAACGGAAAACTGGACCTGACCCAGGCGGAAGCTGTTATTGATTTGATCGAAGCAGACTCTGCCGAGGCCGCCGCCAACGCCGCCGGTCAGGTGGAGGGCGTGCTGCAAAAGCGCCTGGCGCCCATTTACGATGAATTAACCGATCTGTGCAGCCATTTCCATGCCGTTCTGGACTATCCCGATGAAGATATTGAAGATTTCGGCCTGGCGAATTATGCCGAAAATCTGCGAAACAATGCCAAGTCCCTGGATAAGCTCTTGCAGACCTATGGGCAGGGCAAGATCCTGCGCGCCGGTGTGGCTGCCGCCATCGTGGGCAAGCCCAATGTTGGCAAATCCAGCCTGCTCAATGCCCTCGCCGGCTACGACCGGGTCATTGTCACCGATATTCCCGGCACTACCCGGGATACTGTGGAAGAAGTGGTGAAATTGGGCGGGGTGAAGCTGCGGCTCATCGACACCGCCGGCATCCGGGAAACGGAGGATACTGTGGAAGCCATCGGTGTGGAGCGGAGCCGCCAGGCTGTGGAAAACGCGGATATGGTGATCTTCGTTTGCGACGGCTCCAAGCCCCTGACAGAGGAAGACGAAGCCATCATTGATCTTTGCTGCGACCGGGAAAACGCCGTGGCGCTGATCAATAAGTCCGATCTTGGCCAGGTCGTGGAACCCAGCGATCTGCCGTTTATGCATGTCATCGAGATCTGCGCCCATACCGGCGACGGTCTGGATCAGCTTGCGGATGTGGTGGAAGTATTCTTCGGCAATGAAATGCCCTGTGACGGCTCCATTCTCACCAACGCCCGGCAGGCAGACGCTATCCGGCGGGCATACGATGCCATCCAGCGAAGCCTGCAGGGTCTGCGCAAGAGGCTGACGCCGGATATGGTGCTGATCGATGTGGAAGAAGCCATGGAAGCCATGGGCGAAGTCACCGGCGCCACCGTAAGAGAAGATATTACCGCCAGAATTTTTGAACGTTTTTGTGTAGGAAAGTAAACTATGATCTATCTTGACAATTCCGCCACCACAAAGCCTTGCACGGAGGCTGTGGAAGCGATTACCAAAGCACTGACCGACGGTTGGGCCAATCCCAGCGCGCTATACACCTTCGGCATTGACGCCGCCCACGCGCTCCGGGATGCCCGGAAGCAGGTGGCTGCCGCCATGGGCGCCGAGCCGGATCGGGTGTTTTTCACTTCCGGCGGCACAGAAGCGGACAACTGGGCCATTCATGGCACCATCAAGCGGCTGGGCAAGCGAGGAAAGCATATTGTAACAACCGCCATTGAACATCATGCGGTACTAAACTGCATGAAGGACCTGGAAAACCAGGGCTTTGAAGTCACCTATCTGCAGCCCGACGCATTGGGCAATATTACTCCGGAAAGCTTAAAGGCCGCTCTGCGCAGCGACACCATTCTGGTTTCCATCATGATGGTCAATAACGAGGTAGGCTCCGTCATGCCCATTGAAAAAATGACCAAACTGACCCACAAAATTTGCCCCGACGCCATGTTCCACACCGATGCGGTGCAAGGCTTTCTGAAGGTTCCCTTTGCCGCCAAAACATTGGGCGCGGATCTGATCACCGTATCCAGCCACAAGGTTCACGGCCCCAAGGGCGCCGGCGCGCTGTACATCTCGCCCCGCCTCAAGTCCTTCCCCGCCCTGCTCTTGGGCGGCGGCCAGGAAAGCGGCTACCGCAGCGGCACAGAAGCCACGCCTGCTATTTTGGGTTTTGCCGCCGCTTGCACCGCCGGCGCTACCACCTTCCGGGAAGATATTTCCCGGGTAAAGGAAATGTTGAATGGCCTTGTGGATAAGTTATGTAAACTTGACGGTGTAAAAATCAACGGTGCTCACGAAGCGCCCCACATTTTGTCATTGTCCATCCCCGGCGTGCCCACCCAAAATTCCATCAATATTTTGCAAGACGCCGGCATTTGCGTTTCCGCCGGCTCTGCTTGCGCCAAGGGCCACCGCAGCCACACTTTGGAAGCCATGGGCGTCCGTCCTGAAATCATGGACGGCTCTTTCCGGGTTTCCATCTGCCGTAACACCACAGCCGAAGAACTGGACAAGCTAGCTGATGTAATTACGAAAGAAATCCTAACGAGGGTGCGCTAATGGAAAACGCAATCTTCACCAATCTGTGCCTAATCTACGATGACCAAGGCAATATCCTGGTGCAAAATCGCCGGGATCCTTCCTGGCCCGGCATCTGCTTCCCCGGCGGCCATGTAGAGCCGGGCGAAAGCTTTGTGGAGGCTGTCATCCGGGAGGTCTACGAGGAAACCGGGCTGACCATTGAAAATCCCATCCTCTGCGGCACCAAACAATTCCAAACCAAAGATAACGCCCGGTATGTGGTGCTGTTCTATAAGACCAACCGTTTCAGCGGCACGCTCCGTTCCTCAGAGGAAGGCGAAATGCTCTGGGTCAAACGCAGCGAACTGCGCGATTATCCGCTGGTTCCGGATTTTGAAGCCATGCTGCAGGTCATGGACTCCGACAGCCTCAGCGAATTCTATTATTATAAGGAAGACGGCGATTGGAAACTGAAATTGCTGTAAACACGCCTGCCCCCAAAGAACCCAAAAGAGAAGACTCCCAAGCCAGTAATGGTTTGGGAGTCTTTTGCGTTCACGCTGTTGATTTATTCTTCAAGTACAGCCATGCTTACAAGGAGATTTTCAAAAACTTCAAATGGAATGGTGTTGGTCGTCTCAACATAGTAAATATATGTGTTGTCCGTCCAAACATAGGTATTATATTCAATGCTATAAATAATTTCAACCAAATAACCATTGATTATCTGTGATTCTCTTATTGTATTTTCGGAGTTGATTCCTATCCAATCTGTACATGTTGCGTTTCGCGGAATAAAGTGCTGATTATAACATATTAGTTCCGCTTTGTCGTTCATCCACATCAAAATCACAGCAGCTTCCGTTTTTTCATCTGCAATTTGTATAAACTCTTCCGGAATATCTGTAGGCCCGTAATAGGTTTCGATTTGATGCGGCGCCGTTGCGGCTTGCTCCGGGTCAAAAGTGATGCCGTAAACACCCGGTTCCCGTTCCACAACAAAGAAATCAATGATTGCTTCCCGGATCGCGGGAACCGCCGCGGCTGTAATGGTCAAAAGACCTATCAGGATCGCAATAATAATTGCCTTTTTCAGGGGTGAGTTTATGTAATACCAGGTGCGGGTGTTGCTCTTGCGAATCAGTTTCTCGATCCGTTGCTGGAAGGCAGAAGAAAACGTGTATTCAATCTCTGCTTCAGCGGGAATTGCCTCATGCTCCTCCAGCACAGACTCTACCAGCGCTCTGCGCAGGATCGAAAGGTCTTCATACTTCAAGAAGGATTCCCTCCTCTTCCAAAACCTGCCTCATCATCTTCTTGCCCCGGGACACCTGCTGGCGCAGGGCACTTTGGCTTCGATGCAACAATTCCGCCATTTGGGCGTAATTCATATTCTGAACATAATGCAGCATCAGCACTTCCCGATACAGCAGCGGCAAACGGCAAATGGCAGTCTTCACCTGCTCCAGTTTGTCATCTGACTGATCCGTAGAGACAACTGCATCGGCCACATTCATGGAAATTCGCATATGCTCATGTTTCTTTTCCTTTTTCAGCAGATTGATGGCCGCATTTCGCGCAGCTGTCAGCACATAAGCTCTCAGCATCTGAGGGTTATTGTCTTGCACATTTGAGATCCGTTTTGCGATGCCAATCAATGCATTTTGAACAGCATCCTCTGCCAAGGTCTCATTTTTCAGAACCTCATTGGCTGCCATCAGCATCTGCTTGCGATAGGAATAATAAATGTTCTCAAACTTGATCTTGTCGGCCTCATCCTCGATCAAGGCCATGTATAACGCCAGCATAGTCTATCTCTCCTTCCGAATTTCAGCTGTGACATCATGATGATAGCACATGGAAAACGGTAAAGTCAACGCCAAAGGCTTGTCACAGCATTCACTAATATATACAACAGCTAGGTTTGCTTTGTGACAAAAATATTATTATTTTTTTGTAAAATTTTGTCACACTCCATTGTGGATATTTGTATAGATAGATGTAGAGAAAATATACGCACCCTACATTCATTACACAAAAGGAGAAGATGAAAATGAAAATTCTTTACGCATTGATCCCCCTGCTGCTGTGCCTCTGTCTGGCTGCCTGCAGCGGATCTCAGCCCCAGACCACCTCGCCCGCGGCGGATGCCACCCTCCCCTCCTCCACAGGTACTACTGCTCCCAGCGGCACCACCGCTCCCGCGCCCACGGACACCACCGCCCACCAGCACCAGTACACTTCTCAGGTCACCGAAGCCAGCTGCACCGAGGATGGCGCCACAGTTTTCACCTGTCCCTGCGGCGAATCCTACACGGAAGCCATCCCCGCCACCGGTCATGACTATGCCGACGAAACCGTAGCCCCCACCTGCACCGCGGAAGGCTACACCGTCCATACCTGCGCCACTTGTGGCGATTCCTACACCGACAGCACCACCGCCATGGTAGATCACAGCTATGAAGAAACGGTGATCGCGCCCACCTGCACGGAAGACGGCTACACCCAGCACACCTGCGCCACCTGCGGCGACAGCTATACCGACCAGGCAACCCCCGCAGGCCATAACTATGTTTCCGCCGTCATCCGCGCTTCCTACACCGCCGGCGGTTGCACACAGCATACCTGCTCTGGCTGCGGCGACAGCTACCAAACGGATTTCACTAACAAGCTTTATGATGTGGATTCCGATGTATACGCCGACATCGCGGCCAGCCTGTCCATTGATCTTATGGGCCAGGATAACAGCTCTGGCTTTAACTTCGAGACCGGCGGCCGGTATGCAAACGGCGAAATGGCGCCCTGCCGTTTTAAAATTCTCTATATGATCACCGAAATTGCCAATGCTCCTTGCGACATTCAGGCTGTGGAAATCGTGCTCTACACCGCCAATGGCTTGGAATGTACCCTGCTGCAAACCGCCGACCCCAACCATGCCAAGGTAATCGACGAACATTTTGGTGGCTTCGGCTGCCCCTTTGTCGATGTAGGCAACTGGGATGATGCCCAGCTGCTGTCCTATTTCATTGTTTCCTCTCCTGAGGGACTGCAGGGTCAAATTTCCGATTCCGGCTACTCGGTAGAGCAGGAAGTATATTTGAAGATCTATCTGGCAGACGGCGGCGTTGCCCACCTGCGTTTCGTGGATAGCGTAATCGGCTTCGGTGCCGGCTTGGCTATGGTCGAAGAGGAGCCTTTCGAAGGCCATGCCCTTCAGGACAACACCCCTGCGGATCATACCCACAGCTACACAGCCAATGTGATCGCCCCCTTCAACGGCTACAGAGGCTACACCATTTTCATCTGCCAGTGCGGCCACAGCTATATCGGCGATTTTGTAGCCGCCGAGTTGACCGGAACCGCCCTGCCCTGTGAGCCTATGGCGCTACACAAAAGAGGTTGCAAGCAGTAAGTAACCGCCCATGATTTTGCAAACGCAAAATCGATCTCACTATCTGTTTATCACGCTTCTTCATGTTTCCCCCCACGCAGAGCCCCCGGGTTTTTCTTTCTGCAAACCCCCGGGCTCGGGTTTTTTCCTAACAAA
>JAZOAD010000157.1:0-4075 GCA_045595225.1 Faecousia sp.
CTTGGGACTGGACAAATCAGCAGTCTTCATGCGGCTCTGGTAGGCGGATGCGATATCCGGTACCCAAACGGTGCAATCCGTCAGCACCTTGGCGTTGCAAGAAAGACGCCAGCCCATATTATATTCTTCGTCGGAGATATGACGGCTCTGAAAAGATTCCAGCTCACCTTCGATGAGCTTGACGCGGCACTTGCCGCAGGAGCCGTTACCGGAACAGGGGGCGTCGATGGCCACATTGGCCCGGCGCGCCAGTTCCAGCAGATTATCACCGGCGTTGCATTCGATACTTACAGGGCTTGCGCCCTCAATTTGGAAGGTTACTTTCATAACAGAAATTCCTTTCAGGGAAATTAGAAATTAGGAGTTAGGAATTAGGAATTACCGGTGCATGCTTCTTACGAATTCCTAATTCCTCATTCCTAATTTGGAGGGGCGGCATTGCCGCCCCTCTCGCAAACATTACATCAGGGGTTCCAGGTTCAGAACGGGATGGCCCTTTTCGGTGAGCCAGTTCAGCAGTTCTTCGCAATCGGTGGTGATGGTTTCGTCCGCCACCAGGTCGGTGAAGTTGTCAATGCCAAGCAGCTCCTTGGCGGTAGCATTCAGCCGCTGGCCCACATCGTCCTTCAGCTCCTTGGGCATCCAAACGATTCTGGCGATGCCGCCTTCCGCGGAAACGAACTTCTTGGAAGCGATGAAGTGACGGCCGTGGCCCATGTAGCCGGGGGTCTGGACACCGCCGCCGGTGCAGGAAGCCAGCTCACCGAAGGTCATGCCGGCAGGGGTCATGCCCTTGAATTCACGGTTGACCACGATGACGCCGTTGGACAGAGGCTCGATGCCGCAAATGCACTCGAAGCAGCCGCAGGAGGTCATGGGGTCTTCCAGGATGGAGTACAAAGTCACATTTTCCACAGCGCCGTGAGTGGAGTCGAAAATGGCCTTATTGACGGACTCAAACCGGCCGGTGCGCTCGTCCAGGCAGCCTTCCTTGAAGATGGGCTGGCAGGGGCCGTTGGGATCCAGCTGGTTGGTAGCCTTGGCATCCAGCCAGGAAACCGCGCCGCAGAGGCCCAGACGCTCGGGGGTAACCACGCAGCAATGGGCAGGGGCAAAGCTCTGGCAGAGGATGCAAGTAAAGTAACGGTCAACGGACTCGTCGGTCATGGAGGCCAGGCGGTCATCACGTTGGGCATAACGGGGCATAGCCACTTCGTCACGGAACTTTTCAGCCTCCGCCACATCGGTGATGATGGTGACCTGGCACTTGTCCACAACAGCGTCAAATTCATTCTTGACCATGACATACAGCACTTCGGCGAAATCCTTCAGCCGCAGGCCTGCGTCAAACGCCGCATTGGAAACACGGACGCGCACCTGGTTGCGCTGGCCGGTGTGCATAACGCCCTCCATGTAGTTGAACCAGGCATGGAATTTCCGCTCGATAACGCTTTCGAAGTCCACCTGCATCTTCTTGCCGGCAACTTCCACGAAGGTGACCAGGGCAAGATCTTTCTTCTCATCCAGATCAGGACCCACGATGGTGATCTTGTGGTCCTCCACCTCATTCAGTTCCTTCATCATGACCAACTCAGCGGTGGGGTTGACAGAGGACCAGCACTCGTTGTGCATATCGGCCTTACGGATGATTTCACCCTCGAAAGCGGCGGCAAATGCCACGGGAATGGGCAGCTCGGTGACCTTGATCTTAATATTGCGCAGCTCCAGGGAGGTGGCAACGGTATTGTTATGATCGCAGACGGATACCAGGGCGCCGGGCACCTGGTTCTCGCCCAGGTCGATATCCACGACAACGGGGAAGCCCAGAGCGATAGCGCCTGCGCCGGCGGAAACCACAACCGCGTCAATAGCGCCAAAGGTATTGACGAATGCGGGCACGCGCTCGGAAGTGTACTTCAACAAGCCAGCCAGGTCACCGGGCTGCACATTGCCGAAGATCAGCGCTGCGCGGACTGCGACGGTAACAACATGAATAACGGAAGTCACATCATGGCCCAGGGGGATCACTCGGAATTCCAGGCCCATCTTGACGCCGCCCGCCACCTGCTCAATGCAATCGCCAATCAGGAAGGTCATGATACCCTTGGACTGGTAATCCTTGACCACCTTGATCACATCTTCGGCATTTTCAGCCTTACCCAGCACAACGGCCACGCCGGGAATATCGCCGGTAACCAGCGGCACGCCCAAGCTGCGGATGATGGGGTCCGGAACGAAGCCGATGCCGGATTCGTTTTCATAGGGGTTGGCATTATCCACCCACTTCAGGCCCTCGAGGATCTCAGCGCCCACAGCCGTGGCAAGGCCGGCATTCAGAGCCTGGCCCAGGTCCTCCTGATTGGTGATGAGGCTCTTGAGCACGCCCACGCAGGGAACCAGGTCGCCCAAGGTCTTCACCTTCACGCCGGTGGCGGCGTAAATGGTGGGGAAATAATAGGCAGTATCGGGGAAAGCGATCTCCTTGTCAGCGCCATACTTTTCGATAGCTGCATTGACAGCGCCTTCGGTCAAACCGGCAACGGCATTGGAGCCGCCATAGATCAGATCGGTTAACACACTCATGATAGTTTCCTCCAATAATGATAATGTAAATTTATATGAAGCCCCGAAGGGCTGGATATACAAAGTTATCGCTCCATCCGCTGCAGCAGACGGGCCTGCAGGCAGTCGGCAATATAGTAGACGGTTTCATAGCGGACGAAGCGGAGCATATTTCTGTCCCACAGCAAGGTCAGCTGTGGTGGAAACTCTTCGTCCCCAAAGTAAAACTTCAGGCACATGGGCAAATCAGGGAAAATTTCCAACCGAAAACCCATATCGCCCAGGTTTTCCGGCAAGCCACCCAGTTCCAGGCAGGCGGCTTGAAATTTTTCAGGTGTTTGATCAATCGTCATGGCAAGGCGCGGCATATCCATGCTCAAACTGCCGCCGCCCACATAGACCCCCGGCAAGCTGCCAATGAGGCAAAATTCAAGCGACGCCGTAGCATCCGGCTTCCGGTCACACAACCAATCCAGCACGGAAAGACCCTCTGAAAACCCGGCAACCCGGCCATCCAGGAGAATTTGGCCATCTTCCTTGCGGATCTCGGCCCGCTGGCCCAAAAAGCAAGTAATCAGTTCGCTGCCCTGATCCGTCACGCCGGGTTTTTGTCCCAAAGTAATCGGATCGTATTCCAAAAATCGCTGCCGGGCCGCAAGCAGCATACGGTCATAGTTGTTCATATATCGGGAATGGATGCAGAGACCGGCCTCGGACGGTCCTGCCGCAAAGCGGCTTTGTTACAGAGGGACCGTCAAGAACGCCGGTCCCTGCACATTTTCCAGGAATATGCAAAATGGCCGGGAGGGAGATTCCCTCCCAGCCATAAATGCTTGGGATATATTCAAAATACGCACTGTAGGGGCGATTCATGAATCGCCCGCGGGTCATTCGTGAATGACCCCTACGCCGCATTCCTTTGGTCTATTACAGATCCAGGTAGCTGTCGGAGTACAGGACGTGGTTCTTGAAGATGTCGCAGGACTTGATGGTCTCCATCAGGCGCAGGTCGTTGGGGTTAACGATAGCGGAGGTCAGACCCTGCATCATGCACATGGCAACCAGAGTGGCGTCCATGATGGGACGGACGTGCTTGGGAGCGCCGTTGGAGTTGTTGGACAGACCGCCGGTGGACTTCAGGCCCTTGTCGGAGAACATCTTGATAGCTTCCAGAACTTCCATCTGCTTGTCCTGCATGCCCTTGACGACCAGGAACAGGGGGTCGAACCACAGATCGTCGGAGGTCATGCCCAGGGACAGGCCGCGCTCCAGCATGTTGTCGCAGTGCATTTCGCGCTCGGCGTTATCCTTAGCGATACCGTCAGCGGAGCACAGAGCGATACAGATAGCATCGTTGGCAGCAGCCAGGTCGATGTAGCCGATACGGGAGCCGGCGTCAGCGGAGTTGACGATGGGCTTGCCGTTCTGACGGTTATAGACCTTGATACCGGCTTCGATGGCCTTCATGTTGGCGGTGTCCAGAGCCAGAGGAACATTGTTGAAGTTCTCCTGC
>JAZOAD010000158.1:0-5307 GCA_045595225.1 Faecousia sp.
AAAAGACCCGCCGGCGGCGGGTCTTTTCGTTTGATTATTCCGTTTCCCGGACGATGACGAAGCCGTCCACCAGGTTGGCCCGCTCCAGCACGCCCTTGATCACCAGCTGACGCTCCATCAGATCGGTGAGGATCACTTCGCCGTCCCGGCACTCGATGGCCATTACATTGCGCATGGCAACGGCGTCGGGAGTCATGGCGTTTTTATAAACTGTGGACAGGCACATATTATTTGACCTCCAGACTGCTGAGCACAGTGGCCAGGCGCAGATTGCCCTTTTCAAAATCGGACACAGCGGCCATGACCTGCTCATAGGCCATCATTTCTCCGGCCTGCTGCAGCTGCTTGGCCAGGACGGCCAGCTCATTGGCGTGGGCGGTGTTGTGGCCCACCATGTACTTCATCAGCGCGGTCAGCCCCTCCATGGGGGTGTGCTCGTGGTGGCCGCAGCTGCCGCAATGACCGCCGCATGCGTGGTCATGCTCGTGGCAATGCTCGTGGTCATGGCCATGGCAATGGTCATGGGTATGGCCCTCCTCGTGGAGATGCTCGTGCTCATGGGGATGAACATGATCGTGCTCGTGGGCGTGGCTGTGGGCGTGGGTATGGGCGATACCGTCGTGGGTATGCTCATGGGTGTGCTCATGGGTATGTTCGTGGCCGTGGGAGTGGCCGATGTGATCGTGATGCAGATGCATAAAATCGCTCCTTTGCTTTTTCTTTTATTATAGCATAAACGGCGGTCTTGTCAAAACATTTATTTTTCCGGAAATATCCCCCTGTGGGGCTTGCGAAGCGGGGGAGATTTTAGTATAATGGGGCAAAATGTGTAAAACGAGAGGAGGCGCCGAATATGGGTGACCATCATCACGACCATGAGCATGACCACGATCACGCCTATATGCACGCCCACGGAATCGCCCATTCCCACGGCCATGTCCACGAAAATCAGAAAGCGGTGGTCAACCGTCTGGCCCGGGCCATCGGCCACCTGGAAAAGGTAAAGCGGATGGTGGAGGAGGGGTACGATTGCTCCGAGGTGCTGGTGCAGCTGGCGGCGGTTCGCTCTGCCCTGGACAATACCGGCAAGGTGATCCTGCAGGACCATCTGCGTCACTGTATGGTGGACGCGGTGGAAGCCGGGGATGAGCAGGCTATTGACGAGCTCTGCGCCGCCATCGACAAGTTTATGAAGTAAAGGGCCGCCGGGCCCTTTATTTTTTGATTGAAATGCAGGCTGGGAAGGTATATAATAGTAAAAACGAGCTGCAAATTTTCGTTTATCGTTCTCTCAATTAGGAATTAGAAATGAGGAATTAGGAATGATTATGTTCCAAAAGAAGGTATATGGTGCAAAATGGTCAAATTCCTAACTCCTAATTCCAAATTCCTAATTCGCGAAGCGCGGCGCTAAACTGCAATTTTCCATCCTCACGAAAGGAATTTCTATATGTCTTATCAAAAAATCAAACATGATCCCGAGGTT
This sequence comes from Faecousia sp., assembly GCA_045595225.1. GTDB lineage: Bacteria > Bacillota > Clostridia > Oscillospirales > Oscillospiraceae > Faecousia. The sequence continues at coordinate 1,487 of JAZOAD010000158.1, forward strand.
CTGGCGTTGCTGGAACGGGGCAACCATGACCTGGGTGTTCTGGGCTTTACGGATCACTCCCAGGCCCACACCGGCCTGGTGGCCGACCGGGCCGCCAATATTCTGCAGCGGCTGGGCTATGACGAGCATACTCAGGAGCTGGCCCGGATCGCCGGCTTTATGCACGATATCGGCAATGCGGTCAATCGCAGCCGCCACGGCGAGTACGGCGCCATTTTGGCTTACGATATTCTGAAAAAACATGGTATGCCGCTGGAGGACAGCGTGGTGATCGTTTCCGCCATCGGCAATCACGATGAATCCACCGGCGGCGCCAAAGACCCGGTTTCCGCGGCGCTGATTTTGGCGGATAAGTCGGATGTGCGCCGCAACCGGGTCCGCACCGCTGACCGGGAGGATTTTGATATCCATGACCGGGTCAACTATGCCGTCACCGGCTCTGCCTTGCGGGTGGATCCGGAGGAGAAGATCATTTCCCTGAACCTGCAGGTAGATGAAAAGATCTGCTCCATGTATGAATATTTTGACATTTTCCTGGGCCGTATGATGATGTGCCGCGGCGCGGCGGAGATGCTGGGCTGCCAGTTCCGCCTGTCCGTCAACGGCGGCAAGGTGCTGTAAAAAATGAACGGGAACTCACGCCGGAGTTCCCGTTTTTCTCATTTATACAGTTCCCGCAGCACATTTACCATCCGCTCCACGAAGGCCCACACCGGCGGCTCCAGCCATTTGTCGTAGAGTATGCAGGCATACAGCGCCTGGTGCCAGTTTTTGACCGGAACAAAGGCTACATCCGGCCGGGGCTGCACGCAATCTTCGCTAAGCAGGCAGATGCCAATGCCGGCAGCCACCAGATCCAGAGCGGCCTGGGCGGTATTGACCACGCACAGCGCGTTTTTATCGTCATCGCCGCTGGCCCAGCTGCCGAAGCTGGATTCTGTGGCATCGTGGAATGCCACCTGCGGCTCCGCGGAAATGTCCTGGGGCAGCACCGTTTCCTGCCGGGAAAAGGGATGGCCCGCAGGTACGGCAACGAAAAATTCCCGGCGGCACAGCTTACGGAAGTGGAGGCTCCGATCCCGGTTGGTGGTATCCACAATGGCCAGGTCCAGCTTTTCCTGCCGCACCAGATCCATCAGCTCACCGGCGGAGCTTTCAATGATCCGGAAGCGGATCCGCTGGTTGTGCCCCATATAGTCGGCGATCTCCCTGGCAATGGTGCCGCCCAAAGTTCCGGATACCACACCCAGGCGGATAAACACCGGGGCGGAAACCTTGCTGTCCTTCAGCGTTACGGCGGCGGTGTTCAGCTCGCTGAGGGCCGCGTCCACCTTCTCCCGGAAATAGCGGCCCTCTTCCGTCAGCCGGATATTGCGGCCCACCTTCTCAAACAGCCGCACATCTCCCAGCTCGGTTTCCAGCTGATGAATGGCGCTGCTTAAACTGGGCTGAGAAATGCCCAGCCGGGCGGCAGCCAGGGTATAATGCTCCAACTGCGCCAGCACGGAAAAATAACGCAGATAATTGTAGTTCATACAGCCAACTCCTAAACCCATAGATATAAACTATAAATAATATATCACAACTATCTTGTTTTTTGCAAGAAAAATTTATATAATGCAGTTGGCTTTGAGAAAAGCCTTGTTTTTTTGGTATTTTCCCCGTTTCTGCCATTGCATTTTTATAAAATTATGGTATGATGAATGGTGGTAAATAGCATATACGCGGCTCGTTTATCAAATTTATTCGCATGAGGTTATTATGAGCTTTACATACAAAGGCCTGAAGGGCCAATACTCCCGCCATATTGTCACCGGTGAAGAGATCGACCGCCAGCTGCAGCGGCTGCAGCAGCAGACGCCCCGGATCGCCGAAGTCAATGACCGCCCCGCGGCATTGGGCGATGAAGTGGTGCTGGACTATGCCGGTTTCTGCGATGGCCAGCAGTTTGCCGGCGGTACTGCTGAAAATCAGACGCTGACTCTGGGCAGCGGTATGTTCATCCCCGGCTTTGAAGAACAGCTGGTGGACAAGGTTCCCGGCGAAAAGGTTACCGTGAAGGTCACCTTCCCGAAAGAGTATCACTCCGAAGCTTTGGCCGGCAAGGATGCCGAATTCATCTGCACCATCCATCAGATCCGCATCAAGGAGGCCTACGAGCTGGACGACACCTTCGCCAAAGAGGTAGGCGGCTGCGATACCCTGGATCAAATGCGGCAGAAGATGGGCGAAAGCATGCAAGCCTACGCCGATCAGCGGGGCGAAATGGACCTGCAGGACAGCCTGCTGCGGCAGGCAGCCGAAACCCTGGAATTCCAGCCTTCCGAAAAGCAGATCGACGAAGAAGTGGAAAACCAGATGCAAAATCTTTCCGCCCAGCTGGCGCAGCAGGGCTTGAATGTGGAAATGTACTGCTCCTTTATGGGCACCACCGCCCAGCAGATGCGCGCCGATATGCGGGGTGACGCCAAGGTGTCCGTTCAACTGCAGGCAGCCATCGAGCTGATCGCGGAGCTGGAGCAGCTGGAAGCCACCAAGGAAGAGATCGGCGAAGCCGTGGCCATGGTCGCCAGGCAGAACGGCATGACCGTGGAGCAGCTGAAGCCCTATTACGACGCCGAATTCGAGCAGGCGATCATCAGAAGTATACTCACCGGCAAGGTCATGCATCTCATTCGTGAGAGCGCGATCATCGCCGAAGTATAACATAAATACATCAAATATTGTGCAAAAAGCACTGAAAACAAGGAGGAACACCCACTATGGCAATCGTTTTTGATCAGAACGGCAAGTACGTAGACGAGAAGGGTCTGGTAAAGCTGGATCCCACCATGTTTGCTGACTGGCAGATCGCTGAGGAAGCAGAGAAGACTCTGCCCTCTGTCGACTTCTTCCGCGAGAAGCTGGGCCTGCTGCCCGATGAGATCATTCCCTACGGCAAGACCCCCAAGATCGACTTCATCAAGGTTATGAACCGTCTGAAGGACAAGCCCGATGGCAAGTTCATCGAAGTCACCGCTGTTACCCCCACTCCCTTCGGCGAAGGCAAGTCCACTGTTTCTCTGGGTCTGATCGAAGGCCTGGGCTACATTGGCAAGAATGCCGGTGGCGCTCTGCGTCAGCCCTCCGGCGGCCCCACCATGAACGTTAAGGGCACTGCTGCCGGCGGCGGCAACGCTCTGCTGATGCCCATGACCGAGTTCTCCCTGGGTCTGACCGGTGACATCAACGACATCATGAACGCTCACAACCTGGCTATGGTGGCTCTGACCGCCCGTATGCAGCACGAGCGCAACAACACCGACGAGTGGCTGGCCAAGAAGGGCCTGCGCCGTCTGGACATCGACCCCAAGCGCGTCGAGATGGGCTGGATCATCGACTTCTGCGCACAGTCTCTGCGTAACATCATCATCGGTATCGGCGGCCGTCTGGACGGCTACATGATGGAGTCCAAGTTCGGCATCGCTGTTGGCTCCGAGCTGATGGCTATCCTGGCTGTTGCCAAGGATCTGAAGGACCTGCGCGAGCGTATCGGCAAGATCGTTGTTGCTTACTCCCGCTCCGGTGAGCCTGTTACCTGTGAGGACCTGGATGTTGCCGGCGCTATGACCGCTTGGATGCGTAACGCCATCAACCCCACCATGTGCTACTCCGTGGAGCATCAGCCCGTGCTGATCCACGCCGGCCCCTTTGCTAACATTGCCATCGGCCAGTCCTCCGTTATCGCTGACCGTCTGGCTCTGAAGCTGTTTGATTACCATGTCACCGAGTCCGGCTTCGCTGCTGATATCGGCTTCGAGAAGTTCTGGAACGTTAAGACC
>JAZOAD010000159.1:0-58998 GCA_045595225.1 Faecousia sp.
TAACGGCGGATATATAGCGCCGTTTCCATGTTCAGGGTTTCATTGCCTAAAGCAACGACGATATAAGTGGGCTGGAGGTTACTGAGCAGTTTCGTGAAATGCTCCGTTTTCACATCCGCGCTGTGGAAGCGGATACCAAAGTGCTCCGCAAGGCCGGGAGAGTCTTTCTCAAGGGTGGACTGGGCCTTTTCTCCGTTCAGATCTACCACATGGATCTGGCTTTCCACGCCCTCGCCCAGACAGGCGCACATGGCAGCATTGCGCAGGATCTCCAGGCCGATATGACCGCCGCCTACCAGCAAAACAGAGAGTTTTCCATCCTTCACTCCCTCATAAAGAGGATGCTCCGTCACCAACGCCTTGGCGATCAAGCCCTCTTCATTGATCAGGCGCACATTGAAGGTTTCGTACAACTGATCGAAGATGACCTCTGTCAGCTCGCTTTTGGTATACAGCCACATATTGACCTTGTCGGTTTTCCGGGCATTGTACTTCTGATAAAGCCGCAGACCGGTTTCCAAATTTTCACCGCTGTCTGTACTGAGCAGGTAGTAATTGCGCGTATGCCGCAGGCTGTGGCGCAGCTGCACGATATCGTCAGCGATGACGCAGGCATGGATGGCGTTGATCCGGGCCAAATCCTCCGCATTGATATCATCTTCCGATATCCGCAGCACAAATACGATCACGGCCTTGTTGCGGTTTTGGGCAATATCCTCCGCGATGCAAAGGGTCCGCTCATTGATGGCAGAGAACAGATAGGTATCCTTGAATTCCGAGCGAATACGGTACAGGATGCGGTTAAACTTATCGGAGAAGAAGGACAGCGTAATACCAACGGTAAACAGCGGCGCGATGATCAGGATCACCAGAAGCGCTGCCTTATACACCTCAATGTAAGCAACCCCAAAGCCGTCAAAGCCGGAAAGGATCTCGCTGGGGCTGGCATTTAAGAGCATAGCGCACATACTCTCCACCAATGTCAAGCCGAGCGCATAGGGCTGTCCTGCGTAGTAGGGATAGATCCCCGTCATCAGCATCAAAAATACGCACACGCCAAGGGTGCGCACCACGCGCTTCACATCCCGCCGATTACGGATGGCAAGTAAGATTGCAACTGCCGCAACTATCAGCGTCAGCGCGGCGCAGACAGATAGTATCACTTCACCGTTCATAGTTTCTCCCCTATTCTTTCAGCGCTTCGTAAAGGTCAGCGACCACATCTTTGGCCACATCCTCCGCCATATCCGCATAGTCAATAAGCCGTTTGACGGCCTCCTGACGGGCGACAGCGGCGTTCTGCTCGGTCAGCAGAATCGCTACCGACCTTGCGGCATAGGCAAACCGAATGCGTCGCCGTTCCTTCTCCAATTTGGGAATAAGATCGCCCAGAATGGCGCAGACCCGGTCGCCGTCGCCCATGGCATCTATGCCGATCATTTCTTTCGTTTTATGTAATGCCTGACCGATGGGGGTCAGGTTCTTTGTTGTCTTTTTCTTGGATCGTGCGGTTTTTTTCGGTGTCTGGGAAAGTTCCGCGCCTGTACGATCGGTGACGATCTTGCTGTCACCGATCCGGGCCTCATAGATGGGAGCATCTTTCAAAATCTGCTGCTGCAGAGCGATGCTGTCCTCAATAGCGCAAATATTCTCCAAAACGCCCTCATTCCACTCGTTCCTGCAATTCTTGGGCGCACCGCCGGGAACGAATCGGCGATCGACTGTATAGGTCACCTGATTGGCATCCCAGAGCAGGAACCTTGGAACGTAATACTCCCGTTTTCCGTTTTTATGGATGGTGATCTTGGGGTTCGGCTTTCCCGATATCCACTGGCCCATGATCACCTTGCCGTTTGGTTGGGTCAGCTTTCCGTAGCCATGGAGTCGCCGATCCGGCCATTTCTCATAAACGACGGGTTTCGGTGGGCCGTCTTTGGTATGCGCCACTTCCATGATCTCACCCTCGTACAGATAGCCGTTTTCATACTGCAGGCGGCACAGCACGGTATGGGGATATAGTTTTTCTTTGACTTCCATACCGTTTACACTCCTTTACTCCCTGATGTATTCTATAATGCCCTGCCCGTGGTTGATTCGCAGATTTCCCTTTTCAAAGCTGGCTTGGTGCAGCTGCGCCTTATCCAAATCAAAAGTCAATTTTACGGCAAATTTGTCCTTATTTCGGTTGGTTTCCACAAAGCTTCGCAGTTCGCCCATAGTACAGACGACAGCTTTGTTTAAGGTAAAGTAGTTGATCTTGTTGGGCAGGCACGCGGGATATAAGTCCTGCTCCATTTCGTGATCTTTGGTAATCTCCTCATCCGTGAGATTAAAATAATCGTAGCAGTTCATGGCCGCATCCCAGGTTACATCCGTATGGGCCGTCACGCCGTCGATACGGGTAATGTTCCACATATGGTTTTCCCGCTGCCCATCGGGGGTTGTGCCCACACCCATGACCACAATGGACGCGATTTTAAGCCGATCGCACATCAGTTTATAGGCCTTGGCAAAGCCCTCGCAGACGCAGACACCGCGCAGCAGCGCCCCCACGATGCTGTGACAATCGTCATCGGAAGGATATGGCGCATAACGAACATTGGCCATCAAAAAGCGGTGGACCTCGATCTGCTTTTGCAGAGTGCGCATACCGGGCTTTATGTGGGCGCTTTCAAAATCATCCAGCACTTCCCCAATTCTCTGCCAAACCCTTTGGGTGTCTTCCCGGTCATGGGTATAGCGAAAGTCGATCTGCAAGGCAAAGGGACTGCGCCGGAGCATCATGTGATGCCGATCCACGTAGAAAAAGATGGGATTGTCGCACAAAATGCCGTTGATAATCTTGGTTGGGTCGATATGGATATACTTGGTGGTGCGATAGTGGGTCCCCCACTGCCGCAGCACCTGACAAATTTCGTCATAAGCCGTTTTTTCTTCGTCGGAAAAGCGGGAATAATAGAATCTGGCGCCGGGCTTATTCATCAGGAATACTCCGCGTGCCATACGGCATCGCTAAACTTCTCCATATCCTTTCCGGCGAAAAAGTAGGCAACACCGTCCATTTCTTCCAGGAAGCTGGAGGGAGAATGCAGAGGGTCATACTGAAGCAGCAGGTGCGGCGCGGGATCTGCATAATTCCAGTCAAAAGGCACACCAAGCAGCTTCATGCCGGAATCATTATCTTCTTCTGCTGTCTCAAACGCAACGAGCCAGGTTTCATTCATTTTGTCGGGAATGGTAGATTCCGCATTAAAATCTACCAGCACCACTTCGGGCGCATCCTTGCTGTAGCGCACCACGGCCTGCTTGGGCGTCCAGGCAGAGCCATCCTCCGCTTTGATAAAAAAATAGAGCCAGCCTTCATGGGGCAGGATATTTTCTGTATCCAGCGCCGCAATATCAGAAAGTCTGATCTGCGCCAGGAACACCTCGTCCTCCTCTATTTCTTCTGCCATCCACTTCGGGATGGCCGGGTCGCCGAAGAATCTGCTCCGGGTGGGATCGTATTCTTCCTGAGGCTTTGATAACATCATTTTGATCGCATTTGCCATGCTGCGTGCCTCCTATCAGCGTTCAAATAATTTAGGATTGTTTTGCAAATATGTCAGTTCCAAAATGGCACCGATGGACATATCATCGCCGCTTCCCTTTTCCGACAGAACCGGAAGATACGCATTCAGTTCCTGTTGCGCTTTGGGAATATCTTCCGTTGCAAACGATGTAAGAATCAGACGGTAGAAATTGTACAATGGGGTTTCTCCTACAAAGCAATCGTCAATGCCGTCGCTGCCAACAAATATGGCTACAGGTAGATCTTTGCTGAAGGAAAAGCGGAATTCCTGCACAGCCGCGCTGTCGCAGATGGATGTGGTGACATTGAGAAAACAGGTTTCGTCCCAGGGGATCGGCTCTGTGGCACTCCCTTCACGGTCAAAGGTCACGCATTTTCCGTCACCGATCTGGATGCCAAACCAAAAATGCTTTGTCAGCACCACGCCCAACAGCGTAGTACCGTAGGCTTTTTGTACGCCCTCACCAGCCTCATACTGTGCTTTGGCTTTTTCGGAAACTGCCGCCAATTCCTCTTCCCGGAAGGGGTCTTGCGCCATGTCCTCCTCCACCAGAAGATTCCAACGGGCTACAACACTTCGGATAAACCAAAGCAACTGCTCATCGATCTCCTTTTGGGTAGTACAGGCGTTCAATGCATCCGCAAAATTATGAGCCTTATTCTTTAGGGAAGCCGATTTCCTTCGCAGCCATCTTTTCAGCGGCTTGCAAAAAGCCTTCTCCACGCATTCGCAAAAGGCCTGCGCCGCCATACGGCTGCCCCGGTCAGAACGGAAATAATCCTCACCGCCGTGGCCGTCACAAGCCACCGCCAGGCGGTAGTTTTCTGTTTCCATACTGGCGCAGGCGTCCTGACAGACAGTTCCTTTCTTCAGATGGGACGCGCCGATGCATCCAAAATGAAAGGCATGGTAAGCATCCATTACCAATCCCAGCTTTCCTGGTCGTCGGCAGCTGTCATGCTGGGATCCTCCTCCACAGCAGCATGGATGGCCGCAATGGTATCGTCCTGCTTGTTGGTAGCTTCATCGACGCCGCCCTTGCCCACGCCGCTGGACTTGGAGCCGATCTGCGACGCGGTGACAGACACAAAGCGGATCATTTTGGTCAGCGCCTCGGGAGTATGGACGGTGATCACCGCTTCTTTATTTCCGGTGAACTCTGCCAGCACAGCCTTGTTGGCATCCTCGCCGATGGCCACGGCCACCTTAATGGCCTTTTTGAACCAGTTGTTTTCTTTTAAGTTTTTCAGCGCATGCTGATAATCGTCGGTGGGCTCGCCGTCGGACAGCAGAAAGATTGCCGGCGCAAAGGAGCCTGCCACATCACCCATAAAAGCCTTGCGGGAAAGCTTTTCATTCAACATCTTGCACATTTCGCCGAAATCGGTCAGGCCGTCAGCATCCAGGTAGTTCCAGCAAAAATCATTTGCATCCATGGGAGCAGGGGTGATCCAGCGGGCGCCGCTGGAAAACTCCAACACCGCGATTTTGATCGCCGCATCCGCATTCTCGCCGGAGAGCTTCCGAATCTCGGGGATCACTTCCTCAATAGCGGAATTCAGCGTGCCGATCTTACTGCCATCCATACTGCCGGAGGTATCCACCAGGAAAAACAGCGTCATAGTCCGGCGGGAGACCTCTACCGCGCCATCATAAATACCCATAATCCATTCTCCTCACTTTTCAATAATTCCCAAACCATCGGGGAAATGCAGGGCCTTGATCTGCATCACGGGAGCGATCTGCCCCTTCCCTACCGGACGAAGCTCGCCGTCCGGAGTTTCCGCGTTCCAGACCATATCCGATAGATTCCGCAAACCCCAAATGCCGGGGTTCTTGGGATTGCGGACTACCTCACCTATGACCTCAATATAATCATCGCTGAGCTTGTCCACATGGCAGCGGTAAAGCTTCACACCGGGAAATAGCGGCGGATTGTACTTGCCGTTGTGGCAATTCAGCGTTGGGGGCTTGGGAATTTTCCTGCCGCAGTTAATGCAGAAGGAATCCTCGCCGGGTGCCAAAAAGGTTTCCTCCCCACAGGCGCAGGTAATAATACAATCCCGCAGCCGGGTAAAGCATTGCTGCCAGTCATTGTCCGTGGGACGGGGCATTTTGCCGCCCATAGCCTCCTTGGAAAGGGCTTCCACAAATTTATCACGGATAAATTTGGGATACATGGGCCAGAAGCGCACCACATTGGCATGAACGCCCCGAACAGGCCGGTTGCTGCTGTCATTGGGGTCGTAAATGAATACCGGCTCTTTGCCGTAGAATTTCAATTCCAGCTCCTCTGTCAAACAGGGCGCTTCCGCAACCCGGCGGCCCTCCAGAGGATGATCCAAAAACAGCAGCCGGAACAGCACCACCGTCAGGGAAAACCGGTCGGTCATCACATTGGGACGGGTAATGTTACGCACCACCTCCGGCGCCATATACCGGGCCTTGCCGGCGATACCCAGGCTCTCGCCATAAGGGGCTACATTATCGTTATCGCAGATCAGCACCTCGCCGGTGGCAGGGTCGATAAAAAAGTTGCCGTCATTCAAATCCTGATAGGAAAAGCCGTTACGGTGAAGCTGACGGAAGCCGTTGGTAATATTCAGCGCCGCATTCACCGCAGCGGTAAGGCTGGCAAAGTGAACCTTGGCAAGCAAAAATTCCGAAAACTCCCGAAAATTTCCCGGACGCAATTCCATAACATAGCCAAAGCTGTCATTGACTTTCTTTGTCAGATACTGCGGCCACAGAAACGCCTTGGTGGGCGCGCCCTTTTGGATATTGTTTTCCAAGTTGGCGTAAAATTTCCGTGGGTTCTGAATGACACCCTTGTGATACCACTTCAGCGCATATTCCTTGCCGCCAACGCTGACCTTATACACAACGCCCTGGCCGCCCTCGCCCAGTTTTTCGATGATCTGGGCGTAGGCGCCATTAGCCAAAGGCGCTTTATATCCTTTGGGATAGTATGTAGCCATGATTCGCTCCTTTCGGCAGATGCCCTCAGGAGCGCTCTGCCCGGAATGTTACCTTGTCAAAATCATTGGACGCTTCACCAAAGAAGAAGAAACCAAAGCCGTCCACAATGTCCATGAAGTCAATGCCTTCTGTTTCCAGCGGATCATACTGCAGCAGCAGCTTGGGAGACACCTCATAAGCCCAGCCGCTGGGATCGCCCAACAATTTGTGGCCGTCTGCGCCATTATCCACTTCGCTAAAGCTGATTAACCAGTCCTCAGTAGTGCCTTTCACACCAAATGCGTCGTTAAATTCATCCACCGCGGTGTCGGGTTCGTCGGGGCTGTAAAGCACCACCGCTTCCGCTTCCTCGCCCATATGGGCACCGCTGCCCACAAAGAAGTACAGATAGCCGATGTGGGGCAGAACATTGCCCTGATCCTGTTCAGCGATATCTGCCAGGCGGATCTGCGCCAGGAAGATCAAATCCTCATCCAGCTCCTCCAGCCAAGCGCCGGGGATTGTGGGAGTTCCAAAAAACTTGCTGGCACCCAGGTCATGCGCGTCTGTTGCCTTTTTCAGTTTCATGCCAATTGCCATATTGATCTCCTCCTTCATCAGTCGAAGTGGAAGCCGGGGTTCATAACACCCTGGGAACGCCACCGTATCCCCTTTTCTTCCAGGTATTCTCTGGTCAGCGCCCAGCGCTCGTGGCAGGAGCCTCTGCCGTAAGTAGTCATATTCTCCGCAACCTTCTTTTCCACCTCATCAATCACAGCCAGGTATTCAGGGGTCATTTCCACCGGATCCCGTTTCAAGATGCGCTTGGCACTTTCCGCAAATGCCTTTTCAATGGTTTCCGGGGGCAGTACAGCGGCGGCGACCAGCTTTAAGTCCTGGCAGTCATCGTCCACATACCAGTTTCTGGCCTTTACCGCATCCCGGAACAGTGCCTCTGCATCCTCCGATTCCTTCTTGCAGCCAACCGTAGCTCTGAAAGCCGCGGTAAAGAATTCGGCGGCATAGGCGCCCCGAAGCAGCTCTCGGTAGCTTTCGCCCATGAACAAACATACTGCTGCAATGTCAGTAAGGGTTTCTGCATCCGCTTCTTCCATTTTTGTTACATAAGGACGGATCAAATCCGCCATTTCGTGCAATGCAGGGGCATCTTTATAGTTGGTATGCTCGGCTTCACGCTCCTGGCGCTCCCGGATTTGCTGAAATAACGCAATGATCCGGGCGTTTTCATGTTCCTGAATCTGCATCAAATTTCCTCCTTACAGTTCGTCGGTTGAATTCGGCGCGGGAAACACCTCGCCGCAATCCATACACCGGTATAAAAAGGGATGAACTTCCAAGTCGATGCGGTAGCCCGGTGTCTTACCCGATCGGATATGCTCCGTATTTTCGCCGCCGCATTTGGGGCAAATAATTCTATTTTCCATACTCAGTCCCTGCCAATGCCGCCCATAAACAGGTAGCGGTTGGCCTTTTCCTTATCGGGAGCTACGCCATCGGCGCCGTTGCGGTAAATTTCCACCAATCGGCCAATGGCCATCAGGATGCCTTTCTGCGCGGCTACATCGTAGTGTTCCATGGCCTTGTGGATATCCTTGGCGCAACCCTCGCCGTTCTCGTACAGGATGCCCAGCAGGTTATGGCACTCGCTGCGGCCCTCTTCCGCGCCGCGTTTGGCCCAGATAAAGGCTTGAATATCATCCTGTTCACAAGGGTAGCCATAGTGGTAAGCCATCGCCACCTGATACATGGAGAAAGGATCGCCGGCTTCCGCCGCCAGCAGCGCCCAGCCCATTTCCTTCTTGTGCCGCTCGGTCAGCGCCGCATCGGAGGGCGCTTCTTTCTGATGCATAGCGGCAAGGAAGAACAGCGGATCTTCCTTGTTTCTGTCCCGGCGGGCCAGCGCTTTGATGGCCTCCACTGAACCCAGCTCCGCTGCCTTGCGGTAGAGGTATTCGCCTTCCTCCTGCCGTTCCGCCTGCATATAGATTTCCGCAAGGTCTACCATGGCGGAAGCGTTTCCGGCGGAAGCTGCCTTTTCCAGCCATTCCATGTACTCCTCGTCGCCCTGATTGCGCAGGTGGCAAGCAAGGATGTACAGCGCATCCCGGTTGCCCTTTTCGATCTGCTCCCGGCAGATCTCCTCATTGGAGCGCAGGTCGAAGCCTTCTTCCAGGCGGATCTTCGCCTTTTCCACGCCCGCATCGGCAGCCTTCTTGCATAGTTCGTATGCTTCCACACCTTCCACATCCCACAATCCACCGTCGTGGAGCTCCACGATGGTCATGCAGGCATCAAAGGAAGGATACATATAGTCGGTAGCCGCTTTGCGCAGCAGCCCCAGGCCTTCTTCGGTGTCCTTGGGGACACCCAGACCATAAACATATTGATGCCCCAGCATGGCAGCCGCCTCCCGGTTGGGCGCAACGAACTCAATATCCTTCGCTTCCATCAGCGGATACCAGGCTTCTTTCCAATCACCTTTGGAAAGGTGCTTATGTGCCTGCTCCATCAGCTCGTTATACTTGGCGAGGGCGATCTCTTTGCATTTGTAGCCCCGGGCGTTGGCGCTGGGGCTGGGCACGCCGTCGTAGCAAGCATAGGCATTGGCATAATCGCCACTGAGCTCATGGAGAATGCCCTTGCGAACCAGCACATCATAAGCAGGCTCTACATAGTGACCTGCCTGCACCAAATGAGGCGCACCCAACTGCAGCAGTACCAACTGCGGGGTGGTGAACATAGGCACCATGAATTCCGCATCCTCAGTTTTGCCCAGGGGGAAATCGCCATCAAGAGCAGGATCATCATGCAGCTTTCCGGCCACCACCAGATCATAGGCCTTCAGCATGCGCTCTTTCAACTGCGCGGTCAATTCCCCATCGCTGGGATCCTCTTCATATTTTGCGTATTCTTTCAGCCATTCGTCCCGCAGCTGGGCAGGATCGGAATGAGATTTCATACCTAAAACAAGTTCCGGTCTCATAGGATTGCCTCCGATCTTATCTAAGTTGTTTCTAAATGCAGAGTTATGGTGTAATACAGCGGGTTGGGGACGATGCCCCGGTAATACATAAATTTCGCCTGGGTCATCACATCGCCATCTTCCAGGCAATATCGCTGACCGTTGAAGATCACTTTATTGCCTTCGATTTGGATGCTCTGGATTCTGTCGCCGCCGGCCACATCCCGGTCAAAGGGCTCCCCTTTCAGAGGATGTACGCCATCTTCATAGGGTACGATCCACTCTGAATCCGGGATAGGGTCATAGAGGTTATTGCAGTGCAGGTGGATGCGAATGAGCCGCTTATTTTCCGCCATCGGCATCTCCCTCCATCTCCTTTTGAATTTTGCGGACAGCTTCTGCAAAAATATCATCCTCGGAAGCGCCGCCATAACCGCATCGCGCGCACATATAGCGGAAAGAATTGCCTTGATACAAATCTCCGAAAGCGCCGTATTGCCTCTCCATTGCGCCGCCGCAAACCGGGCATTTCATTTTCATTGTCGCTCCCCCCACTTTCCCAACAGTTCTTACTTTAGGTCCAAATAATACTCATAGCCGCCGTCCATAGACATGGGGCGATAGTAAACACCTTGATTCTTGGTGACCGTCCATGTCTCGTTGTATTGCTCGTTTTTGTAATGCACGGTGACCTGAACGCCCTCTTCGGTAACAGCGTCGATGGTAAAGTGCATCCCGTAGCTCTCCATACCGGGAACCTTGCCCAGTACCAGAGGCACTTTCACCTTTCTCGTGGTCCTTGTGGGTTCTTCCACAGACCAAAATTGCTCTTTGATCACCAGTTTCATCGACGACCCTCCCAAGGCACAACTGTGAGTCCTTCTGTCTCATCGGCGGGCACAAAGGTGATATGCAGCGTTTCATACTGCCAACCGGAGCCGTCAGCGATCAGACCGGGAATCTCCGCCTTAAACTTGACCGTTTCACCGGGTCGCAGCTGCACCTCCTTCATATCGCGCCTGCCGTAGCGGAAAGTAACGCAGTCTTCGGCAATTTCAGTCACATAGAGTTCTTCCAGCAGAACATCGCAAACCTTGCCCGTATGAGGATATACATAACAGTCATACAGCACATATCCATCTTCATCATCATAGTGATGCAAATGCAAAACAGGTTTCATAATCTGCCTCCTTAGGAATAGGCCTGAACGGCTGCGTCATCGTCAAAATAATAGTCCTCCAGCCAATCCAAGGCTCTTTTGCAGCCCGCTTCCGCCGCCTGGTTCATCCAGAAAAGCGCCTGCTCCATATCCTCCTCCAGGCCGCAACCCTCGTAATAGCGCATGGCCAGGGCGTACATCTGATGGGGCTTACCCATCTTTGCCTGCTTGAAAAGAACGCGCAGTTTCTTCGGTTTTCCCATAGCGAACATCTCCTCTCCCTTGGTACCTTCATTATAGATGCATTGGTATTGCGTTGGGTCGCCGCAAAAGCGACATTTTAGAAGGTTTCAAAGCCGAAATGGAACAAAATCTCGTTGATGTCGAAAATGTCATAGATCCGCTTTTCAAGACAGAAAGCAATCGCAAGATCGTAATCATCCGACTTGGACAGGCTGTAACCTGCCGATTGCAGCAGCACATCCGCATCCGCCCGATTGAGGCCCAGCGCAAGGCACAGGGCGATCACCGTTTTCTTGGCAGGTATATAGTCCCGGTTGCGGATCTTGGAGAACAGACGGCGGTCGATATTGCCCTTTTTGTAGACATCGCTGTCCCGTTTTCCGGTGCGGTCAATGAATGCAAAGAGCTGATCGTGGAAGGTTTGCCCACGGTGCTGGTTGAGATACGCCTCCGCTTCTTCCGGAATGATCTCCGCCATACCCCAAAAGCTCTTAATCGCCGTTTCCCTGTTCTGTAAAATGTATTCTCTACATTGGTTTTTCCATTCGCTAAGCAATGGGATCACCCCTTTCGCAGCATAGCAGCTGTTTATGATATTTTACCATAGCGCATTTCATTACGCAAGCGTTTTGCAAGATACTTTGCTTGTATAATTATTTCCGTTTTTCGTGCATAATAATGGCATAGCGAGGTGAAATGCCATGTTAGAAATTGAAAAAAGCTACCCTTCTGTAAATAAGACCTTCCGGATCCCCATTAACATCGTAGAGCAATTGGAGCAGATCGCGGGAGAATGCAACACATCCGTCAACAAGGTAGTCGTCCAGTGTTTGGAATATGCGCTGGCCAATATTCAATCTGACTCAGAATAATAATCCCGCTGCCGTCCATGACGGCAGCTTTTTTCTGACTTTTGATAAACACAGTCCATCCATGTTTCCGGTTCATCAAATATCACGATAATACTATCTCATTTTCAATTATACCTTGTCGCATTTTAAATATCAAGTGTCGCATTCTACACAATTTAAGATTTGCGTTTTTTTCTGTAAAATATGTAAAGGTGATAGGATGATGCAGGTTGCAGAGATAACACTTGATAACACAGAACGCTACCGTGACTTAGGCTACGCAATTGCTTATTATCGCAAACGCAAGGGCATGACGCAGGAGCAGGTCGCGGAAAAAGTCGGCATCAGCCGTCAACACATGGGCGCTATTGAAGCCCCCAACATGGTAAGGGCCGTGTCACTCGATGTGCTGTTTAATATTGCTGCTGTCT
The DNA here is from genome assembly GCA_045595225.1 of Faecousia sp. Lineage (GTDB taxonomy): Bacteria > Bacillota > Clostridia > Oscillospirales > Oscillospiraceae > Faecousia. The sequence continues at coordinate 12,198 of JAZOAD010000159.1, forward strand.
TGGAGATCGAGCCCTATATGCTACTGAAATTCTCTCCCGAGAAATAACAAAACCCTGGAATTTTCGCAATTCCAGGGTTTTTCTTTTGCCACAAATGATAACGGATACTTTTTCTCTTTACGCCTTCCCCGCGCTGCCAAGAACATGGCGCAGCTTGTGACGCACCAGCTCTTTCATTTGATCCCGGGCAGGCTTTAGGTATTCTCTGGGATCGAATACTTCCGGGCGCAGCGTCATCCGCTCCCGCGCCGCCGCCGTTGCGGTGATCCGCAGATCGGAAGCCACATTGATCTTGCACACACCTAAAGAGGCGGCGCAGCGCAGCTGATCGTCGGGGATGCCCACAGCGCCAGGCATATTGCCACCAAAGGCATTGATCTTCCGTACCGTTTCTGCCGGCACACCGGAAGCGCCATGGAGCACCAAGGGCAGCTCCGGCGTAACTTGCATGATCGCTTTCAGAACATCAAAGCGCAGCTGCGGGTTGGTGCCGGGCTTGAACTTATAGGCGCCGTGGGAAGTGCCAACGGCAATGGCCAGGCTGTCGCAGCCGGTACGCGCCACAAATTCCGCCACTTCTCCGGGATTGGTATAGCGGGCGTCCTCCGCCGATACGCGCACATCGTCCTCCACGCCTGCCAGCGCGCCCAGCTCCGCTTCCACCACCACGCCCCGGTCATGGGCGTATTCCACCACGGAACGGGTCAGGGCGATATTTTCCTCAAAAGGCAGGCTGCTGCCGTCGATCATCACGGAGCTGTAGCCGCCGTCGATACAGAATTTGCAGATTTCAAAGCTGCTGCCGTGATCCAAATGCCAGGCAATGGGAATATCGGCGCATTCTTCCAGCGCCGCTTCCACCAGTTTTTTGTAGTAGGTATGGTTGGGGAGCACATCCTGGCTTACCTGCAGGATGACAGGAGAGCGTTCCTCCCGGCAGGCTTCCGAAATGGCCTGGATCGTTTCCATATTATTGAAATTGAAGGCGCCAATGGCATAGCCTTCGGCATAAGCCTTTTGGAACAGCGCCTTTGTGGTGACAAGCGCCATAGCTGTACCTCCCATTCAGATTTTGTCCGGGTAACGCTCCGCGGTGATGATACCGTCTGCCACATGCAGCTTGCAGATGCGGGCATTGCGGGCATCAAAGGCATTCTCCGTCGCGCCATAGTCCCGGGCGTGATAAACCGCGTACCACTGGCCGTCTTCCCGGATCATGGAATGGTGGCCGGTGCCCTCCTCAAATTCATTGGCCTTCAGCACGGGCCGGTAGGTGTGATCATCGGGGAATTTTTCAAATTTGATCTTAGTCAGATCGGTTTCGTCGGTCTTTGCCCGGGCGTAGCCGATGTAGTAGGTGGGCTTTTCAAAGCAGTTTCCGGAATACATCACATACTGCCAGTCCCCCTCCTTGAAATAAAAAGCGCCCTCAATGGTGTGCCAATGCTGCCCCTGTTGGTAGCGGTCACGCCAGTAAATATCCTCATCCATAGTGGGTTCTACCACCAGCACAGGGTTGCCGGCAGGGGTAAAGGGATCCAGCATTTTATCCACATAGATACAGGTGCCGATCCGCTGGCCCTCATAGCGGTTCGCGGAGTAGAACAGGAACAGGCCCGCCTCATTTTGCACGATATGCGAATCGATAGAGAACGGCGGCAGAATGCATTTGACCAGGCGGAAGGGTCCCAGGGGCGAATCCGCCACGCTGACGTGCATAGCGCCCTCGTGATCTCCCTGGTCAGGCACCACATCCGCGCCATCCAGGGAGTTATACATATAGAATTTTCCGTCCAACTCAATGACGCTGGGCGCCCAAAACGCATGGTACTTCTCCCCCGTCAGCACCGGGCCGTAATACTTCCAGCCCGTGAGCAGTTGATCGGAATGGTAGGCGTAGATGGCATCATGGCCGGTGACATAGATGTAATACCGGCCGCCGGATTTTAAGACAAAGGGGTCTGCCTGTCCCGGGTAAGCCCCTTCTTCAATTTTTAACAAATGCATAAGCTTTCTCCCTTACAGCAAGGTGATCCGCAGACAGAGCGGACGCTCGCCGCCCACTTCTTCCGGTAGGCTCACATGCAGGCCATCCGCATCCCGGGTGAAGTACAGCAGGCCGTCATGACCCACAAGCTCCACCTGCTTGATGCCAAAATCGTGAAGGCCATGGGCAGCGAAGGTGCCAATGGTGACCTCCTTGCCCGCCGGGCGCATCCAGAAGGCGTAAACCCGGCCTTTCTTATAGGTAAAGCGGAAGTCTTCAGCGGTAAATGCCTTTTCGTCATTATCCTGGAAGAAGCCATCGGCGGCGTTGACAGTGCCCTCGCCGAACCATTTCCAGGGAGTGGTGTCGTAAATGCCCTCGCCGTTTACTTCCAGCCAGGCGCCCAGCTGCTGCAGCACCGCGGTTTCTTCCTCGGTAATGGTGCCGTCAGCACGGGGGCCCACATTTAATAGCAGCATTCCGTTTTTGCTGACGATGTCAATGAGATCGCAGATGATCTGGCGGGGCGTCTTGAATTCATTGTCGGCGGTATAGCCCCAGGAATGTTTGCCAATGGCGGGGCAGGTCTGCCAGGGCACCGGCGAAATATCCGTCAACGCGCCACGCTCCACATCGAAAGTGGCAACGCCGGGCGCAAAGGCCTCCCGCTTGTAGTTGATGCTGACCTCCACGCCCCACTGGGCCGCCCGGTTGTAATAGTAAGCAGCGATCTTCTTTAGGTAAGGCTTGAAGGCGAAGTTTTGGATCCACCAGTCAAAATACAGCACCTTGGGCTGATACTTGTCGATGAATTCACAGGTGCGCACCATCCAATCCGTCAGCCACGCCTGACTGGGGCCCTCTGTAGATGGCGTTTCGGTGGTTGCGCCCATGGTCTCGGCGCCCAAATCATCGCGGTACACCGCCGGGCCGTAAAAATCATCATAGGATGCGTCATTTACATCGCTGTCGAAGGTACGGCCCAGGTTCATGAAGAAGTAGTGTTCTGCCCGATGGGTGGAGGCGCAGAATCGAAGGCCCTGATCTTCGCAGGCCTTTTTCAGCTGCCCCATCACATCCACACAGGGGCCCATCTTTGCGGCGTTCCAGCGGTTGAACTCGGTGTCATACATAGCGAAGCCATCGTGATGCTCTGCAACCGGCATGATGTACCGGGCGCCGGCCTGCCGAAACAGACTGACCCAGGCATCGGCATCAAACTGCTGACCCCGGAACATGGGGATAAAGTCCTTGTAACCAAAGTCCTTTTGGTGGCCATAGGTGGCCTGGTGGTGGGCGAATTCCCGATTGCTCTTGTTGTACATATTTCTTGAGTACCATTCATTGCCAAAGGCGGGCACAGAATAGATGCCCCAATGGATGAAAATACCCAGCTTGGCGCGGCTGTACCAATCCGGCGTTTTGTGGTCAGAAAGGGAGGCCCAACTGGCCTGATAAGGGCCGGCGGCGATGACCTGGTCGATCAGTTGTAAGTATTCTTTCTGTGTCATAGCAATTTCCTTTCCTCATTTTGTCCCCAAAATGCGGCAGACCCGCCGCCGCAATTATCGCAGCGGCGGGTCGCCAATGGAGAAAAACAAAATGTGATTTCTGTCAGTAATGGGCGTTTGCGCGAATATTGCTCACGCATATTGGCGCTGCATTTCCCGTACAACGGCCTCATACGCCGGTACGCTGGAAATGCCACCGGCTTTTGTTGTGGACAAGCCCGCGGCGGTACAGGCAAAGCGCACGACCTCCACAAGCTGGTCATATATCAAAGTTTCGGGGGACCGGCCCATCTGCAGCAGCTTCCAAACCGCGCTGCCACCGAAAATATCTCCCGCGCCGGTGGTATCTGCCACCGCAATACCCCGCAGCGCGCTGACCAAGCCGCCTGCAACGGCATTTTGGAACCAGCATCCCTGGGCGCCGCAGGTGACGAACACCAGCTTCACGCCGTAGTTTTCCAAAATATGGGCCGCGCCGGCCTGGGGATCCAGCCCAAACAGGAACTGCACTTCCTCATCGCTGATCTTGACCACATCCGCTTGGCGCAAGCCCCACAGCATCTGGGCTTTGCAAGTCTCCAGGTCCTTCCACAGAGGCTTGCGCAGATTGGGGTCATAGGTGATCAGTTTGCCCTTTTCCTTGGCATAGGCAACCGCTTGATAGGTGGTAGCGCGGGCAGGCTCATCCGTCAGGGACAAGGTACCGAAATGAAATACCTTCGCCTCGTCGATGAGGCTCAAATCCAATTCCTCAAAGGTAACGCAGGTATCCGCGCCAGGCTTCCGGGCAAAGGAAAATTCCCGATCTCCCTGCTGATCCAGCGTGACGAAGGCCAGAGTGGTGAAAACATCATCACAGGCGACAAGGCCCTTGGTTTCAATGCCGGCCTGCCGCAGAGTAGCGGTGAGCAGCTTGCCGAAAGCATCGGTGCCCACCTTGCCCAGCAGCGCGGTTTTGGCGCCGAATTGCGCCAGCGCAGCCAGGAAATTGGCAGGCGCGCCGCCGGGATGGGCTGCCATGGTGGGATAGCCGTCGCTATCTGTGCTGATGCAAGTAAAATCAATGAGCAGCTCGCCCAATGCAACAACGTCGATCATAATCTCCCCTCACTTCGCTTTTGGGTACTCGTTGCACAGCAAGCGGTAAGGCGCTTCATCCTCCTCGATGGTGGGGAAACGGCCCACAGGGGGATTGAATCGGTTGTCCGTATTGTCATCATTGCACTGGCTAACCTCACCCAGCAGGACAGGCCCGGTTCCCTCTTCCACCGCGAAATCATGATACAGGAACTGCTGCACATGGATGCTCTCGCCGGGCGTCAGCTTGATCTGGGTTCCGGCAGGAACGGTGTAGGTACGGCCATCGGTATAGACGGTCACATCGGATTCGTAATCAATTTCCTCATTTGGCAGGCTGTTGTACACCCGGATCAGCACATTGCCGCCGCCCCGGTTAATGATATCTTCCGTTTTAAACCAATGGAAATGATTGGGAGCGTACTGCCCCTCTTTCAGGTACAGCAGCTTTTCAGCATAGACCTTAGGATATTTGTCAGCCATAGCGCGGTTGCCGTTGCGGATCGTAATAAGAGAGAAACCGAACTTGTCGAAGTCGCCCAAACCGTAGTCAGTAATATCCCAACCCAGCATGCAATCCCGGACTTCATCGTATTCATGTCCGATCTCCTGCCACTGCTCAGGGGTAAAATGGCAGAAGGGCGGCAGATAGCAATGGTGCTTTTCGCACATTGCTTCCAGTTCCTTCAGCGCCTTATTGATTTCAGAACGTTTCATAAAAATCTCTCCTCAAATAATCAGATTGAATGTTCCCAGTTTCGTGTAGTTTCGATCAAATCAACGGAACGGATGGTTTCTAAATAACATAACCCCAGCGCAGAAAAATCACTGCCAATCCCTTTGGGACCAGTCATGGTTTTGAATCCGCTCATATTCTTCGATTGTAATGGGAATAACTGTTCCGTGCTTGTAGCCATAGGGGAAAGAAAACTGCCTGTCGGAGCGAATAAACCGGCCGCTCTCCAGGGAATCTGCCACAAAGGGCACATAGCCCTGCCCTGCCCCCGGCACACCGTAGTAATCCAGGAACAGGCACCATCTGCCATCCTCCAGTCGCACAGCGGTTGGGCCTTCGTAAAGGCCGGCTTCGATGGCCAGCATGCTGCGGTTAAATTCTTCATTTCGGATGTATGGCCCCTCTGCATGGTCAGACTGCATTAAGATGATCCGCTCCGGATTATGGTCACTTTTTAAGAACATAAAATACTTGCCGTTTTCCACATAAATCGCGGAGTCAATGATCCCTGCGTCAGATTTTTGATACAACAGTTTTGGCGCGTCAAAGGACTGAAAATCCTTGGTTCTGGCGAACCAGATACCCATATTGCCGAAGCCGTTGGAAGCATGGCTGGAAGACCAATGGAGCACATAGTCTTGCTGCTGCGGATCATAGAACACATCCGGGGCCCAAAGGCAACCAAAGTCTTCATCTCCCAGCGGAAGCAACCGCTGCTCCGACCAGTTGATCAGGTCCTCCGATTCCCACATGGCAAGATTTTTGCTGCCATTGTGAGATACAGTAGGCCAATCGAAATGATACTTATTGCGGAAATTGTACGCAAGGCTTAGGTCTGTCGCTAAAATTCTGTATTTGCCATCCTTCTCACAGCGGATGATGGTACAATCCCGGACGCCCTTCTCCCCAAGATGGGACCAAAGCACAGGACGGCCATCATTTACCAGCTCCCAATGAAACCCATCACGGCTCAAGCCGAAATAGACCTGCTCACCATCGGGTGTTTTCCGTTCACGGAAATGCACAAACAAAAAGCACTGCATACATTTCAACTCTTTTCAGATAGAATTCGGGTCGCTTGCCAATGTACGCAAGACGATCGACATCAAAGGTTCCGGGGCAATACTGAGATCAAGCAGGTCCCCCATTAAGCAAGCGGACGAATAGAGATCGCAAAAGCAACTTCCTTTTCCGCAAGGCGATATTTCGGCTCCAGTTCGGGGCCGCAGGAGTTTGAGCCGATGCCGGAAACCTTGTAATCGATACGCAAATGGGTCTTCCCATCGGCTACCAGTTCATCGGTATGCTCCGCTTTCAGCAGTGCAGCCGTGCTGAAACGGGATACGTTAATCTCCATTTCATCCTCCGCCAGGAATTCCAGCTTGCCGATGCGCAGCATTTTCACTGCGGTGTGGTTGCCGTGCTCCTGGGGACGCACATAATGGACATATTCCGACGTGCTGTCGCTTTTATGCAGGCCAACATAGCCCGCATGGCACATATCCCGATAGCTTTCCACCGGGCCATTGCCGTAGTACGCAAAAGTACCCACATCCGCAGGCAATTCCCACTCAAAGCCCAGCCGGGGCAGCCATATGGCATCCTGCCGTACAGCGCCTGTGAGGGCAATGCGGATCAAGCCCGCCTCCGTCACTTCAATTTGCTGGTCAAACCGCAGCAGCGGCGCTCTGGAAATGCCCGACAGAGAGCCGGATACAACGATCCTGTCGCCCTCCAGCCGGCAATCGTAGATCTTTACAGAGGACTTGTCCAGATTTTCTCCCTGCCATTCATTCAGCTGCAACCACCGGAACTGAATATTCCGGTCGTTGTCAGTGGGGGCACGGCAGGCCGATAGCACCGGCTTTCCCGCCAGCTGTTCCGCGCCATCCACAATCAGGCTGGTAAACACGCCGTAATGCTTGGAGAAAGTATAGTGGAATCCATTACCCTCCGCATAGACGCACCCCGCATCCTCGGTCATACGCAGCCCGGGCTGCTGGGTTTCTTTCAAAATGATGCAGGGCAGTTCATGCTGGGTATGCGCCACTTCCCTGTCCCGCTGATAAAGCCTGGTGTTTAGATAGGCGCCATAGCGGCAGGTCACTTCTGTATAGGGAATTTCCAGTTTTGCCGCAGTATGGGGCGCGGCGGAAAGAACGGTTTCAAAGACTTCCTGCTTGATGCCATCCACTTCGATCCAATATTGGAAGCGGTATTCGTCCAAATCGGTGAAATCCAATCGGTTGTACACCGTCAGCGCGCCGTTTTCATAAGCAGTGCGGATGGGCTGGTAGGCCGCCTTGGCCTCCAGGGAGCCTGCCTTGAGGCTGCGGTCGGAGAAAACCAGACCGTCGCAGCAGAAATTACCGTCGTGGGTCTGCTCGCCCTTAAAGTCGCCGCCGTAGCGCTGCACGCCATCCACATTCACCACATGGTCAGCCCATTCCCAGATGCAGCCGCCGGTCAGCTTGGGATACCTGTCAAACAGCTCGTTATAGTCATACACATCGCCGGGGCCATTGCCCATGGCGTGGGCATATTCACAAAGGAAAACAGGAATGTTGATATCATCACACAGCGCGTACCCCTCCACATCGTTGAGGGAGGAATACATCATGGAATACACATCCGCGTTATGGAACTGACCCTTTCTGGTGGCGTCCTCAGCATGGGTCAAACGGGAAGGATCCCGCCGCTTTGTCCAGCGGAGCATTTCGATATGATTGCAGCCGTGGCCGCTTTCGTTGCCGGTAGACCACATAAAGATGGAAGCGTGGTTCTTGTAATTTTCCACCATACGCGCCATACGGTCCAGGAATTCATGCTTCCACTCCGCCTTGGTGCAGGGCCAGGCGCCCGACTCCACATCGTAGTAATACGGCACATTGGGTAGGCGGCGCAGGAAGCCATGGGTTTCGATATCCGTTTCGCAGACCACATACAGGCCGATTTCATCGCATATCCGCAGAAATACCGGCGCGGGAGGATAGTGGGAGGTGCGAACGCAGTTGATATTCAGCTGCTTCATCAGCTCCAGATCCCGGCGAAGCTCCGCCTCGCTTTGGCACCAGCCACGATTGGGGTCGGTATCATGATGATTCACGCCGTGGAATTTCACCGCCACGCCGTTGACCAAGATTTCACATTTGTCAGACACGGTGATCTTCCGCATGCCTGCCTGCAGCGTAATGATCTCCCCCGCTCTCTCCAGCTCCACCCGGTACAGGTGGGGCTTTTCGGCGTTCCACAGCTTGGGCTCCACGGGGCTGTGGGCGAAATGATCCCGCATCTGTGTCTGGATCAGCAGGGCTTCCCCATCAAAAATACGAATCTGCGCCTCACCCTCCAGATTGACAGCAATGGTCTTGTCATCCGGGATCATTTCCACATCCGTAATGTGGTTTTCCGGCCGCTGAAGCAAGTACACATCACGGAAGATGCCGTTGTAGCGGAAGAAATCCTGATCCTCCAAATAGCTGCCGCAGCACCACTTGAGAACCTTGACGGTGACAGTATTCTCGCCATCGCGCACAAAGTCGGTAATATCGAATTCTGCCAGAATATGGCTGCCCTGGGTGAAGCCCACATAGCGGCCATTGACATAAAGGTAGGCGCAGCTGGACACGCCTTCAAAGACGAAGTAGGTTCTTCCCCACTTTTCCAGTTGGAAGCTGCGGCGGTACACGCCGCAGGGATTGTCATCCGGCACATAGGGCGGATCGCAGGGATAGGGATAGTTGATATTGGAATAATTGGGATTTTCATAGCCCATGAGCTGCCAGCAGGAAGGCACAGGGATGGTATCCCAGCTTTCGATGGTTTCCGGAACATCAATATCCCGGCTGAAAAAAGCGAAATCCCAATTTCCGTTCAGCAGGATCTGACGGGAAACGCCACCGGGAATGTACCAGCTGCGGGGCGCGCAGCGGTTTTCACTGGTTTTTTCAGGATTTTCGTATTGACGCATAAGGCTACCTCCTTTATGGACGGATGGAAATCACATGGTGGAATTCGGTGTAGTCGGTGAGATATACGGTGGCGCAGCCGGGCGTTTTGGTTTCGCTGTCTTCCTTGCCCTCGGTGAAATGGTGCGCGCCGAAGCAAGGGCCCACCCGCATAGCGCCATCGGCATTGGCAGCGGTGAAGAAGCCATCCTTCAGCACCAGCACCTCATCGCCATGGATGGGCATGACCAAATGATCGCTTTCCAGCCGGTCGATGCCGCTGAAGGCCAGCTCCACACGCCAGGGCGCGCCCTGGACACCGCTGGTGCGGATGTCCACATCAATGCCGTCCTCGGTATCCCGGACGACCACATCGATCTCCATATCCGGGCCCCACTTTTTGGGGCGGCTGACATTATCCATCTGCCACCAGTCGGAAGTGGCGGGTTTCTCCGGGAAGGGCAAATAATACCAGCCCCGCATGGTCTGATGCAAATGGAACTGCCCGTTTTCCTCCCACATTTTCTCTGCCTTAAAGGCCCGGTGCTCGCAGAAGCTGCCGCCGATCTTTACCGCCAGCTTCACAGCGCCGTTGTGTACATAGAGGAAATTGGACTTATCCTTCATCACCGTGTAGCTGAAGCGCCCCCGGCGAACCCGGGCGATGCCGGAATCGGCATAGAAAGCCTTATATTCCGTAGGCGTGTGACAGGCATCCGCTTCATAATCGATCAGCTCCGGGTGTAACATGAACCGTCCCAGCAGATCCGGGGACAACAGATTTTTCTCAAAAATGATCCGGAAGGCATAATTGGCCATGGCAATGAATTCCGGAATCTCATACTTCACGCCAATGTACAGATAGAAGAAATAGTAACCGTCGGGATAAACCAGCCGATCCTTGTCGAACCGGGTGGAATTGGCGGTAAAAATGCTGTCGTCCGGCTCCCAGTAGGTCAGCATCATGCGAAGATTGCGGATCACATGCTGCTCATAGCTGTCGTCGCCCAGGGCTTCTGCCAGAAACAGCATCGCCTGATTATTGACGCCGTTGTAATTACCGGCGCTCTTTTCGGAGTACTCGCCGTCCTCGTTGCAGTCGATGCCCTCATTTAGGTACTGGAAAGCGGCTTGCGTCAGATCTTCCTCGCCAAAAAGCTTGCCGCACTGGGCCAGCAAGCCGGCAATGGCCCAGCGGTGATTGGGGGTGTGAAAACCGCCCTCTAAAAGGCCGCGGCCACCGGCATGGATGATCTTGCCCATCCGCTCCTTCAAAAGTCGCTCACCGTCGGTCAAAGACGGCTGCTTGACCAGGTACTTGTACATGGGCAGAATGATGCCAATGCAAAAAGCAGTATCCGGCGCGGAGAAAAAATTACAGGTAATATAGTCAAACAGGCCGTTTTCATGCTGCGTGGAATCCACATAATCCAAGCCCAGCAGCATACTGGCCAGAATATTTTCGTCGTGATAGTAGCAGCAATCGGCATTGCAGTAAGCCGCTGCCAAAGAGGCGATCTGATACAGGGCGTGTTTTTGCATATACACGCCATTGGGCATCACATAAGCGCCATAATAGGGGCTGGTTTTGTCCGTATTCTGGCTGCGCAGGGCATAGCGTACCCGTTTTTCTGTATCTTCTACCACTCGCTCATAATGTGCTCGCATAACAGTATCTCCTCTCAGTGATCTAATAGGGCAGCGCCCAAAATTCCCGCATCATTTTGAAGCTTTGCCAAGATGATTTCCGGTTTCTGACGGGCAGCTTTCGCAAACATAATGCCATAGGTTTTTTCCCGTACCGGCTGCAGAAGAGCATCCCCTGCGTGGCTAACGCCACCGCCGATGCAGATATAGGCGGGACCGAAGATATTGATCAAATTGGCCAGTCCAACCGCCAGGTGGGTGGTATATGTATCCAAGAGCCGGACAAACACCTGCTCCCCTGCTGCCGCCCGATCAAACACTTCCTTCGCTTCCGTGATCTGCTCCCCGGTTTCCTCCCGGGCGTGCCGGATCAGGGCAGAAGCGGAGCCATAGGATTCAAAGCAGCCGTTCCTTCCGCAGCCGCAAGGCTCGCCGTCCATATGGATGGTCATATGGCCAATCTCACCGGCAGCATTGTTGACGCCTGTGATCAACTTGCCGCCCAGGATAATGCCGCCGCCGATACCGGTGCCCAGGGTGACCAGCACAAAGGAATCGGCATCGTAATGGCCTGACTTAAATTCCCCCCAGGCAGCGGCATTGGCATCGTTTTCCAAATAAACCGGAAGACCCAGCGCTTCCCGCAGCGGCCCAGCCAAAGGACCGGAGGCGAAGCCCAAATGCTCCGCGTCCTCCATATAACCTGTGCGCTTGTTGGCCGTACAGGGCACGCCCACGCCGATGCTGCGGATATTCTGATTTTCCAGGCCGTTTCTCGCCATCAGGCGCAGGCAGAGACCGGCCATAGCCTCCACCAGGCGGTCCGGGGTGGTGGGAAGACCCGTTTTCACATTCTCCCGATCCACGATCCGTCCGCTTGCATCCACAAGCCCGGCGGCAATGTTGGTGCCGCCCAGGTCAATTCCGATTCTAAACATAAGCGTTCCTCTCATGATCGGTCATTGCGAACCAGTGCGCACACTGGTGTGGCAATCCCCCAAGGTTTCAGCACCTTTTTCGTTCTAACCGGGGGATTCCCACGGCCTTCGGCCTCGGAATGACAGAAATATTAAAGGTTCAGAATAAACGTCTTAATTTCAAAGGGGCCGAAGTGGACATTCTGCAGATCAACTGCTTGTCCGTTTTCCTCCAGCATATCCGTTTCGGTAACGGTTTTAATATTTTCGTGCTTGGTAAAGGTACAATCCGTCTGCTTGCCCATGGCCTCATAAACACGCGCCAGCAGGGCATTTTCGAAAGTGTCCGCCGGTTTGATGGTATCCACAATGATATTTTTCTTGTCCGCCAGGAAAATGGGATCTAAACCGTCGCTAACACCGCCAAAAATATAGCCCTCATTGAATTCTGCCGCCTGGTGCAGCACATCGCTGTCGGCGAATGCGCCATCAAAGGGATAAAAGGCATAACGGAGGTGCTGTGCGCCCCGGTCTGCGTTCTGATCGGGCATCATAGCAGATTTGAGAAGGGTCAAGCGAATTTCATTATCCACCACATTGACACCATACTTGCCGTCGTTGAGCACCGCGGCGCCGTGAGCGCCATCGGTCAGGGCGGTGTAGCGGTGGTTGCAGACCTCATAGCGATCCTTGTCGGTCTGATAGGAGCGATGCACCGGCCGCTTCACATAGCCAAACTGGGTTTCGTGATAAGCTTCGTTGGCGTAAGCATTCACCGGGAAAGCCACCTTCAGAAGCTTGTGCTTCTCCTGCCAGTGGATATCCGTAATAAACTGAATACTATCCGCATTGTGCTCCAAAATGATGTTTTGTTCCAAAACAGAATTCAGCAGTTGCTTTTTGACTTGCAGCACCGCATTGCTTGGGCCCCCCACAATCTTGATTTGTGCCCTTTCATTTAATTTCACCGGCAGGTTTTCATACATACTGCCCAGCTCCCAGGCATCATAGCAGGTATTTACATCCTTGAACATCAGGAAGCGGTTGCCAACGCCTGCCAAGTATTCGGTGTCGCTGCCGGGGCGCTTCACGCTGACCAATTCGCCGTTTTCGTTAATGACACAGCGCAGATGCTTATTTTCCAGCACCCAGCCTTCTTCGCTATGGGTCACGGTTGGGGCAGTTGCGGACTCGCCGTTTGCCAGCGGTACGGCGCTCTGGGCAGGAATGGTCACATTGCCGCAACGAGTGGTCCAGCTATGGAAGTTATAGGCCATAACCCCCTCAATGCTGGGCTTTTCCAGCATTTCCCGCTTCCACAGACATGCAGATTCCAGCACTTCCTCCAATTCCTGCTCTGCCCGCTCATGCACCCGGGCAATAGAAGTGCCGGGAGCGATGTCGTGGAACTGGTTAAACAGCAGCTTTTTCCACAGCCCGTCTAATCTTTCCCGCCAGTTTTCCGGCATTTCTTTTCCTGCCAGCATCTGCCGGGACAGGAAAAATTCCAGGTTTTTCAGGGAGATTTCTGCCCTGCGGATAAGCATTTTTGTCTTGGTCTGGGAGGTCAGCGTACCTCTGTGCCAGGCAAGGTACAGCTCGCCACGGAAGGTATTTTCCACATCTGTAAGCCTCTCAAAATATTGGACGGGGCTTTCCATATGGCACCGGGGCGTACCCTCCAGGTCGGCGCAGCGGGCCGCCATTTCCACCATTTCTCTGGTGGGGCCGCCGCCACCGTCGCCAAAGCCGAAGGGGAACATGAGGCCGTCAATATTTTCCTGCTGCACCCGGTCTTCTTCCCAGCGGGTGATCAGATCGCCGGGGTTAAAGTTTGCGTTGTTTTTCTTGAAGGTATGGGCCAAAACCTTGCTGCCGTCCATGCCCTCCCACCAAAATACATTATAGGGGAAGGGCTCACATTCCGGGTCCTGCCGGATCAGCTTCTGGGTGGCAAAATAGGGCACCTGGCACTTTTTCATAATTTGGGGCAGGGCCGCGGAGAAGCCGAAGGTATCCGGCATCCAGGCCAGCTTACTGTCCACGCCCAGTTCCCGCCGATACCACCGCTTGCCCCATACGAACTGGCGAATCAGCGATTCGCCGGAGGGAATATTGGTATCACTCTCCACCCACAGAGCGCCTTCCGGATGGAACTTGCCCTCGGCGATCTTTTCTTTCACCCGCTGCCACACATTGGGATAGTAGCTTTTCAGCCACTCCAAAATGGGGGGCTCGCAGAGCAAAAATTGATAATCCGGGTATTCTTCCATCAGCGCCAGCTGATTGGAGTAGGTCCGGGCGGATTTGCGAATGGTTTCCTCCACCGGCCACAGCCAGGCCAGATCCAAATGGGACTGGCCGAATACGGTGTAGTCCGGCATGGTGGAACCATTTTTGCAGGCCAGCAAGGGTTTGAGTACCTTTCCTGCCTCTACCACGGAAGCGGTCAATTCCGGCTCCGGCAACTCAAAATCCGCAATATAGGTGAATTTTTTCAGGCCCTCTACGATTTTCATGGTGCGCAAGCTCTTTTCCGGAAGCTTTTTCACCAATTCATACAGGGTCAGATAGTCCATGGCCACCTGGAACACAGCCTCGTTCCAGACGCCGATGAAGCTCTCCCCTACCCCCTGCTGACAGACGGGAGGCTCGGGTACAGACTCCTGCCCGAAGGCCACCGGGCCGGCGCCCTCGTTTCGGACGCCGTGACCGGCGTAGCATTCGGCATAGATCTCATAAACTTCCCCTGCCTTAGCAGACCGGGACAGGGTGATAAACTTGTGCTTTTTGTCGATGGCGCCAGACTCGGCTCCGTTAACAAAAACCAGCATTTCCTCGCCGCATTCTAAATGCAGCACCAGCCGCTTCCCTTCCAGCTCCGCCGGAACGGCGAACGCGGTACGGAACCAGCCATATTCCCACTTCTTACCCCATTTGGCTCCTGCCGGGGCAGCAGAATATGCCATCTTCGACGCAGCCTCAAAAGCGATGTGGTCAAAGGTGGTGAAATATTCCAAAGAAAGGGATGCGGCCTTACGGAAATAGTGCTTGGGGAACTGCTCCGCCCAAATGCGAAGCCGGTCTTCCCATTGTCTGCCAATGTTCATAAAGCTACCTCTTTACAGCATTTTTGCGTCGATCCAGGTGTAGCGGGGATCCACTATCCGATCTGTCCAGGGATTTTCCGGCAGATGACGGATCATCCAGCAATAATACATGGGGAATGCAGGCGCGGTGACCTGAGGATGGGTCTTGCCGCCGGGAATAGCAGCTACGCTTCCATCTTTTATTTTATACGCATTTTCCCCGATAAAGCAAGCGCCAAATCCCTCGCTGCGCTCATAGCGGTAGTAATAAACCTCCGGCTGGGGATGATGATGAGGCGTATAGCTGCTCCAGCCGCCCTGGTGATTGATCACCTCGCCGTTTACCATGTTGGAATAGGGAGCGTTTTTGTAGTCAAAGACGGTGCGAACTGTGCGCTCCAGCTTGCCTTCCAGCACACCCAGGCCAAAAATGTCGTTGCGGCAGTCCTCCGGGCGGTAGAATACGCTGGGGAAATCCCGCTCATTTTCTGTAGTCTGCACCAGCACCTCGCTGTCAGCAAGCGCCATGACGGTAACTTCCACGCCACAGCTGACATGCAGGCAGTAAGGGCCTTCCTCAATAAAGGAATTGCGAAGGCCGGTCTCCTCACGGTCCTCCCAGGCAAAGGTTACATGGCCCAACACCAGCAGGACGGCCATCTCTTCCCCTTCGCAGCAGAAGGTGCGACGCTCACCCTTGGCCATACGGTAAGCCGTGATGTTCATCATCATGTCATTTTCCGCGTCACCGGCCCGGGAGAGAATTTTGACGCCGTTTTCAAATTCGGGATAGGAAAATTCCTTGCTCATAATTTCACCTTAATATTCGATCTCAGAGAGCTTGACAGGACGGTGCTCCAGCACAGACTTCTTGGCGGCGATACCCATCAGCACAGGCTTCAGGCCGTCTTCCACGCCAACCAGGGTGTCGGTGTCGTTCTCAATGGCGTTGATGAAGCCCTTGACCTCGGTAGCAAAGCTCTGCATATACCGCTCCAGGAAGAAATACAGGGGCTTTTCGCCGGTAACGCCCTCGGCGTTGGAAAGGACCGCGGTGGACAGGGTATCATTGGCGGTGGCCACCATGCCCTTGGAGCCGAATACTTCGGCGCGCTGGTCATAGCCGTAAGCGGCACGGCGGGAATTGTCGATGACGGCAATGGCGCCGTTTTCCATTTTCAGGGTAATGACCGCGGTATCCACATCGCCGGCTTCGCCGATAGCGGGATCTACCAGAACAGCGGACTGCACATAGATTTCCTCGGCGTCGCAGCCGGCCAGGAAGCGGACCATGTCGAAATCATGGATGGTCATATCCAAAAACATACCGCCGGAAACAGCCGCATACTCAGCAGAAGGCGGCTCGGGGTCACGGGAGGTGATCTTAATGATATGCACATCGCCCACCTTGCCCTCGTTGATTGCCTGCTTGACAGCGGCGAAATTGTGGTCGTGGCGGCGGTTGAAGCCAACCTGGTACTTGATATTGCTGCCCTTCAGCGCCTCTACCACCTGCTTGATCTTAGTCAGGTCGTGGTCGATGGGCTTTTCGCAGAAGACATGCTTGCCCGCGGCGATGGCCTCCAGAGAAATGGGAGAATGCGTGTTGGTGGAGGAGCAGATCAGTACCGCCTGGATCTCGGGATCACGCAAAATCTCGTGATAATCGGTGCAGGTGTTCTCCACGCCCATGGACTTCAACCAGGCATCGGTGATTTCGTTCATAAAGGGGTCAGCAACGGTCTTGATGCGGGCATTGCGGACATAATTGCTAATGGACTCGGTGTGCACCTTGCCAATACGGCCGGCGCCAATAATACCAACTGTAACCATATTCTACCTCCAATTACAGACCGGTGTGTTCCCGGATAAATTTTCTCGCGCGAATGGCGTATTCCAGAGGATTTGCCTTGGCGGGGTCCTGCTCGGCTTCCACAACCATGTAGCCTTCATAGTCGCTCTCTGCCAAAACCTTAAAAATGGGATCAAAATCCACGCAGCCGTCGCCGGGGATGGTAAACGCGCCCTGGCGGACACCTTCCAGGAAGGAAAGATGCTCTGTCAGCACCCGGGCCACCACATCGGGGCGGATATCCTTCAAATGCACATGCTTGATGCGCTTCGCATGGCGAGTCACCAGTTCCGCAGGATTTTCTCCACAGTAAGCAAAGTGGCCGGAATCGAACAGGAGGCTGACATACTTGGGATCGGTGCCGTCCATCAGCCGATCGGTCTCCTTGGCGGACTGGACCACGGTACCCATGTGATGGTGGAAAGTCAAAGCAACACCATACTTTTCCAAACTCAGCTTGCCAAGTTTATTTAAGCCATCGCACAGCAGATCCCATTCCGCATCGTTCATTTCATACTTATCTTCAAACACAGGCTGGGACTGATCGCCCTGGGTGGAATGGCTCTGCTCGGACACGCCCACCACCTTGGCGCCCATGGCGGCCAGGAAGGCAACATGCTTTTCAAACTCAGCTTCCGTTTCCTCGTAAGGCTTGGAGATCAGGAACGTGGAGAACCAGGCGTTGCAGATCTCAATGCCGCGAAGCTCCAGCATGGGCTTCAAAACCGCCGGGTCCTTGGGATACTTATTGCCCACTTCGCTTCCGGTAAAGCCAGCCAGCGCCATTTCGCTGACGCACTGCTGGAAGGTATTTTCGCCGCCCAATTCGGGCAAATCATCATTGGTCCAGGCAATGGGCGCAATGCCCAATTTTACATTTTTTCCGGTAAACATAGCAGTCACCTCAATACTTTCTGGCTTTTTCGCGGTTGGCGATAAGATTTTCGTATGCGGCCTTCTGGGCTTCTACCCCACTTACAGAGGCCAGACCCACATTCCACCAGGCGCCGTAGCCATCGGTCATGGTTTTGGGCAGCGCCTTGATGTCGATCAAGGTGGAAACAGTCTGCTTTTTGGCCTCCTCCAGGGCAGCCTTCAGTTCTTCCAGGGTAGTGGCCGTGTAGGTCTTGCAGCCGTAGCCACGGGCCACCATGGCATAATCAATAGGCATAATGCCGCCATTCAGCCCGCCCTCAGCATCACGATAGCGGAACTCGGTGGCCAGGTTGCCAATGCCGTTAGACATCTGCAGATTGTTGATGCAGCCAAATCCCGCATTATCAAACAGCAGAATATTGATCTTCTTGCCTTCCTGCAAGGAAGTGACCAGTTCGCTGTGCATCAGCAGGAATGCGCCGTCGCCGCACATGGAGTAAACTTCCTGCTGCGGGCAGGCCAATTTGGCGCCCAGAGCAGCGGAAACTTCGTAGCCCATGGTGGAGAAGCCATATTCCATTTGATAGGAGTCCTTATGATCGGTGGTCCACATTCTCTGCAGATCGCCGGGCAGGCTGCCGGAAGCGCCCACGATGATGGCATCGGGGGCGATCAGATCCCGGATCAGAGCGATGGCCGCGGTCTGTGTGATCTTACCGCCGGTGACTTCCACATATTCTTCAATACTGCTTTCATTACGGGCCTTGACAATCGGTTCGAACGAATCATCGTAGCGGTAAGCGGCCAGGGCGGCGTATTCTTCTGCCCAGGCTTTCTTCGCAGCCTCGATTTCGCCGCAGTAACCGCTGCGATAATTGGTTTCGGCCAATGCGGCATGGGCCAGTTCCAATGTGGCCTTGGCATCGCCGATGACCATGGTGGCGTCCATCTTCGCGGCATCGAAAGCGCCGATGTTGACGGAAACCATTTTTGCTTTTCCGTACAGTTCCTTAGAGCCGGTAGTAAAGTCGGAAAGGCGGGTGCCGATGGCGATAATCAGGTCGGCATCCCTGGCGATGGTGTTGGCAGACAGATTGCCGGTAACACCCACGCCGCCCAAGTTCATAGGATGGGAGGCGTGACAGGCGGATTTGCCGGCCTGGGTCTCGCCGAAGGGAATTTGGAAGGCTTCGCAGAATCTTTCCAGGGTCGCTCCGGCCTCGCTATAGCGGACACCGCCGCCACAGATGATCATGGGGCGCTTGCTTTCCCGAATCAAGGCAACCAATTCGTCCAAATCCGCCTGAACAGGGGCAAGCCGGCGAATGCGATGCACCCTTTTCTGGAAGAAATAGTCGGGGTAATCATAGCTCTCGCCCTCCACATCCTGGCTTAACGCCACACAGACAGCGCCGGTTTCTGCCGGATCGGTCAGCACACGCATGGCCTGGGCCAAAGTGGACATCACCTGCTCAGGGCGGGTGATCCGATCCCAGAATTTACAAACAGGGCGGAAGGCGTCATTGGTGGTGACGCTGGGACAGTAGCTCTGCTCCAGTTGCTGCAGCACCGGGTCGGGCTGCCGCACGGCGAAGGTATCGCCGGGCAGTAGCAGTAACGGGATGCGGTTGACGGTGGCGCAGGCAGCGGCGGTGACCATATTGGCAGCGCCGGGGCCAATGGAAGAAGCGCAGGCAATGATCTTACGCCGGTTATTCTGCCGGGCAAAGCCGGCGGCCACATGGGCCATACCCTGCTCGTTGCGGCCCTGGTAGACCCGCAAGCCGCCGGGATTTTCATCCAGCGCCTGGCCCAAACCCACTACGATACCGTGGCCGAAAATGGTGAATACGCCGTCGACAAATTTCGTTTCGACACCGTCCAGCTCAATATACTGATTATCCAGGAATTTTACAATGGCCTGGCCCACAGTCATCATACTCATTTACATTTCCTCCCGATCACAGCAAACGGTTTCGCCGTATTTTTCCTTGCTGGCGCGGATAAAGGCATGGATCGCTTCGGCGCGGGGCATTTCCTCGCTGCAGGAATGGGCCGCCACCATCATGGAAGCCTGGGCGCAGCCGAATTCCAGCGAGTCTATCAGATCCCAGCCGCTGTACAGGCCGTACAGGAAGCCGGCGCCATAGCCGTCGCCACCGCCAAAGGATTTCAGGGCGTCCACCGGGAAGGGCCGCACAGTATAGCGCTTGCCGTCATTGGTGTAAGCGGTAGAACCCTTTTTGCCGTGCTTAATGATGACGATCTTGGCATTCTGACCATGCCAATAGGCAGCGGACTGCAGATCATCCCGGCCCGGCTCAATGAGCGCTTCCATCAGGTCAAATTCTTCCCGGGAACCCATAATGATGTCCGCTTCTCTGGCCACCATGGAATAGTAAATGGACACTTCATCCATGTTCTTCCAGGAATAGCTGCGGTAGTCCACATCGAAAATGATCTTGGTGCCACAGCGTTTGGCCAGCATAACGGCCTTCAGCGCAGCCTCCCGGGATGGAGATGCCGCCAAAGAGGTGCCGGAAATCAGCAGCGCCTTGGTATTTTGGATGTACGCTTCGTCAATATCATCCGGGTGCAGCTGCAGGTCCGCGATGCAGTTGCGGTACATCAAAATACTGCTTTCATCCCGGGACAAAATCTCAGTAAAGGTCAGGCCGATCTTTTCGCCGTTCTCGCAGCGGCGAATGCGGCTGACATCGATGCCTTCCTTTTCAAAGAAATGGGTGACAAAATCCCCCAGCTGATCGTCGGAAACCCGGGCAAAAAAGCCGATCTTCAGGCCGTGCCGGGCAGCGCCCACGGCAATATTGGCAGGGCTGCCGCCTACATATTTTTTGAAGGTGGTGCATTCTTCCAGGGGCTGGAAGTAGTCCACCGGGTTAAAGTCCACCGCCACGCGGCCCAGCAGCACCAGGTCAAAGGGCCGATTTTGGTCAAATGTGATGTAGCTCATAGCGTGAGCCTCCTTTTACAGGGCGCTGCCGTCCCAGGTATCCACTTTTTCCTTCTTCATTTCTTCCTCATCGAACCACCGCATGGTGACGCACTTGCTTTCGGTATAGAAGCGGAAGGCATCCTTGCCATGGCAATGCAGATCGCCGAAGAAGGAACGCTTATGGCCGCAGAAGGGGAACACGCCGATGGGCACAGGAATGCCCACATTCACGCCAACCATGCCGCCGTCGGTGCGCTTGGCAAATTCACGGGCATAGTAGCCGTTCTGGGTAAAGATCACACTGCCGTTGGCAAAGGGATTGCGATTCATCAGGGCCAGGCCCTCCTCGAAGCTCTTGACCCGCTTAATGCACAGCACCGGGCCAAAGACCTCCCGATTGCCGATGGACATTTCTTCTGTAACATGGTCGAAAATGGTGTGGCCGATGTAGTAGCCGTCCTCATAGCCTTCCACCTTCACATTGCGGCCGTCCAGCACAAGCTCCGCGCCCTCTTCAATGCCCTTTTCGATCCAATCCAGCACGAATTTCTGATGCGCCTTGCTGCCCACAGGGCCCAAATTGGAGGTCTTATCGTAGGCGGGGCCTACCTTCTGTTCCTTACACAATCTGACCAGTTCGGCAACCAGCTGGTCAGCGATCTCTTCTTCCACCACTACCGCGGGCAGCGCCATGCAGCGCTCACCGGCGCAGCCGAAAGCAGAGTTCATAATGCCGGCGGCGGTACGGGTGATGGGAGCGTCCTTCAGCACCAGCGCGTGATTTTTGGCCTCGCACAGGGCCTGGACTCGCTTGCCATGAGCTGCGGCAGTGGAGTAAACATGCAGGCCAACCTCAGTAGAACCAACGAAGGTAATGCCCCGAACATCGGGATGGGTCAGCAAAATCTCCGCCTCATTGCGGGAGCAGGGAACGATATTGAAAACGCCGTCGGGCACACCGGCTTCCTTGTAAAGCTCGGCAATCTTCATGCAGGTCATGGGAGTCGTGGAGGCAGGCTTCAGCACAAAAGTATTGCCGCAGACGATGGCCAGCGGAGCCATCCAGCCCACGGGAATCATCGCCGGGAAATTCCAGGGCGCAATACCGGCGAACACGCCAATGGGCTCCCGGTAGAGGGTCGTGTCATAGCCGGCGGAGGTATCCATCAGGCTTTCGCCCATCAAAAGGCTGGGCGCGGAGCAGGCCAGCTCAGTCATCTCCAGAGCCTTTGCCACATCACCGGCAGCCTCGCTCCAGCACTTGCCGTTTTCGGTAGCAACCATCCGGGTCAGTTCTTCCATATCCCGTTCAATGAGATTGCGCAGCTTCATCATGATATTGGCGCGGCTGCGGACAGGGGTATTCTTCCATGCGGGGAACGCCGCCTTGGCGGCAGCAATGGCCTTCTCGACCTCAGACGCGGTGCACTGAGGAACCTGAGCGATGGGCTTTCCGGTGGAGGGGTCATAGATAGTGGTATACTTCTGGCTTTCGCTTTCGATCCATTCACCGCCGATATAAGGCTTCATTACGGGTAAGGTATTCATAGATAGTCCTCCTACAAAATAATTTTCTATTGATAAAGTGGCCCCGTTGGGCAGCACTTGTGTTTCCGAATTCATGAAAAAAGATGGGGAATGAGGCCGAGCGACCTCATTCCCCGCCGCTCATTGTATAAGCTTATCGGTTTTTCCGCGTCAATGCAGACATTCGATCAAAAACAGCATAGCAAGCGCCTGTCCATAAGGCATTTGCCGCAGTTCGATGTTTTTATAAAAGTCCTTGCTTTCACGGCCCATAGGCGTGCCGTAGGACACCTGATGGACCACGCCGTCGTCGGCAATGTAGCCCAGCATGGGCTGCAAAGCTTTCCATGCGGCATCGGCGTAGGACGGGTCGATGAGTCCGGTATGGACCGCCTTTAAAATTCCGTAGCCAAAGCCACAGGTGGCGCTGGACTCCACATAGGAAGTGGGATCGTCGATCAGCGTGTGCCACATGCCGGACTGGGACTGGTATTTGACCAGGCTTTTGATCTGGCACAGCAAAACCCGGGTCAGCGCCTCCCGCACATCCGCGTCGCAGCGCACCATCTGCAGGAATTCCGGAATGGCAATGGTGGCCCAGCAATTGCCCCGGCCCCAGAATGCCTCCGCAAAATTATGGTTGCCGTTAAAGGTCCAACCGTGATACCACAGGCCCGTTTCGGGATCGGCCAGGTACTTGGCATGCAGAAGGAACTGGCGCTGGGCTTCGTCGATATATTCCCGTTTCCCCTCAATTCGGCCCATATTGGCCAGGAACAAAACGCTCATAAACAGGGTATCATCCCACAATTCCTGGTCATTGAGGGTATCGGAGGTCATGTGCTGGAAGCCGCCCTCTTTGGTCCGGGGGAAACGCTCCATGATCCAGGCCGCGCTTTCCCTGCAGGGCGCCAGATACCGCTCATCCCCCAGATACTCGGCCACATAAGACATGGTCAAAAAAGGCGCGGCCGTATTCACATTCAGCGCAGGAAAGCCGATCTCCAGCTGCGCGTCGAAGAATTTGGTGAGAATATCCAGGTACTTCTGCTGCTTGGTTCTGGCAAACAGCTTCCACAGACCGTAAAGGCCCACGCCTTGGGGCCACTCCCAATGCTGATAGCGGCGGATATCATCGCCGGCCAGGTTTCGGTCCTTCATACCCTCAAGGAAGATCTCATCGTCCTCATACAAAATCGGGGTAAAAGCTTCGATCAGCTTTTCCAGCTTTTCTTCAATTAAAGTTTTGTGTGCCATATTATCCATTGGCATAACCTCAACTTTACAATTTCTCTTCCAGTTCGTGCAATAGCGGGATCAACTCCGCAGGGGTCTTGACCGTGTAGTCCGGCTGCCAGTCGGGCTCCTCCACGGTGTGGAAATACCGGGGCGACCAATCCAGCCAAATAGAAGTGATTCCCTGGCGATTGGCGCCGGCAATGTCCTTTTTCAGGTTATTGCCGATCATAACAATGCGGGGCTTGTCCGCCTCCGTCAGCCGCAGGGACTCGTAAGCCTTTTCAAACATGATAGGCTCCGGCTTCTGCTTGCCCACTACCTCGGAAACGATCCAGGCATCAAAGCAGTAGCCCAGGCCGTTTTTCTTGTACACATTCTGGAACGATTCCCACTCGCCGTCAGCCACCAACGCGACCGTAAAGCCCTCGTCGTGAAGCTGCTTTAATACTTCGCCGGCGCCGGGAATAAAATCCGCTTCCAGCACGATGCCGCGATCATCCCTTATCTGGGTGGCTTCGTCGATGATGGTATCGCCGGAGTCGGTGAAAATGATCAGCTTTTTATTCGTCATAAGAGAAACCTCTCAGCTTCAGCTCCTCAGCGCGGTGGCAGGCCACAAAATGACCGGGCTCCAGCTCCTTATACTCCGGCGCGCACTCCTTGCACTTTTCCGTACAGTAGCGGCAGCGGGTGTGGAAGAAGCAGCCGCTGGGAGGATTGGCCGGGTTGGGGATCTCGCCTTCCAGCGGGATGCGCTCTATCTGCTTGGTGGGGTCGGCCACGGGAACAGCGGACAGCAGCGCCTCCGTATACGGGTGCATCGGCTTTTCAAACAGTTCTTCCGTATTACCAAACTCCACCATTCTGCCCAGGTACATCACGCCCACCTTGTCGGAAATATGTTCTACTACCGACAGATCATGGCTGATAAACAAATAGGTTAAGTTCAGGTCTTTCTGCAGGTCACGAAGCAAATTGATCACCTGTGCCTGAATGGACACGTCAAGAGCGGATACGGCTTCGTCGCAGACAATAACCTGCGGCTCCACAACCAAGGCTCTGGCAATGCCGATACGCTGGCGCTGACCGCCGGAGAAGGCATGGGGATAGCGCATCAAATAGGTGGGGTTCAAACCAACCTTTTCCGCCATTTCCTTTGCTTTTTGATCCATTTCGGCTTTCGGCATCTTCGGATAGTTGGCCTTCAACGGTTCTTCGATGATGTCCAGAACCGTCATACGGGGATCCAGAGAAGAATAGGGGTCCTGGAAGATCATCTGAATCTCCTTGCGGATCTCTTTCATTTTCTTTCTGTCAACCTTCAAAAAGTCAACTTCCTCGCCCGCTCTTGTGCGATAAAACACTTCGCCACTGGACGCATTATAGGCGCGAACAATGCAGCGTCCCAATGTGGTCTTGCCGCAGCCGGATTCACCAACGATACCGATCGTCTCGCCCGGCTTCACCGCAAAGCTTACATCATTGACTGCCTTTACCGTGATGCCCTTGGAGGCAAATTGCTTGTGCAGGTTTTTTACTTCTATAATGTTATCGTTATGCATTGCTTGCGCCCTCCTTTTCCTTCAGGAGCGCTTCCACTCTGGCGCGCTGTTCTTTGCATGCCTCGTGGGGGCAGTTGAAGCAGGCGATCTTATGTCCCGGGGCCACCTCTACCAGCTCGGGGTCCGCCTTGTCGCAAAGACCTTCGATCCGGGCGTCGCATCTATCGTAGAATCCGCAAGCTTCCGGCAGGTTCATGGCAAGCGGCACAGTTCCCTCGATGGAGAAAAGTCGTTCTTCTTTCTTGGAGCCGATCTTATGCACAGAGCCAATCAGGCCTCTGGTGTAAGGATGCTGGGGATTTGCATAGATTTCTTTGGCATCCGCGCTTTCCACGATCTTGCCCAGGTACATAACCGCCACCCGGTCACACATCTTCGCGACAACACCCAGGTCGTGGGTAATGAAAAGGATCGAAGTGTCGAAATCCTTCTGCAGTTCCTTCATCAGCTCCAAAATCTGCGCCTGAATGGTCACGTCCAAAGCGGTAGTAGGCTCGTCAGCAATCAAAAGCTTGGGATTGCACACCAGCGCCATAGCGATCAGCGCGCGCTGCAGCATGCCGCCGGAAAATTCATGGGGATACTGATTGTAGCGCTTTTCCACATTAGCGATGCCGACTTTACGCATCACTTCCATGGAAATCTCCTTGGCTTTTTTCTTGTCCTTTGTGATATGGAGCAGAGTGGCCTCGTTGATCTGATTGCCAATTGTGTACATAGGTGAAAAGGCAACCATGGGCTCCTGGTAGATCATGGAGATTTCCTTGCCACGAATGGAACGGATCTTGTCATTCTTCTTCATATTTGCCAGCTCGATCAGCTCCACTTCGCCGTGCTGCTCGGAGTCAAACAGGATCTGTCCGCTGGATACACACTTTTTTTCGTTGATGCCGAGGATCGCCTTACAGGTTAGGGACTTGCCGCAGCCGGATTCGCCAACCAGGCCCAGAGTCTCGCCCTTTTTCATTTCAAAGTTTACGCCACGAACGGCGGTCAAAAGGCCCTCTGCCATACGAATGTCTACATGGAGGTCTTTTACTTCAAGAATATTGTCTTTATTCATTATTACATACCTCCAATTTCTTACTTGTAGGGGTCAGCCGCGTCTCTCAAACCGTCGCCCAGGAAATTGAAAGCCAAAACGGTGAGAACAACGAAAATAATGGGGATCAGCTTGTGGGGGTGGCTTGCGATTTCCGTAACGGCGCTGGCCTCCTGCAGGAGAACGCCCCAGGAAGTTGCGGGGGACTTGATACCCAGGCCCAGGTAGGACATGGAAGTCTCACCTACGATGGAGCCGGGAATGCCAAGGGTCATGGATACGATCAAGTAACTCATGAAGCCCGGCGCCAAGTGCTTCCAGATAATGTTCCAGGTGGAAACGCCGGAAAGTCTTGCCGCCATAACATAGTCCTCGTTCTTCAGCGACAGCATTTTGCCGCGGACCACGCGGGCCATGCCGGTCCAGTTGATGAAGGAAAGAATGAGCGTCATGTAGAAATACATTTTAATGGTGGAAATACCGGCAGGAATAGCGGCGGAAAGGGCCATCCACAGAGGAATCTGGGGCACCGCGCCAATCACTTCAATAATGCGCTGCACGATAATATCAAAGGTTCCGCCCAAATAGCCGGAAAGGGAGCCAATCAGAACGCCAAGGAACAGGCTGATGATCGCGCTGGCGAAAGGCATAGTCAGGGAAACCTGGCTGCCATAGAGAACTCTGGAGAACAAATCGCGCCCCAGCGAGTCCGCGCCGAACAGCATCACCTTTGCGCCCGTGCCGCCTTTGCTGCCCTCTCCGACACCAAACAGGTGCAGGTCCGTTTTGAACAGGCCCAGGAACTTATATTCTGCGCCGTGGACAAAAAACTCAATGGGATAATATTCCGATGTATCATAATCATAGCGAACCGAAAAATCAGTTCTGTCAATGGTCTTGACCAATTTGAAGACATACGGGCCTACAAATTCACCCTCATACACCGTGTAAATCTTGGTAGGAGACGAGTCTTTGTACAAACCGTCGAATTCTTCCAGGCCATAGGGCGCAAGGAAATTGCCAAACAGGGCGCCGAAATACAAAATGCCGAGAATAACCATGGAGAACTGCGCCAGCTTATGCTTTGCCAGCTTTCTGCCCATGAGGGTCCACTGGGATGCCAGATAATAGTCTTCCTGCGTTTTTACTTTTTTCTTAAAGATCTTCTTGAAAAAGTTCATTATCTGTCACCTCCAGAGTAACGAATTCTGGGATCCAGGAATGCCAGCGCAATATCCGAGAACAAAATGCCGATAACGACCAAAATTGCCTGGGTCATAACAATGCCGCCGGCCAGATAAAGGTCCGCTGTCTGCAACGCCTTCAGCAGCTCGGGACCCTGCACGTCGATCATCAGCACCATTGCGGTAACCGTAGAGCCGGAGAACAGGCTGGACAAAACGCCACCCAGGCCGGATACAGTGGGGTTCATAGCTGCCCGGAAGCAGTATTTCATAATAATGGTTCTCTCGGGAACACCCTTAGCGCGGGCGGTCAGGGTATACTGCTTGCCCACCTCGTCCAGCATCTGGGCGCGCACGGAGCGGATAATGCCGCAGGTGCCGGAGGTGCCGATGACAAGGAAGGGAATGATCATGCTCTTTAAGAACGGGAAAAATCCGCTTAGATCCAAGCCCACATTGGCGTTACCGGTTAGTTTATAGGACCAATACATCAGCATAAACGCCAAAATAAAGTTTGGTATGGCCGCGCCCAGGAAGCCTATAAACGAGGCAATATAGTCACCCACGGAATACTGATGGGTGGAAGCATAGACCGCGATGGGAAGGGATACCGCATATTGGAAGATCATAATCAGCGCGGATACCAATATGGTTAGTCCCAAACGGTCGTCGATCACGTCCCAGACATTTTTGCCGTAGGCGAAGGAATACTTCCAGTCATGATGGGACTCATAAAGTCTATAATAGGAAGAATCTGTTGGCGTCCAAATGATACCGCCGATCCACTTCAGGTATCTTTGCCATACAGGCAGATCCAGGCCGTATTCTTTACGCAGAGCTTCCGCTTCTTCCTGACTGATAAACTCGCCCTCCGCGGAAAGCTTTGAAATTTCTCTGTCCACATAGTCAACTTCCGGCAGCTGGATCACAAAGAAAGTCAACACGGAGATCAGAAACAATGTGGGAATGAACATGAAAAGACGCTTTACAATATATTGCACCAGGTCTTTTCTGAAAAAATCCCTTACAGAAGTAATGAAATTTTTCTTCTCATTTAATGTTGTGTCATCCATACATATACCTCTTGGAAAAGAAAACGGAGGCGGAGAAACTGGGTTTCCCGCCTCCGCGAATCTAATTATGTACGACTTCTGATGTCAAATATCATTCAGCCTTGAACAGGTTCTCGTAGTGAACGATATTGGCATACATGTACAGGTCAGCACTGACCAGGTTATCGGGATAGTTGTGCAGCTTGGAGCTGACCAGGTTGTAGGTACCTGCGCTCTGCAGATAAGCGATGGTCCACAGGTTAGCCTTATGGATCTCGTAGATCTCCAGGTTGTACTGATCTCTTTCATCAGCGTTGGGAGTGGCTTCCCACTTTCTCCAGATCTCAACCAGCTGAGCCATAGCGCCGGTGGGCTCTACGCCGGATGCGCCGTTGGTGCCAACCCAGGTGCCGAACTCGCCGTACCATTCAGCAGCCTGCTGTACGGGAACGAAGGGAGCAACGCGGTCCTTCATGGACAGGCCGCCAATGGAGGTGTGGGGATCCAGGATCGCGGTCCAGTCGTTGTTGTCGACTTCCATATCGAATGCGGCAACTTCGTATTCCTTCCATGCAGTCTTGATGCCAACGGCGTTGTAGTACTGCTCCAGGATGGGATACTCACCGGCTGCGCCGGACTCCAGATAGCCATAGAAGGTCAGCAGGAAGTCAGAGCCGTCAGCGAAGTTATAGAAGCCGTCGTCGCCCATGACCAGGCCGCATTCTTCCAGCAGCTTCTTGGCTTCGTTAACATTGTACTCGGTCCACTTGTTGATCCACTCTTCGTCGTAGCCGAAGTTACCGGCCTGAGGAGCGCACTGACCGGGCAGCAGGAAGCCGTCGGAGACCAGTTCGGACAGGGCAGCACGGTCAACAGCGATGGAGATGGCCTGACGGAACTTGATGTTATTGAACAGGTTGGCGTAGTTAGCATCCTTGTGGGTGTAGTTGAAGGTGACCTTCACTCCGCCCCAGTCAACGCTGGCGAAGGTACGCAGTACAGCCGCGTCGCCCATGTCAGCCATGATGGAGGCGATATCCTGCATGGCAACGCCCAGAATGTCAACTTCGCCGGAACGGAACATCAGCTGGTCCTGGCCATCGGCGGAAGTCTTGGTCATGACGATAGCGTCGCAGTAGGGCAGCTGCTGACCCTGCGCGTCGACCTTCCAGTAGTAAACATTACGATCCAGATGGACAACGGTATCATTTCTGCTTTCGCCGGCTCTCAGAACGAAGGAGTTCAGAGTGGGCATGCCGCCTACGTTCCAGAAGTAGTAGGTCAGTTCCTTGCCCAGATCCTTAACGGTGGACTTGTCAACGCCCTTAGCCTTCGCGTTGATCAGAACATCCTCATCGGACAGGCCAGTCTTTTCCCAGTAGGGGTTCTCAACATAGATGGAGTCGGGGATCATGTCGATCAGCCAGTGAGAGGGAGCCCAGCACCACTTGAAGTCGCCGTTTTCGATGAAGTCAGCGGGGAACTTGGGGTTCTGGAAGGTCCAGGTAACGGTATAATCGTCAACCTTGGTCAGAACAGCGTACTGATCGTTGCCATCAGCATCGGTGCCGTCCTTCAGAGCGGCCCAGCTCTTCTTGGTGCTGAAGTTGGTCAGATGGCACATATAGTACCAGAAGGTGATGTCGTCAGCGTTGAAGTCATCGCCGTCGGACCACTTCATGCCTTCACGCAGGTAGAAAGTCCAGACAGTGTAGTCTTCGTTGTACTCATAGTCCTTAATGACGTTGGGGTAGTAGGAGCCATCGGTGTCACGACGGATGATGGTTTCCAAAGTGGGACGGGAAATATCCCAGGAGCCGCCGCCGCCGATCAGGTTGATCTCGCCGCCGTAAGTACCGATTTCCAGCTGAGCGCCGGTTGCATCGTACTGAGAAACGAAGATATCTTCGACAACAGGCAGTCTGTCTTCGACATTGCCGTAAATGCCCAGGTTGGTGATGTAGGGAGCCTCGGTGAACTTGACGATGTCCTCGGGCTCAGTGGGGGTTTGAGTAGTGCCCTGAGTGGGCTGAGTAGTACCGTTGGTGGGGTTTTCACCATTGGTGCTGGGGGCAGTAGTGGGGTCTGCGGGCTTGCAGCCTGCAACAACGCCGGCGACCAGAACGATGACCAGCAGCAGGGACAGCCACTTAGTGAACTTTTTCATTTTTCATGTCCTCCCAATGATTAATACATCCAAACGCAATCGCATTCGAATTAAACATATTATAGCGAATTATCGAAAAATGTGCTACGCAATATTTGCTTTTTTTGAACAAAAACATTGCATTTTATGCTTTTATGGTTTTTGCTTGCTTTATTTTTTGTGCATTATGTACAATCTAACGGCGTATTTTTCTACACGCATCCGTAGAAACACGCCGAAACCCTTTTGCAAAATGCAATATTGGGATTGCATCCGCCGGCAAATCATGCTACAATACTTTCAGAGAAAATCCGACTTTTTTCATCCGGGAGGACACTATGCATTACGATATTTTGAACTTCGGCGCCGTAGGCGACGGCATTACCAACGATACCACCGCTATTCAGGCTGCCATCGACGCCTGCGCTGCCGCCGGCGGCGGCCGGGTGCTGTTCCCCGGTGGAAAGGTCTACCGCAGCGGCGCTTTGCGGCTTTGTTCCAATCTGGAACTGCATCTGGAAATGGGTGCTGTGCTGAAAGGCAGCGACGATCTGGAAGATTACCGGCTTTTTGGCGCAGGAAGCTCCGCGCCGCAAAAACGGGCAGTCCCCTCCTATGTCAACTGCGAATATGCCGGCGCGCCTACCCACTACTTCCTTTACGCTAAGGATTGCGCGAACCTTGCCATCACAGGCCTTGGCATCATCGACGGTAACGAGGAAATTTTCTACGGAGAAGTGACCAAATGGCATATTGAAGGCATTTTCTATCCCCGGGCGCCCATGCTGTTCGCGGAAAACACCCGGCAGTTGACCATCGAAGGCGTCACTTTCCGGCGCAGCGCCTTCTGGACCGTGCATTTGGTGGGCTGCCGGGATGTGCTGATCAGCGGCATTCGTATTCTCAATAATCTGCGCATGGCCAACTGCGATGGCATCGACCCGGATCATTGCCAGAATGTACGCATCCAGGGCTGCCACATTGAATGCGCCGACGACTGCATCGTTTTCAAAAATACTGCCGCCGCCATGCAGTACGGTCCCTGCGAAAATATCACTGTCACCAATTGCACGCTGATCTCCACCAGCGCCGCCATTAAATTCGGCAGTGAAAGCGAGGATCTTTTCCGCAACATCTTGATCGAAAACTGCATCATCACCCGTTCCAACCGGGGCATTTCCCTGCAGCTTCGGGACAAGGGCGGCATTGAAAATGTAATGTTCCACAATATCACTATCTCCACCAGGCTGTTTAAGGATATGTTCTGGGGTGAGGCGGAGCCCATTGCCATCACGGTGCTGAAACGGAAAGAGAGCACTTTTGTTGGCAATGTACGCAATGTGCGCTTTAGCAACATCCTGTGCGAAAGCGAAAACGGCATCCTGGTCTACGGCGAGGAGCCGGGCCATATTCAAAATATTTGCTTTGACAATGTACAGCTTCTGCTGCGGCCTGCCACAGATTACAAAAAAGGTATCCACGACCTGCGCCCCACCGTAGGGCCCCTGTGTACCCAAACAGGGCTGCACTATGTGCTGGCCCACAACGCCGAGGATGTTGATTTCCGTAATTGCCGCTTCCGGGTGGATCCCGCCCTGGAGACACCGGTGGAAACGCCTTACCGCATAACCGAATGCCGGGATGTCCGGCTGTAACGGAGAACGCCTATGATCATAGAAAATCTCGCTCTGTTTCAAAACGAATACTACATTCGGGTCAACGAGGAAAACGATGCCCTGTTTTACTATTTCGACTACGATGTGCGAAGCGCCGATATCAATATGCAGTTCCAGCATTTCCATACTTTTTACGAGATCTGCATCATGCTCTGTCCCAATTCCGCGCTGTTTATCGAAGGTGTCCCCTATCATTTGCAAACTTTCGACATCGTGGGCATTTCCCCCAATGTGCTGCACAAGACCCAGTACCCTGAGGGCCAGAGCTGCCAGAGAATCATTATCCAGTTTAATCTGCCCAAGCATGTGGCAGGCCTTGGAAATGAATACGAGCAGCTGCTGAATATTTTTCACAACGATGTACCCATTTACCGTTTTGACCGGGAAATGCAAGAAAAACTCTACCGCAAACTCAACGAGATCTATGTTCTGGCACAAAAGACCGACCCCATGCGGGATCTGATCATTCACCAGAAGTTTGTGGAGTTTTTGATCCTTTTGTATCTGCACCAGGAAAAAAATCAGTATTCCAACGAGTCGGAAATGTCTGCCGCCGAAGAAAAGGTCTATTCCGTCACCAGCTATATCCACGCCCACTATTCGGAAGATCTGTCGCTGGAATTTCTGGCAGAAAAATTTGATATCAGTCCCAGTTATCTTTCCCATCAGTTCAAGCGCGTCACCGGCTTTACTGTCACCGACTATCTGCAGATGACCCGCATCCGCAATGTGCAGGCGCTGCTTGTTGGCAGCAAAATTCCCATTACGGAAGTCGCCGCTCCCTGCGGGTTCAATAGTTTCTCCCAGTTCAACCGGGTCTTCCGCAAGCACATTGGTATGGCGCCTTCGGCATACCGAAAGCAAAATCAACTGCAGCAATCCGAGTTCGACACTTAATAGGTATACAAAAAACCAAAGACGCCATTCCGGCCGGAATGGCGTCTTTATCATTATGCAAGATAGGCCATGCTGACCCAGCCCTCAGCGATACGGGCCCAGGTGACACCGTTGATGGTCACCTGCTCCAGCACCTTCACTTCGGTGCCGTAAGCCAGGCTGGTAACTACTTGATAGTCAGAGCCCGCGCCGGCGCGGACATTCAGGACGGTAGCCACCACCTTCATGGCGTTTTGGCCTGCATCGCCCTGCTCCACTTCTTCCGTTACCTCTTCCAGGGTGGTGTAGCCGGTCAGGCAGATCCAGCCCTTGTCGATTCTGCCCCAAACCTTGCCGTCAGACAGAGTGACCTGCTCGAAAACCTCGTGGGTAGTGCCATTGAGCACATAACCCACCACTCCGTAACCGGAGCCGGCACCGCTGCGGACATTCAGAGAGTACACGGTAATCGTCGCATAGACCCTCGTGATGGTAGTCACAGGGACTTCCACTTGCCGCTCCTCCGCGTAATCGCAGTTGGCGCATTCGCGGCGCTCCAGACCCTCTTCTACAGCGTACCACTCGCCCAGGCTGTGGCCGGTGGCTTCTATGCTCTTTTGCTGATAGTAGTCGCAGCCTCTACAATCCCGACGCATAAAGCCGGCTTCCGTGCAGGTGGCAGCAATGACGGTATACCAGTTACTCATGGTATGGGTATGGACCGGCTCTTCCTCTTCCTCCACAGTTTTCAATGTGGTGTAGCCGGTCAGGCAGATCCAGCCCTTGTCGATTCTACCCCAGACCTTTCCGTCGGAAAGAGTGACCTGCTCGTAAACCTCATGGGTGGTGCCGCGGAGCACATAGCCCACCAGGCCGTAATTGCTGCCGGGGCCGCTGCGGACATTCAGAGAATAGGCGGTAATGGTGGCGTAAACCTTCGTGACCGTATTTGCCACATATTCTACTTCCCGCTCCTCATAATGGTCACAGTTTTCGCATTCCCGGCGCTCCAGACCGTTTTCTTCCGGGGTAGCCTCCCGGACGGTGTACCAATCGCCAAAGCTGTGACCTACAGCGGACACTGTTTGTGTTTCATAATGGCCACATTCGGCGCAATCCCGGCGCTGCTGACCATCCTCCGTGCAGGTCGCCTGGGTAATCGCATACCAATCACCAAAGCTGTGACCTACAGCAGATACCGTTCTGGTTTCATAGTGGGTGCAACCGGCGCAATCCCGGCGCTCCTTGCCAGCTTCCGTGCAAGTGGCCTGGGTAATGGCATACCAATCGCCAAAAGTATGGGTATGACCAATGACCTCCACCACTTCCTTCAGGGTGGTGTAACCGGTCAGACAGATCCAACCCTTGTCGATTCTGCCCCAAACCTTGCCGCCTGCTACAGTCACCTGCTCATAAACCTGGTGGGTAGAGCCATAGGTAACGGTGCCGACCCAGCTGTAGCCGGTACCGGGGCCGCTGCGGACATTCAAAGAATTTACCTTGACGGTGGCGATCACTTTGATGATCACTTCGCCGTCAAATTCCTTCACCCGGGTTTCGTAGGCGTCGCAATTTTCACAATCACGGCGTTCCTCGCCGTCTGCGGTGTAGGTCGGCTCCACACTGATGTACCAATCGCCATAGCTGTGGGGCTGTTTCGGCATAACCGCGCTTTCAAAGTGATCGCAGTTTTGGCAATCCCGGCGCATCTGTCCGGCCTTGGAACAGGTGGACTCCTCCGCCACATACCACTGGCCTACCACATGGCCGGTGGCAGAAATCTTCTCCGTTTCGCTGTAATCGCAACGGTGGCAATCACGCCGCAGAATGCCATCCTCGGTGCAGGTGGCTTCTCTTGCGGTGTACCAATCGTTCATGCTGTGACCATGGGCGGAAATGACCGCTTCTTCGGTAAATCCGCAAACCAGGCAGGTAGCGGTCTGCAGACCGTCTTCGGTACAGGTGGCCTCTTTCAGCGTCACCCACTGATCAAAGCTGTGGCCCAGAGGCGCCTGCTCCTCAAACTCTGTTTTACCGCAGGTCTGGCAGCCGCGGGCCAGAACACCGGGCTCCGTGCAGGTAGCCGGGAGCAATTCGGCCCATTCGTTAAACTCATGGCCCAGCGGATCGATCTGCTGGGTTTCTACATAGCCGCACTGGGCGCATACCCGCTGCTGGGCACCGGGCTCCTCGCAACTGGGCTGGGTTATCATTTCCCAATCGCCAAAGTCATGCTCTGCGGTGCCCATCACCCGGGTTTCATAGTAATCGCAGTTGACGCAATCCCGGCGCTCCTCACCTTCCTGGGTGTAGGTAGGCTCTACCGTGACATACCAATCTCCCAGGCTGTGACCGGCGCATTCCGTTTCACGCGTTTCAAAATAATCACAATTGGCGCAATCCCGGCGTTCCTGACCGTTTTCCACGCAGGTAGCCTCCAGGCTCACATACCATTCGCCCAGTTCATGGCCGATCTTTTCCGTTGCGCGGGTTTCGTAAGCGTCGCAGTATTCGCAATCCCGGCGCTCCTGACCGTTTTCCGTGCAGGTGGCCTCCTGGCTTACATACCACTGGCCATAGCTATGACCGGTCAATTCCAGGTCCCGGGTTTCATAAGCATCGCAGTACCGGCAATCATGCCGCTGCTGTCCCACCGTCACACAGGTGGAATTGGTCACCGTATACCAATCGCCGAAGCTATGGTGCCAATACTGCTCCAGTTTGGATTCATCAAAGTCGGTGTACTCCAAAGAGACCCAGCCGCCGGTGAACCGGCCCCAGATATCCCCTTCTACCACTTCCACCGCCAGAATTTCCACCTGGTCGCCTCTGTTCAGAGAGTCCAGCCAGCCATAGGAAGTACCGGGGCCGCTGCGGACATTCAAGTAGGAATTGGTAACCTCCACCACCACGCTGTGGGCAAGCATCTGATTATTGTGCAGCAGTACATACCGATCCAGACAGATCCAGCCGCCATTTTCCAGGCGTCCCCACCAGGTAGTGAACATCTTGTAGGTTTCAACGATCAGTACTTCATCATTCTCGTTCAGCGAGCCTACCTTGGGGTAGCCGGTGTGGGGGCCATTATAAACGGTGATGGTGCTTTTGCCTACAATGGTGGCGTATACCGGCGCTTCGTAAATAAAGTCTTCGCCGGTGCCGCTGTCACCACCGGAAGGCGGCGTTGTTGTTTGCTGGTTATAGTCCGTGTATTCCAGGCTGATCCAGCCCTTATCATACTTACCCCAGGTGTGGCCACCTGCGGTAGTGGTCTGCGTGATCACCACAGTGCTTCCCTGAGTCAGGCTGGCCACCACCGGATAACCGGTGCCGGGGCCGCTGCGGACATTCAGAACATCGCAGGTAACCGTAACCGCCACGCCGCCGTCTTCCACCTCGTCGTAGTCGCCGCTGTAGTTGCCATCGCCCTCCGCCCAATGGGCGTAAAGGGTCATCTCATGCAGATTTTCGTCCAGATATGTAACCTTAACGCCGCCGTTTTTTGCGGTGTACCAGCCCAGGAAAGTATAGCCTTCCCGTTCAGCGGTAACTATCGGCACAGCAGAAAGATTGCAGTCATAGGCCTGGGCCACGCCGCTGGCAGTTCCCTCGCCTGCATCATAGAATACATAGGCGTAATTGGCCGGGATCTGGGTATTGTAGCGACCGTACAGATACATTTCCGCTTCCGTGATTCTACGGCGCATCAAGCCCTGCAGGTACTCACCGCCGGCAGTGCAGCGATGGCTCATCAGGGCCACCAGCATGTTGCCTCTGGTTCCTTTGATGATTGCGTTCACCAACTGGCTGTCGCCATACAGCCAGGCGGCGCCGCAGTTATAGGTTAAGGACAATACGGCGTCAAACTGATTTTGTGTAAAAGTCAAACCGTTGCGGTCCATAAAATCATTGACTTCGTCTTCAAAATAGACCAACTGCTCCAGGAACAGGGCATTGGCTTCTTCGATCGGAATACCTTCCCGCAGATAACGCTCCAAATGCTCATCCGGGCAGCGATTTCCGAAGCCGACTGTCCACTGGACATAGTCCCATCTGGGCACCGCAGTAAAGCCTTCCATCGTCTTCAAGTACAAGACGACCTCATCACTGGCCTTCATCGCGGACGCGGCATGCGCCTGCATCACATTCAGCGGAAGCAGACACACGATCATAATCACCGCAAGTACGGCGCTCAGCAATCTCCTCATCATAAATTTTGCTCCTTTGTAAATTTTGACGAAGTATATTATAGCAGAAAAATAAATTTGGCGCAACTAAATTCTTCCTGCAAATGCTCTTTTCGGCACTTTTTGTATAATTAACCAAAAAACCTGGCAATTTATGGCAAAAACTCCCCTTTTCCCTGAATATTTCCAATTGAAACCAACCCCGGTTTGTGGTAAAATGTACACACTATCATTATGGAGGAATCAACATGGTGCCCAGCAAAGTATTGATCGCCATGAGCGGCGGCGTGGACTCGTCCGCGGCGGCCTGCATCATGCGGCAAGCCGGATTTGACTGCATCGGCGCCACCATGCGTCTGCACGACCCCAACGACTCCGCCGCGGACGCACAGGCCGTGGCAGAAAAACTAAATATGCCCTTCCTTCTTTTGGATTGCTGTGACCGGTTCCGTGAAATGGTTATGAGCCCTTTTGTGCGCAGCTATGAAGAGGGCATTACCCCCAATCCCTGCATCCGATGTAACCGATATCTGAAATTTGGTCTCTTGCTGGACCAGGCGCTGGCCATGGGCTGCGACTACATCGTTACCGGCCACTACTGCCGCATCCGGCAAGATGATTCCGGCCGTTTCCTGCTGCTGAAGGCGGTGGACCCCGGCAAGGATCAAAGCTATTTCCTTTACACGCTGACCCAGCATCAACTCTCCCATATTCGCTTTCCCCTGGCCGATCTATCCAAAGAGCAGGCCCGGGCCATTGCGCAGGAGCATGGCCTTCTGAATGCCCGCAAGCGGGACAGCCAGGATATCTGCTTCATTCCCAACGGCGATTATTTCCAGTTTATGCGCCAATACACAAAAAAGAAGTACCCCGACGGCCGCTTCCTGGACACAAACGGAAATGTAGTGGGAAAGTCACAAAACGCCGTGGCCTACACAAGAGGCCAGCGCAAGGGGCTTGGCCTGGCCATGGGCAAGCCCGTTTATGTACTGAGCAAAGATATGCAGGATAATCATATTGTGGTTGGGGACAACGAGGCGCTGTTTTCCACTTCCCTGCTGGCCGATGACTGGAATTTCATTCCCTTTGACACCCTCACCCAGCCCATTCGCTGCAAAGCCAAGGCCCGCAGCCGGATGACAGAGCAGGCTGCCACCGTCTATCCCGAGGCAAACGGCCTTTGCCGCGTGGTATTTGACGAACCCCAGCGGGCCATCACCACCGGCCAGGCTGTAGTACTTTATGACGACGACCTGGTTCTAGGCGGCGGTACCATTACGGAGGTGCTATGAGCTACAGCATTCGTCCGGCAGCCCTTGGGGATCTGCCCCAGATTTTAGGCATTTACGAAGATGCCCGTCAGTTTATGCGGGATTCCGGCAATCCCGATCAATGGGGCGACAGCCACCCGGCGGAAAGCATTTTGCGGCAAGATATTGCCGAGCAGCAGCTATATATCTGCCAGGAAGGTTGGGAGATCCTGGGTGTTTTCGCCTACATTCCCGGCAACGACCCCACTTACGGCGTTATTGACGGCGGCTGCTGGCTCAACGACGCGCCCTACGGCGTGATTCACCGCATGGCGACCCGGCATCGTAAGCAGGGCGTCGCCACCTTCTGCTTCCAATGGGCATTGCGGCAGCGCCCCAATTTGCGTATTGATACCCATCGCAGTAACCATCCCATGCAGGCAGCGCTGCGAAAAAACGGCTTCGCCTATTGCGGCATCATTTACCTTGCCAACGGCGACCCCAGATTGGCATATCACAAAGTAATATGAAAAAATCCTCACTATCGGGCTTTCCCAATAGTGAGGACTTTTTTAATGGTGATGATGATGGTGGTGGTGATGGTGATGGTGGTGATGGTGGTGATGGTGGTGATGGCCGCAATCACCATGCTCCACATGGCAATGCCGCTCCAGACAGCCTTCGCCAGGCGTTTCCAGTTCCAGTGTTACATGGGAGACCCCATGCTCTTGCAATTCTTCCCGCACCTTTTGCTTAATAGTTGCGCCGTCACCGTCCGCGACTATGTGCATGGTGGCATAGTGATGATGGCCGTCCATGCTCCAAATATGCACATGATGCACATCCTG
This sequence comes from Faecousia sp., assembly GCA_045595225.1. Lineage (GTDB taxonomy): Bacteria > Bacillota > Clostridia > Oscillospirales > Oscillospiraceae > Faecousia. The sequence continues at coordinate 51,382 of JAZOAD010000159.1, forward strand.
CACGCCGGGAATTTCCAAAATATGGTGCTTCAGTTCATGAACATCCACATCCGCCGGCGCTTTTACCAAAATGATATCCAAAATGTCCTTCAGATTTCTTCCTGCGTTTATCAAAATAAACACAGCTACGCCGATGGACAGAATGGGGTCAATGACGGAAATATCCGTAAAGCGCATGATCACGGCGCCAACCAGCACCACGACCCATCCCAACACATCTTCCAGCATATGCAGATTGACCGCTTTTTGGTTCATGGAGTCCCCTTCCCGGGTGAACCACGCGGCAACCAGGTTAACGATGACGCCAAAAATCGCCATAAAGATCATGCCGTCATAATGGATCGGTACGGGATGAATGATCCGCAGGACCGCGTTATAAATCACCAGCAAGGAGCCGATCAGCAGGATCAAAGTGGTAATGGCGCTGCCAATCACGCTGAACCGGGCATAGCCATAGGTGTATGTTTCATCCGGCTGTTTTTTGCTTTTTCTCTCCAGAAAATAGGCTGCGCCGATACTGGCCGCGTCGCCAATATCATGAAGCGCGTCAGAAAGGATGGCCACGCTGCCGGTCAGCGCGCCGCCCACAAACTCAAAAATGGAAAATCCCAGATTCAAAAGAAATGCCACCAGAATATTTTTATCGCTTTTCATACTGCTTCCTCCTGCTTTTTATGGCAAATATGGACCAAGGTCGTGTCAAAGATTTCCGCCACATGGGCATCATCCAGGCTATAAAATACGGTTTTTCCTTCTCTGCGGCACCGCGCGATCCCCTGCTCCCGCATTTTGCTCAGCTGATGGGAAACCGCCGACTTGGTCATGGACAGCAGATTTGCCAGATCGCAAACGCACATTTCCTGCCGGCTCAGCGCGAAGATCAGCTTGCACCGGGTAGGATCGCCCATGATCTTGTAAAACTCCGCCACGGAATTCAGCAGGGATTCCGGCGGCATTTGTCCCAAAATTTCCGCCACCACATGATGATGGATCACATTGCAATCGCATTGATATTCGTTCTTAGGCATCCAATCGCCCCTTTCAGTTGAATATTTGCTCAACTAACCAACATTATAGTTGAACACCCATTCAATTGTCAAGCATTATTTTTCCCGGATGCAGCGCATCCGGGAAAATCTTACAGTTTCATTCTATCATTTTCTCGCGTGATTTGTTCCATCCTTCCATCGCGCACCCAGTAGGCTTCACCATAGAGCGTTGTTGTTTTTCCGTCGTCGATAATGTAGGAAAAATCCGGCAGAGCGTAAAATGTATGGCCCATACTGTCAGCAAAGGTAATGTCCTCAAACAGCCGCAGGCCATCCACCGTCATATGGCGAACCTTCTGTAAATGGGGCAAAATCTGCGCCTTCGTCAGCCCCAGACCAGGCAAAAACCGGGCAAATGCCGGGTCTGACTCCCCCGGTTCTTCCGGCTGCGCATAGACAACATCGGCGCTGTTCATGGAGCCGGCGCTGATCCCCATGACCACGCCGGAATGATATTTCAGCAATCGTCGCAGACCGATTTTTTGAAAAAAGGCATTCTGCGTCGGCACATGGCCGCCGGCCAGCACGATCAGATCACTGTTGTGCACCATTTCCTCTGCCCTGTGGGCATTTTTGTCATCCAGTACCCGGTAAGCGGAAAAATGAATTCCGCAATTGGCAAACGCCATGAAAATATCCGCGCCATACAGGCAATTTAAGTCATGACGGTCCGGGCTGGAGCAAATATACAGGCATCGGGGATATGGGGGCAATGCCTGGCGGATCCGGTCGACAAAGCCGTTTGCATTGCTGAATGTGGGGCGATCCACATCCTCCCGGAAGGGAGAACTGGTCATGAAGGCGATCATACGCGGCTCCTCATTTCTTATAGTTTGGGAAATACTCCTGCACAAAATCCACCTTGTCAACCTGGAAGGATTTTCCGTTCAAATAATCCAAGCCGCCGGCATCTGTGGAAAAAGCGAAGGTCAGCTTGTAGGAATAAAGCGCCTGATAATTCCGGTCGAAGTTTTTATTCAGCTTGCCATACTTGCCATCGCCCAGCAGCGGATGCCCGGCGTGAGCAAACTGTGCGCGAATTTGATGGGTCCGCCCGGTGATCAGCTCGCACTCCACCAAACTGAGACCATTATCGCTGGTCAAAACCTTGTAATTGGTCTGGCAGGTTTTCGCGCCGGGTTGCATCTTATCGGTGACATAGACGCGGTTTTTCTTTTCATCCTTAAACAGGTAGCCTTTCAGACTGCCCTCTCTGGGCTTTGGCGTTCCCTCCACAATGGCTAGATACCGCTTATCCATTTCCCTGTCCTTGATCTTCTGATTCATCACCCGCAGCGCTTCCGCTGTTTTCGCGGCGATGACGATGCCGCCGGTATTCCGGTCGATCCGGTTGCACAAAGCCGGTGTGAAGGAATTCTCCTCCCGGGGCCGCCATTCCCGCTTTTGGTATAGGTAGGCTTGAATATGGTCGATCAGCGTGCGGCCATACTCTGCTCCGGCGTGGGGATGGACCGCCAGCCCCGGCCGCTTATCCACCAGCAGAATGTGTTCATCTTCGTAAACAACATTCAGTTTCGGCGCCGCCACCGTCAGAAACGCATTGTCCTCCCGGGGCTTATCAAAAAATTCGTCGTTGATGTAGAGCTGCAGCACATCCCCGGTCTGCAGCCGGGTATCCCGCTCCGCTCTGGCGCCGTTTAGTTTGATGCGCTTGATGCGGATATACTTTTGGGCCAGGGACGCAGGCAGCAGCGGCACCGCTTTGGCTAAAAAACGGTCCAGCCGCTGGCCGGCATCATTGGCGCCTATGGTAAACTCTTTCATAATGATCCTTTCAGATTCCGCTGTTAAACTGGGCAGTGAAATCTAGCGCGGCATTGAAGCCCATTCTTCTCTGGCGGTTATTCATGGCCGCCACCTCCAAAATAATAGCCAGGTTACGGCCGGGCGTAATGGGAATGGTATTTTGCGGCACCTTCACGCCCAAAAGCTCTGTATACTGCACCTCAACGCCCAGCCGATCATAGACGGTATGGCTGTTCCAGGGCACAATATCCACCACCAGATTGATCTCATTCTGCTCCTTGACCGCGCCCATGCCAAACAACTGAGCCACATTGATAATGCCAATGCCACGCAGCTCCACAAAATTACGGATAACCGCCGGCGCAGAGCCGATCAGCGTATCCTTGGAAATTTTTCGGATCTCCACCGCGTCATCCGCGATCAGACGGTGACCGCGCTTCAAAAGCTCGATAGCCGCCTCGCTTTTGCCCATGCCGCTTTCGCCCACCAGCAGGATGCCCTCGCCGTAGACCTCCATCAGCACGCCGTGGCGTGTGATACGGGGCGCCAGCGCGTCACGAAGGTAGGTAATAATGGCGGAAACCATATTAGAAGTAGGCTCAGAGGTACTAAGCAATGTCACATCATATTTTTGGGCCATCTCCACAATGACCGGATGGGGCTGCAGATCTCTTGCGATCAACAATGCCGGAAAGCGGTAGGAAAACAGCCGGTCGAAGATTTCCCGGCATTCCTGCTCCGGAAGCTTGGAAATATAGCCCATTTCCACCTTGCCTAGCACCTGCAGGCGCAGGCGTTCAAAATAGTCAAAAAATCCGGCAAGCTGAATGCCCGGTCTGGAAACATCTTCCACCGTCAGGCGCACAGAATCAAAATCCGATGCCTTATAGATGAACTGTAATTGGAACTCTTCCACCAATCTTGCCAGCGGAATGCTGTATAATTCTTCCATTTTACCGCCCTCCTTAGTAATTCTGTTGCCATTATACCTGCCACGAAGCCGAATAGCAATGTTTTTTTGAATTTTTTCAAAAAAATTAAAAAAAATGCTTGCATTTTTCGTCAAACTCTGTTATCATATCCTAGCGCCTGCGAACAGGCGAATGAATGAGTATTTTTTGATGGGAGGTGCAATGAAATGGCTAAGTGTGATTTTTGCGGCAAGGGCGTGACCTTTGGTATTAAGGTTTCTCACTCCCACAGACGTTCCAACCGTGCATGGAAGCCCAACGTCAAGCGCGTCAAGGCTGTCGTTAACGGTACTCCCTGCCATGTGTACGCTTGTACCAGATGCCTCCGCTCCAACAAGGTTGAGCGCGCCATCTGATTTCCCCTGCCGATAAAATACGCCACCGATCTTCGGTGGCGTTTTTTGTTTTGTGATGCAAAGATCCGCAGAGAGCAGGAGAGCAATTTCTGCAGTTCTTTTATATCGTCAGTTGACAAATAGTCATATTTGTATATAATAAAATTAGAATATGCCTATAGGAGGTTGTTTTATGAACATTCGCCCATCTGCCGCAATTCGACAAAACTATAACGAGATTGCAGAGCTCTGCCGCAAAACAAACGCACCGGTTTATCTGACAAAAAATGGCGAAGGTGATTTGGTGATCATGGATATCGAAAGCTTCACTCGCCGGGAAAAAATGCTCCAGCTGCGTGAGAATCTCCTTGCTGTGGAAGAGGACCGTGCCATGGGTCGCCATGGCTGCACCATTGATGAACTGGATACATTCCTTGACAAGGTTTTGAGCGAGGAATAAAATGAAGTATCATGTTATTATTTCTGAGCGTGCAAAGGAAATGCTGGTCATGCATATCCGGTTTCTGTCACAAGTAAACAAAACATCAGCAAGTAAGCTCAAAGCACGATTGGTGGAAGAAATCCGTTCCTTAGAAACAATGCCCCAGCGCTACCCTTTTTTCCACGAAAACTATATCCCGGCAAATAAATACCACAAATTGTATGTAGAAAACTGGTATCTTGTGTTATACCAGATCAAAGATGATACAGTCTATGTAGATTGGATTTTGGATTGTAGACAGGACTATCAGTGGTTGCTTCGTTAAGCCTACATAAAGACTAAACAACAATTTACCTTAGCAAAAACTCCGGTTGGCTTTCCAACCGGAGTTTTTTAGTGCGCTATCACTCTATATTCAATGTCTGGCACAATTCGTCTGCCGTTTTAGAGAGGAAATAAAGCGTAAAGGATTGCACATCATCAAAGAAGCAAAATCCCTTGAATTGATTGAGATCCTCCACTTTCCGAACTGTTGTCCTGTTCTTTTCAAACCTTGCCACAGTATGAAAGAAATATCGTAAGGAAAAGCCCTGCTCCGTAACAAGCAATTTACCCCCGTTAAGGAACCAATTGGACCCATCTTTCCGATAATGGGAAACAGTGAATTTGATCATGCGGGGCCTTCCTTTACAAACTCTTCAGCACTTCCAGGACAAATTCCCAGGTGCGACCCACAGAGGCGATGCCCAAGCGCTCACGGCTGGTGTGGATATCATGCATCTCCGGGCCGATGGAAACAGCGTCCAAACCGGGCAGCTTTTCGCCCAGCAGACCGCACTCCAGGCCGGCATGGATGGCCACTACTTCGGGAGTCTTGCCGTACATTCTGGTGTAAACTTCCACCATGGTGTCCCGCAGGACAGAATCTTCCTTGTACTCCCAGGCGGGGTCCCCGCCCATCTGGCTGTAGCTGCCGCCATAGTTCTCCGCAATGGTCCTCAGCTTGGTCAGCAGATCCTGCTTTTCCTGATTGACGGAGCTGCGGACAGACCAGGTCAGACTCAGTTCATCCTCCATCTTGGCAACGCCCAGGTTCAGGCTGGTCTGCACCAGGCCGGGGATCTTATCGCTCCAAGCCTGAATGGCATTAGGAACCTCGCAAATCAAAGCGGTGACCTTGGCGGTGTCCTCAGCGGACAGGCCGTTTCCGCCCAGAGCGTCGGCATTGTATGCTTCAATGACAGCCTCGGGCTCGGCGAAATTGGCGCGGATCTCCGCCTGCAGTTCGGCGGCGATGACATTGATGGACTCCAGCTCCATGCCCAGGGCGATGGCGTTGGCCTCGCAGGAACGGGGAATGGCGTTGTCCTTGGAGCCGCCGGCAAAGGAAACCAGGCACAGCGGCATTTTTTCCTGAATGCGGCGCAGGAATTCGCCCATGACCTTGCTGGCATTGGCTCGGTTCTTGTGGATTTCCACACCGGAGTGGCCGCCCTGCAGGCCGTCCACTACCAGACGAATGGCGGGGCCGTAGACCGCCTTGCGGTTCAGGGGCAGATGGATGGTGGACCGGGCGCCGCCGGCGCAGGAAACGGTGAAGATACCCTCATCCTCGGAGTCGATGTTCAGCAGCATTCTACCCTTCAGCATAGAAAGGTCGATACCTGCGGCGCCGAACATACCGGTCTCCTCGTCCACGGTGATGACCAGCTCCAGGGGCGGATGGGGAATGTTCTTGTCCGCAGCAAGCGCCATGGCAAAGGCTACCGCGATACCGTCATCGCCGCCCAAAGTAGTGCCTTTGGCATAGATGTAGTTTCCGTCATGTGCAATATCCAGGCCCTCAGTATCCATATCGATGGGGCAATCGGCATCCTTCTCGCAGACCATATCCATATGGCCCTGGATGATCACAGGGGCATGATCCTCCATGCCGCAAGTGCCGGGCACGAAAATGATCACATCGTTCAGTTCATCCTGGATATACCGCAGCCCCTGCTCCTGAGCGAACTTCACCAGGTAATCGCTGATGATCTTGGTGTTGCCGCTGCCATGGGGCATGGAGCAGATCTCCTCAAAATACCGGAAAACATTGGCAGGCTCCAGGCCAGCCAGCTTGATAGCGCTCATAGTGTAATCTCCTTTTCGCTTTTTTCTTTTTATAATAGCACATTCCGCTTCTCTTGACAAGGCAAATATCTATTCCTATAATGAAGAAAATTAGGATCTCAAGTAAAAGGAGATTATTATGCCGTCTATTTTACAGACCGGTCGGTCCTACCAACTGAACGGCAACGCGCTGAAGCTCATTGCCGCCGTAACCATGCTCATTGACCATATGGGGCTGATGTTCTTCCCACAACACATGATTTTCCGCGTCATCGGTCGCCTTTCCTTCCCTATTTATGCCTTTATGATCGCGGAAGGCTGCCATTACACAAAAAATCGCCTGCGATATTTTCTCAATGTATTTCTACTGGGTGCCGCATGCCAGGTGGTGTATTTCGTATTCGCCAATGACACCACCATAAATATCCTGCTGACCTTCTCCTGCTCTATCCCCATCATCTACTTGCTGCAGGATTGGAAAGCCACAGCCCAACATTGGCGCATGATCCCCTTCGGTGCAGCTATCGGGCTTGTCTATGTGCTGAGTAAGCATATTCTGTTTCTATACGAGTTTTGGGGCATCATGATCCCCGTATTCGTGGCGCTGTCTTATCCGCCGCGGAACGCGAAACGCAATACGGAACATCGTTATTGCTCTGTGGCGCTGTTGGGTTTGGGGCTTCTGCTGCTATGCGCCGACTCCCATCCCCTGCAGTATTACTCCCTGCTGGCCCTGCCGATTTTGCTTCTGTACTCCGGCAATCGGGGCAAGGGCAATTTCAAGTATGTGTTTTACCTCTTCTACCCCCTGCATTTGGCTGCGCTGCAGGCCATTGCCTGGCTTCTGGGGTGAAAAGGTAAATTGTTGCTTACGCTGCGATGATGCGCCGCACCCTTGGCCCCCTCGTTTTGAGGGGGCTGGCAAAAATCGGCACTTCGGAACC
>JAZOAD010000160.1:0-6245 GCA_045595225.1 Faecousia sp.
TGGAAATGAGCAAGGCATCCACCGGCAATGTCATCGTGGAACTGACAGAACTGGATGCGGGCGAAACGGTGCTGCAGGCGCTGGGCGAATTCGGCGATAAGCTGGACAGTGTGCCGCTGAGCATCGTGTTCCGCCAGCCAGAGGAGCCGGTTTTGATTCGGGCGGACGGGCGGCTGACCTGGCGGGTTATGAGCAATATCCTGTCCAATGCCGTCAAGTATGCCCAACCCGGCACCCGGTTGTATGTGGATATTGGCAGCACAAGCGGAAAGGTGACAGTGGCGTTCAAAAACATCTCCCGGGAACCGCTGAATCTGTCGGCAGAGGAGCTAATGGAGCGGTTTGTCCGCGGTGATGCTTCCCGCAACACCGAGGGCAGTGGCTTGGGCTTGAACATCGCCAAAAGTTTGATGCAGGTGCAGCAAGGCAATCTGACGCTGCATATCGATGGTGACCTGTTCAAGGTGACGCTGACATTTCCCAAAAGGGAATGAAGATGTTCAAATTTCAGGCAACCTCTAAAAAATCTCCTTTTGCGATTTGGGCGGATCTTTTGCTCCAACAATTCATTTCAAAAAGTTCGCAATACACAAAGTATTCCGGACTTTCCGAAACTTTTGCTGAACCAAAATCTCTCACCCAAATCATCAAAAAAGAGTTTATAGAGGTTGCCTTCAATTTGAAGGGTTTTGTAAAATGAAAACTGCCTGGCCGGTTTGTGGTCAGGCAGTTTGCTTATATGCGTGATTGACAGGTGAAGAAGATGACCTGCTTGGAGCCAGCCTCTTCCTGGAGAATTTCCATGGCGGTACTATGGCGGGTGTCGTCAAAGCGGACCAGGGCATCGTCCAGAATGAGGGGGGCGTTTGGGGTCAGCTCCCGGGCCACGGCCAGCCGCAGGGCCAGGTACAGCTGATCCACGGTGCCCTCGCTGCGCCACCCAGCGGATCGCAGGGCGATTTCGTCGGTGGCGCCGGCGTTGATCGATAGGTCCTGGGTAAAGGTCAGCCGATCATATCGGCCACCGGTCAGCCTGCCGAACAATGCTCTGGCTTGCTCGGCAATGCGGGGTGCGAAGCGGCGCTGCAGCTCGGCGGTGGCGCTCTCCAGGGTCTGCAGGGCCAGCGCCAGGGCGTTGTAGGAGGTGTTCAGCTTGCGAATGCGCGCTTCCAGAGCTTCCAGCTGCTGCCGCAGGGCGGCTTCGCTGCCCAGGGTATCCATGCGGCCCTGGACCTGCCCCAGCCGATGCTGCAGCTGCTTCAGATCGAAGGTATTTTCCTCTAATAGCCGCTCCGTTTCCGTCATGGAGTGGGTCAGCTCGTCAGCAAACTGCGGCTTGGCAGCGGGGCGAACCATAGCCCGCAGGGTGTCGGCATGGGCGCTGGCACGCTGGTGCTCCCGCCGGGCTTCCGTCAATGCGTCATTATCGGCGATGATGCGGTTGCGGCTGAGCAGCCACGCCTGGTCTTCTGTGCCGCCGGTCAAATTCTGCAGATCCTGTTCGGTTTTGGAGAGTCGAGCCTGCACATTGCTCCGCAGGGCGGCAGTGTGCTGTTTCGTATCGATATACTGCTGCCAGGTCTGGGAAAAATATTCCGCATCCTCTACCCATTGCCGGGGGCTGATGCCGGGGTAGCGGTCCATGAGGGCGTGGAGCTGCTTCGTCAATAGGTTGGAGCGCACATGGCTCAACGCAAACACCGCCACGCCGCCCAGCGCAATAGCCGCACCGATGGCGATCCAGGCCTTACCGCCCAGGATGAAACCCAAAATCAGAAGCAAAACGGCGGCGGCAACATAGCCAAACCACAGATACCGAGCCTTCTTTTTGGCCTCACCCAGTTCGCTGTATTGGACGCTGTCCCGCTCTGCCTGTGCCACGGCCTCCTGGGGAGAAATTCCCTGGTATCGGCTGGGGATCTGAGGTGCGGCAGGCTCCTGTGGCAGGGAAGCGGCCTGCTGCAGCAGGGACGCGCGGGTCTGCAGCAGGGTGGCGTGTTGGTTCAGCTGGGCTACGGCCTCCTCCCGGCTGAGGGGGCAGGCGCAGGCTTCCTCTAATTTTGCCATGGCTTCAGCGGAGGCTTCGGCAGCCAGCTGGGCCTGCTCCACCCGGGCAAGGTCTGCCTGTGAAGCGGCATAGCGCAGGGCAATTTTGTGGTTTTCCAGCAGACGGATGTGCTCCTCTGCCTCACTGTGCTGCTGCCGTAGCTTTTCGGCTTGGGTGCGCAGGGTGTCCAGCTCGGCCAGAGTGGCTTTGAGCTCTGCTCGCTCGGATTCTGCCTGGGGCAGTAGGCCGCTGCGGTTATAGCGGCATTTGTTTTTCAGGTCCTTCAGTTTTTGCGCCAGCAGGTCGCCGGCGTTGCTTTCGTCACCGGTGGTCACCAGGGCGTTGAGGCGGCGGCGCAGGGACTCATCCTGGGTCACCGGCATGTCGGACAGACGCACAAATCCTGCCCGCATAAATACGCTTCGTTCCACCCCCAGCAGCGTTTCGCCGCAGGTGGCGCCGGTCAGCTCCGGGATGTCCAGGCCGCTGGCCGTTTCGTAAGCGCGGAATTCGCCCAGGGGGGTGCGGCCCTTGGTCCAGCGCTCGATGGTGATGTCCCGGCCTTTCCAACACAGGTCGATGCGGCCGGACATGGGGGAGCCGGACCAGGGGGCAAAGCGTTCCTTGACGGCCAGCGTTGTTTTGGTGGTTTTTTCCCGGGTGTCCAGGCCGTAGAGCATGGTGACCAGGAAGGTGCACCAGGTGGATTTGCCCCATTCGTTGGGGGCGGAAATCACATTCAGACCCGGCTCTAAGCTTAGGGTTTGGTTTTCCAATTTGCCAAAGGTGGCGGTCATGCGATAAATTCTCACGGCAGAGCCACCTCCCGTCCATCTAAGATCCGGCGGGAAATTTTCGCAGCCAGGGTGATCTGCTCTGCGGTATCTTGATCGGCATCCGCCAGCGCATCGTGGAGCATCCGGAAGTATATGCCCTCCAGACTGTCCTCCTCTATGCATGCCCACAGCTCGGCAGGGGGCACGGTTCGGTCCCGCACCTCCAAATTGGGGAAATCTTCCCGCAGCAGGTCGGCCGTGTCAAAGGGCTCACTTTCGCCGGTGAGGGTAACGCGGTAAAAATCCTCGCTGCCAACAGCGGGCAGGGCGGAGGTCAGTGCATCTTCGGCGGTGGTCAGCACCTCTACTTCCAAATCATAGAAGCGGGGCGCATCCAGAGAAAGGAATTCGATGGCGGTGGGGCTGCCCAGGGTGACGACGTAAAGGCCCCTTTCTCCGGTTTCGTCATAGCCACGGCCCATGATGCTGCCGGGCCAGGCGCATAGTGTGTTACCTGCGGTAAACTGCCCGGTTGTGTGCAGATGGCCCAGGGCCAGATAATGAAGGCCGGAAGCGGCCACCTGGGCCTGGGTGATGGGGCAATAGGGGGCATTGCGCTGGATCGGGTCGCCGTGGAGCACGGCGATGTGGTAAGTCTCGCTGCCTTCGGCCCGGAAGTTTTCCAGCAGAGGGGGGCAATCCATACTGGTATAGCCGGCGCCATAGATCCGACAATCCAGCTGGGGCAGGGAAATGCTTTCTATGCTGGGCTTTGTGAAAATATGCACGTTCTCCGGCCAGATTTCCGTCAGCCAGGGGGAATCGGGGCTGCAAAAATCGTGATTGCCGGGGGAAATGAAGGTGGGCACGGCAGCGGTGGCAAGGGCTGTTTTGAGGGCATGGATGCTTTCTGGGCTGGCTTCCCCATCAAACAGATCGCCGGAAAGCAGCAGGAGGTCACAGCCCTGGGCCCGGCACAGCTCGGCGATCTTTTCGGGGATGCCCAGCAGCGCCCGCTTCAGATAGCTTACCTGCTCCGCTCTGCGTCCGGCGAAGGGCGTGTCCAGGTGGAGGTCAGCGGCGTGTAGGATTTTCATCGGATAGATCCACCCTTTCTGCTTTTAGGCATTTTCTTGTGCTGGTGTCGATGGTGAAGAGAACGGCTTCCATTTTGGTGGGGCCGTCGGCCCATTGGTAGCGCTGGTATACATCGCCCCGGAATTTGGCGATGGACAGCTCGGGTCGGATGCCGAGAATGGAATTTTTCGGACCTGTCATGCCTAAGTCCGTCACATAGCCAGTGCCTTTGGGCAGCACCTGGGCATCGGCAGTGGGCACATGGGTATGGGTACCCCACACGGCGGAAACCCGGCCGTCCAGCATGTGGCCCATGGCCAATTTTTCCGAGGTAGCCTCTGCGTGAATCTCCACGAAGATGAAATTCGCATCGATTTTCGGCAGAATTTTGTCAATCATCAAAAAAGGATTGTCCGGGCTGTAGTCCATATTGCACCGACCAATCAGATCGATGACGGCCACGGGGCCGAATTTGGTGTCATACACGCCCCAGCCCCGACCGGGCACCTGGGGGGCAAAGTTCGCCGGGCGGAGGATGCGACTGTTTTCGTCCAGATAGTCACACAGTTCCTTTTTGCCGAAGGTGTGGTTGCCCATGGTGATCACATCTGCCCCGGCATCGAAAATATCCTCGGCCTGATTGGGGGTCATGCCAACCACGGCAGCGTTTTCCCCGTTAACAATGACAAAATCCGCCCCGCACTTCTGCTTCCAATACCGCAGACTGCGGCGGACGCGCTCCATTCCGGGATTGCCCACCACATCGCCGACAGCCAAAACCTTAAATTCCATAACCATTCCTCCGTTTCTTTTCCATAGTATATACCAGAAAACGGGAAGATGCAAGGGGCGGTGAAAGGAAAGATGTTCATAAAATAGTCGCATTTTGTTTTCATTTTTGTTATTGGATGTTCAAAAGCATGGGCTATGATGTTTACAAGAAAGGCGGCGGAAGCCGTGAGCCGCTTCCTTTCCTGAAAAGCAAATCCTCTTTTCTACCTCTCTTCTTTCCAAACCCTTTCGCGAAAAGTCCCCGTTGCAGCGATGCGACGGGGATTTTTCTGTGTGCGCCCGGTGAGCGCACGTTCTAAAGGGTGAAAGTCCCGAATCCGCCCGGCAGTGGGAAGGATATAGCTTAAGTCAAGGGTGTCTGCCGCGAGGCAGAATCTGAAGAAAGACGGCGGCAAAACTCTGGCCTGACGAACAGAAACCATATATAAGGCCCCAGACGAGGATAAGACTCCACAGTAAGTCAAAGTCCAATAACTGTACGGAATCGTCTGAGGTAAATATGACAGGTAAAGAGGGAAAGAATGTGTGAGTACCCGGGGAGATCTCACAGGCGCATTCAGTAGACGTATTCGAAAAAAATGCGTAGTAACAACGAACTGTGAGAAGTCAGCAGAGGCCATAGTACCGGAAAAAAACTCGGGAAGGGCCGAACAATCGTTAGTCCTTATTAAACGAACAAAGGAGGTCAACATGAAGAAAGCAGAATATCCGGAATCCCGGAGCTGCCCGCAGAAGGATAGTGCGGAACATGAAGAATATGCGGGAGCGCAGAGTGTTGGCGGTCGAGAGGTCGGAGAACAGGACGGTGCAGACTTGCTTGAAAGGATACTGAGCAGAGATAACCTGAACAAAGCCTACAAGCGGGTGAGAGCCAACAAGGGAGCGCCGGGAATCGATGGGATGACCATTGAGGACGCACTACCCTGGTTGAGAGAACACCGGGAAGAGCTTCTGGAAAGCATCCGACAGGGGAAGTATAAACCCCAGCCGGTGCGCCGGAAGGAGATCCCAAAGCCGGATGGCGGTGTAAGAAAGTTGGGTATTCCAACGGTCATAGACCGCATTATCCAGCAGGCAATCGCACAGCAGCTAGTTCCAATCTACGAACCGCTGTTCTCGGATGATAGCTACGGCTATCGTCCGAACAGAAGTGCACAGCAGGCGATACAGAAGGTGAAGTGGTATGCGGAGCAAGGATATACCAGCGCAGTGCTGGTGGACTTATCCAAGTACTTCGATACGCTGAATCACGAACTGCTGATGAATCTGCTGCGAAAGAACATCCATGATAAGCGCGTAATAGAACTCATTAAGAAGTATCTGAAAGCGGGAGTCATGGAGAACGGATTGCTCGTCAAAACCAAAGAGGGAAGCCCACAGGGCGGCCCGCTATCCCCACTGCTTGCCAATATCTACTTGAATGAATACGACAAAGAGATGGCAAGCAGAGGCGTGCCGGTTATCCGGTACGCAGATGATATTGTGGTATTGGCGAAGAGTCCGAGAGCGGCACAGCGGCTACTGGAGAGTACACAGCGATATCTTGAGGGAAA
>JAZOAD010000161.1:0-6682 GCA_045595225.1 Faecousia sp.
AAACCGGGTCGTATGCTCCATGCCATTGGAGCGCGCCCGAGATCCTTAACCCCCAGCATCCACCCTAAACTGGGCGTAAAAAGCAGACACCAGGGACTTCATCGATGTGCCCTTCATAGGATTTTTAGGCCCTACCTGGAAAATGGTCATTCCGACTAGGATACTGCGCCGTCTCTTATATCATATCACAAAAATATCGATTATACAAGTATAATTTTTTGCGTCAAAACTATAGAAACCACAACGCGATCCGGCATTGTGGTTTCCATTTCCCCTTATTTCAGGATCTCCTGGGGAATCAGCTGCGCCATACGGCGATAGCCGGCGGAGCTGGGATGCAAATGATCGCCGGAATCAAATTCTGGCAGAAACCAATCCGGGCGCCGGGGATCCCGCAGCGCCAAATCAAAATCAATGCAGCCATCGATCAGATCGGTATTCCGGATAAAATCATTGTAAGCATGGCGCATTTCCTGGCGGAAGGGGGCGTCAGTTCGCCAGCCGCCCATGGGAAGTAATGTACCCACATAAACCTTATAGCCATAGCTGCGGGCCTGCGCAATATACTGTTTCAGGCCGGTTATCAGTTCCTCCACAGTGGGAAGATCACTCATGGGGCGAAATACATTCACATGTTCCCCAACCGGGTGAATGATATCATTGATACCCTGCTGGATGATCACCGTGTCCGCGCCATCGGTGGGCACCTCATGGTGGAAACGGTTGCTGCCCATCAGGCCATAGGATTCATAGGTCAGGCAGTGGTACTCCCGCAGGATCCGGGAGCCGGAGGTGGCGCGGCGGATTATGGCCGTGTTCTGATAGCCCTCCAGAAAGCAGCGCAACGCCAGTTCATCGGGCCAATCCTGGGCCGTAATGGAATCGCCGTAGCAAACCACCGCCCGCTTATGCCCATCGGCAAGCACAGAAACATTGCTCAGAAAATAAAACAAATGGGTGGTACGGGAGGTTTCCCTGTCCAGGTGAACCACTTCCGAAACATCGCCGTTAGCATACACACCCTCGGAAAGCGGGCCGCAGGCATACACAACGCTGCGCATCAAGGTAAATTCCGCCAGATAAAAGCTGACCTGCACTACTTCGCCTTCCAGCAACTTAACTTCCAATGGATCGGATACCGCGTTTTTCCCGGCATCCATGGTCACAGACCGATGGCCGTCAAATAACACCGGGTAAACCTTTCCGCCGTACAGCACCGTCACCTTGCTGAGGGTGACAGGCTCTGTGCCGCAGTAGTTATCAAAGGTCAGCCGAATGGCCTCGCCGGCAAAGGGAATGTGTACGGGATATCGAATGGTAATATCCCTGGCATATCGTTCCGGGCGATTTTCCGCAATGCTGACGGCATTTCCCCAAACGCTGACCCATTTTTTCTCACACATAGCTTACTCCTTATGGATGAACCAATCTTCAACAATATCCGAATGGGTGATCACGATCTCGATCTGCTCCAGCTCTTCCCGGGAGAAGAACCGCAGATCTCTGGATTCCGCGCTGATGGTCATTTTCGGTTCCTGCTCCAGCTCCAGGGCAAAGACTACGATCACCATTCTCCACACGCTGCCATCGCAGTACGCCGCCACCCTTCCCGGCTCGCCATAGACCGCCAGTTTGCGGAACTTGTCCTTAGGCACCCGGATGCCCAGCTCTTCATAAACCTCGCGGGCCATGGCGTCGATGGGTTCCTCGTAGTTTTTCACGCCGCCGCCCACCAGGCCCCAGATGTCGGAATCTCTGCGCTTTTCCAGCAGAAGTTTTCCGTTGCAGGTAATGATGGCGTTGGCGCCCAGGTGGGCGCCCTGGGTGGTTTTGGGCGTATTGACCGGGTCGCCACGGTAAAATTTCACGATGGACATTGTCACACCTCCATGTATTGCAATTTGTTGTTTCGCGTTTCTACGATTATAACGCATACAAACAAAATTTTCCACCCTAAATTATAAAAGATACCAGGTATGGCTGCGGAACATATATTTCAGCCGAAATTGCAGGTCCCGGCCATGGACATGAGCCCAGCAAGCAAAAATCACCGCTTCCACTCCCACGTGGGTGATCTCCTGCACCCGTTTGGCCTGTTGAATATGAATGCGCAGCAGTTGCCTGGTTTCATCCACCATTTGCATTCGCAGCGGCAGGATCTCCCCTTCCGCGTTACACACAGAAATCACATCCACCGCCTTCTTTGGTTTCTCCACAGCCATCACCTCCTTGCTTTTGATTATAGCACATTTGTTCGTTATTATCAAGTGGAAATTTTGGTTGCCTCTTATGGCAATTTTTGCTATAATAAGTCAAACGAAAGGGAGAATCCGCCTATGAAACAAATCATTTCCATTTTGTTATGCCTTACCATACTCTGCTCCCTATGGGGCTGTTCATTCAATAACCCAACGGAAAGCACAGCCCTCGCCCCAACATCCGCATCAACAGCCACTTTAACACCCACAACAACTCCCACAGATGCCGCACAGACAGAAACATTTGACGCCCTGTTTGACATTCGCAACACCGTTACAGTCCGGCTGGATATGGACGCAGCGGAACTGGACAAAATGCAGAAGGATTACTACAAATATCTCAAATCCCCCATCTACCGAAAAGGCAACCTGACCGTCACCATCACCACGCCGGAGAACGAAACCACCGTTTATGAAATTCCGGAAGTAGGCGTGCGCATGAAGGGCAACACTTCCAGAACGGAATTTTACAACGAAGAAGAAGGAATCTACAACCTGATCCACCTGAAAATCAGCTTTCAGGAAACCTTTGACGACCCGGAGTATTACGGCAGCGACGCGAAGGAATGGACCGAGGAAGCCCGAAAGCAGCGGAAAAACCGCACCTTCGCCACTCTGGAAAAAATCGACCTGCGCTGGAACCGCTGCGACGACAGCAGCTACCTGAAAGAATATTTTGCCTATGAAACCTACCGGGAGTACGGCGTACTGGCGCCCCATGTCAATTTATGCAGCTTTGATTGGGCCGGTATCCACATGGGCGTGTACACCATCAACGAGCCTGTGGATAAGATTTTCCTGGCAAAAAATCTGCCTGCGGAAGCCCTTGGAGGTGATCTGTACAAGATTGGCTGGGCAGGAAACGGTAACGGCTCTTTCACGGATATGCACTCTGTTGGTATCGAGGACGAGGAATCCTGGACCTTCTACGCCTACGATTTGAAAACCAACAAAAAGACCTCTACCCATCAAGCCCTGTCAAAGCTGATTGAGGCACTCAATTCCACAGTGACCAAAGAATCTTTTTCCCAATTGGTGGATCTGGATACCTTCCTCCCCTACTGCGCCGTTTCTTATTTGCTGGGCAATCCGGATGATTTGCGGAACAATTACAATAACTGCTACATCTATTTCCGGGCAGATACCGGAAAAATGATGGTGATCCCCTATGATTTTGACCGCTGTCTGGGCGTTACCGCCCATTGGAACCCCACAGGAAACGGCGTCACCGGCGACAATCCCTTCAGCCTGAAGCTGAATGCGGACAATTCAGAGCAAATAAGCCCGCTGATGCTATATTCCGTCGCCGCAGGCGGCTACTATGTGCGGGAATACGCCGACCTTTTGGCGCAAATCGCCTCCGGCGACTGGTTTACCTGCGAAAATTTCTCCGCGCTGTATCAAATCGCGGAAAAGAACTATGCGGGTCTGACCACGCCGGGAAAAGCATTCCGAAATACCGAAGGACTGTATTTAAGTTTTGATTCGGAGCGCACCTCCGATTTTTCTTCCAACGGCAACATCTCCTTCCGGGAATATTGGGAAGCAAAATTGGAAACGCTGGAATTTTACCTGGCGAATGTGGACAAATACGCGGGAATCGATCCCAACACACCGGCCCAATGGTACATCCGATGCGACGCCACCAACTGGCAAAATGACATCAACTTCGCCATGGAGGTGGAAAACGGCCTGGTATCCATTTGGATCAAAGTAGCAGATCAAATCCGTTTGAAGGTATACAACAATCACACCGGCGAATGGTTCGGTGCGGAATGTATCAAAGCGGATTGCACCGTGCCTTATGAATCCGACGGACATACCAATATTGTTTTACAGCAGGGTGTCTACCGGATCATTTTTGACCCAGTAACCGAGATCATCACACTGGAAAAGGAGGCATAACATGCTGAAATTCCCTTGTCTGATACTGGACCATGACGATACTGTTGTGCAAAGCGAAAGTACCGTCAACTACCCCTTCTTTGTGGAATTTCTAAAGGAATACCGCCCCGGCATGACCATGACCGCCCACGAATATATTTCCGAATGCTTCCAACCGGGCTATATCGAAATGTGTCGGCGGCGTTTTGGATTTTCCGACCAAGAGCTGGAAATCGAATACAAGGCCTGGAAGGAGCATATCAAATCCCACTCCCCTGCCCCTTATCCCGGCATCGGTGATCTTCTGCGGCGCTATCAGGCTGCCGGCGGCGTAATCGTTGTGGCCTCCCAATCCGCCCAGGAAAATATTCTGCGGGATTATCAGATTCATTTCCATATGGAACCCAATGCCATTTTCGGCTGGGATCTGGAGCCGGAGCATCGCAAGCCCAACCCCTATGCCATCCAACAGGCAGAGAAAATGTATGGATTTTCCAAAGAAGAAATCCTGGTGGTGGACGATATGAAAGCCGGTGTGGAAATGGCCCGAAGCGGCGGCGTGAAGATCGCCTTTGCCGGCTGGGGGCGGAAAGAATTTCCGGAAATCTGCGGAGAAATGGAGCAGCTTTGCGATTTTAGCTTTTATTCGACAAAAGACTTCCAAAAATTCCTGTTTGATTGACTTGACATCTATGGTATAATACTGAAAGCGAGGAGGTGAGCCGTTGGAAAAGCAAGGCATTAAGGTAATCGCAACCAACCGGGAAGCCCGGCACGAATATTTCATCGAAGAAGAATATGAAGCCGGTATCGAGCTGGTTGGCACGGAGGTAAAATCCATCCGCTCAGGCAATCTGAACCTGAAGGACGCCTGGTGCGGCATCAAAGACGGCCAGCTTCTGGTGAACCAAATGCACATTTCTCCCTATGACCACGGCAACCGCTTCAATGTGGACTCCCGCCGTCCCAGGCGGTTACTCATGCACAAGCGGGAGATCATGCGGCTCTACGGCAAGGTCAAGCAGGACGGTTTTGCCCTCATTCCCCTTTCCGTATATTTCAAAGGCAGCCGTGTAAAGGTCAAGGTAGGCCTGTGCAAAGGCAAAAAATTACATGACAAAAGACAAGCCGAAGCCGAGCGTGACGCCAAGCGTCAGATCGAGCGGGCTATGAAGGAGAGATACTAAATATGGCAAATCCTACTTTTAAAATCACCATGGCAAACGGCGGCGTAATCGAGGGCGAGCTGTATCCCGAAATCGCTCCCCAGAGCGTTGCCAATTTCGTCGACCTGGCTGAGCATAACTACTATGACGGCCTGATCTTTCACCGGGTCATCCCCGGCTTTATGATCCAGGGCGGCTGCCCCGACGGCACCGGCATGGGCGGCCCCGGCTACTGCATCAAGGGCGAGTTCCTGTATAACGGCATCAAGAATGACCTTCGTCATAAGCGGGGCGTTCTGAGCATGGCCCGTTCCTCCTCCCCCAATTCCGCCGGCTCCCAGTTCTTCATCATGCATGCCGACGCCAAGCACCTGGACGGCCAGTATGCCGCTTTCGGCAAGGTCACTTCCGGCATGGAAGTGGTGGATGCCATTGCATCCACCAAGACCGGCCGTAACGACCGTCCCACGGAAGAGCAGAAGATCGCTTCCATCACCGTAGAGCGCAACGGCGCAGTTCTTGCAAAGCTGAAAAAGCTGCCTGATCCCTACGGAAGATTCTAATTCAAATCATCATGGGGCGCCATGCGCCCCATGATACCGCAACGATTCACTATTATCTATTCACTCTTATCTACTATCCGGGGCCGTACTGGTTTCGACGGGGGTAGTGAGGCTGGATAAGCGGGCCGTGGCGCCTGACCACGATAAAACGGGTAACTTTTTAAATTTAACTGACAACAGAACTGTTGCACAGGCTGCCTAATTAGGCGCCTCATCCGCCCCGGAAGGTCTACGAGCCGGGCTCGGGTGTGATTTGAGTAGAGAACGTGAGCGCGTTAAGCTTTGCGCGCGCCATGCATCATGAAGCTACTGATGCCGTAAGGGTGGCTGTTCCCGTGCGGCAAAGGGAATGTAAATAACTGCCTGCGCCCGGAGAAAGTCCCTCCAAGTTGCTTACGGACAGGGGTTCGATTCCCCTCGGCTGCACCAATAAAAATGCCGCCCTGTAGGGCGGTATTTTTATTGGTATGGTATTCAGTTGAGGGGAATTGAACAGATCAAATGCGGCGCGGATTAGCGCCGTTGGCGAGGGCTCGACCGAGCCACATATTGATTAAATCGATTCCCCTCGGCTCCCCCAATAAGAAAACCCACCCGGAGGGTAATGGCACTTAGTTAGTGGCATTTCCCTGTAGGGTGGTTTTCTTGTCAGTATGGTATTCTACAAAAGGGGAATCGAAATGGCCACGCCAGTAGATGCTTATTGGGACTTCAGAACGAAATGTACCCTTGATTATATTCTCTCTCCCGCCCTACCAGCTAAAATTGACTTCAAGGGCTTCACTCTTTTGTCAATGCCGCACAGACATAC
>JAZOAD010000162.1:0-8005 GCA_045595225.1 Faecousia sp.
ATCGGCAAAAAGGACGCTGTGAAGAATGTTTCCTTTGAGGTGCGCGCCGGCGAGATCGTTTGCATCGCCGGCATCGACGGCAACGGCCAAAGCGAGCTGGTGTACGGCATCACCGGCCTGGAAAAGGCCAGCAAGGGCACCGTTACCCTCTGCGGCAAGAATATTTCCAACGCCAGCATCCGCAACCGCAACGCCGCCGGTTTGAGCCATATTCCCGAAGACCGGCACAAGCACGGCCTGGTGCTGGACGACACTTTGGAGAACAACATCGTTCTGCAGCGTTTCCGGGAAGGCCGCTTCCAAAAAATGGGCTTCATCAACAAGCCCGCCATCCGGGAGTACGCCGAGTCCATTATAGAGCAGTATGATGTCCGCAGCGGCCAGGGCCCGGTGACCATCGCCCGGAGCATGTCCGGCGGCAACCAGCAGAAGGCCATCATCGGCCGTGAGCTGGATCGGGAAAATCCCCTGCTGATCGCGGTCCAGCCCACCCGTGGCCTGGACGTTGGCGCTATTGAGAATGTCCACGCCCAGCTGGTGGCCCAGCGGGATGCCGGAAAGGCAGTGCTGCTGGTTTCCCTGGAGCTGGACGAGGTCATGAACCTTTCTGACCGGATCCTGGTGATCTACGAAGGCGAGATCGTGGGCCAGTTGGATCCCAAAACCACAACCGTACAGGAGCTGGGCCTTTACATGGCCGGCGCCAAGCGCGACGGGAAAGGAGGCGCGGAGGCATGAAAAACTTAAGTGAACTGTATCATAAGGATGGCACCCAAAAGCTGCTTGCGTCCCTGCTTTCCATTCTGATCGGTCTGACGGTGGGCGCCATTGTGGTGTTCATCGTAGGCATGCTGAAAAACAACATCGGCCTCAAGGGCGCCTGGGACGGCGTGCGGCTGATCTATGCCGGCATTCTGTCCAAGGGCCGTGACGCCACCGGCGCGCTGACCTGGGGCTACAATCCCCAATCCCTGGGCAATATGCTCTTCCGGGCCACGCCCCTGATCATGACCGGCCTTTCTGTGGCCGTAGCGTTCAAGACAGGCCTTTTCAACATCGGCGCCCCCGGCCAGTACCTGATGGGCACCATGGCCACGCTGATGATTGCTCTGAGCATCCCCTCCGGCAGTCTGCCCGCCTGGCTGATCTGGTGCCTGGCATTCCTGGGCGGTATGCTGGCCGGCGCCATCTGGGGCGCCATCCCCGGTGCGCTGAAGGCGCTGCTGAATATCAACGAAGTGCTGGCCTGCATCATGACCAACTGGCTGGCAGCCAACCTGGTCACCTGGGCCTTTGATGCCAGCAATTTCAAGAATATGGTGGAAGGCACCAAGACCGGCTATGTGTACAAGACCACCTACGGCCTGACCCTGGTGGACGGCCAGTGGACCTATGTGCTGGGCAACGGCATTGCCACCCCCAAGATGGGTCTGGACAAGCTGTTCCCCGGTAGCCAGGTCAACGGCGGTATTTTGATCGCCATCGCCATTGCCATCATCATGTATATTATCATGAATAAGACCACCCTGGGCTACCAGCTGAAGGCCTGTGGCGCCAACCGTCACGCTGCCCGCTACGCTGGCATCCAGGATAAGCGCAATATCGTGCTTTCCATGGCCATTTCCGGCGCGCTGGCCGCTGCCGGCGCCTCCCTCTACTGGCTCTCCGGCAATACCGAGTTCTTCTGGAGCACCTACCAGGCGCTGCCCTCCGCCGGTTTCAACGGCATCCCCGTGGCGCTGCTGGCGGTCAACAATCCCATCGGCGTGATCTTCACCGGTATTTTCATGGCCATGCTGAACATCGTAGGCCAGAATCTCACGGGCTATACCGCCTATAACGAGTATATTACCGACGTGATCATTTCCGTCATCGTCTACCTCAGCGCCTTCTCCCTGGTGATCCGTATGTGGCTCACCGGCCGCAATAGGAAGGCCGTAGAAAAGGACCCCGGACGGGAAGATCTGAAGATTGAAACCATCCCCGCCAAGCCCCAGGAAGGAGGCGACCAGGTATGACATTTCTGATCCAACAGACCCTTTTATACGCGGTTCCCCTGATGATCGTGGCGCTGGCCGGCGTATTTGCCGAGCGCAGCGGTATCATCAACCTGGCGCTGGAAGGCATTATGATCTTTGGCGCCTTCATCGGCGTGCTGTTTGTCCGCACCATGCAGAATTTTGATGTGTTCACCGAAGCCGCCCGGGCCGGCGATTGGCTGACCCTGCAGGGTTTGGAGCTGCTGGCGATGCTGGTGGCTGCGGCATTGGGCGCGGTCTTCTCCCTGCTGCTGAGCTTCGCTTCCATCAATCTGAAGGCGGACCAGACCATCGGCGGCACCGCGCTGAACCTGATGGCTCCCGCCCTGGTGCTGTTCCTGGTCCGTATTCTGGCCAACCAGAATACGCTGCAGATGCAGACCGGCGGCGCCGCTTCCTGGTTTATGATCAAAAAGTCCACCTTCGGCGTGGACAAGTCGGTAGACTGGGGTTTCCTGGGTGAAACCTTCCTGAACAAGGTTTACCTGGCTACCTACCTTTGCATCATCATCTTCGTAGTGCTGTCTGTGCTGCTGTATACCACCAAATTCGGTCTGCGGCTCCGCGCCTGCGGCGAAAATCCCCAGGCCGCGGACAGCCTTGGCATCAATGTCTACAAAATGCGCTACGCCGGCACCACCATTTCCGGCGCGCTGGCCGGTATGGGTGGCTTTGTGTACGCCCTGACCACCGCCAACTGCACCGCCAACGGCGACGTTGCAGGTTTCGGCTTCCTGGCTCTGGCGGTTATGATCTTCGGCAACTGGAAGCCGCTGAATATTGCCGCCGCTTCCCTGCTGTTTGGCCTGTTCAAGTGCGTCGCCGCGGCCTATTCCACCCTGGATATCAACGGCGACGGCGTGTTCATGCTGGCAGAGCTGGGCATCAGCTCCCATCTGTACCGGATGCTGCCCTACCTGGTGACTCTGGTGGTGCTGGCATTCACCTCCAAGAATTCCCGGGCGCCCAAGGCCGAGGGCATTCCCTATGACAAGGGCAGCCGCTGAAAAATAAAAGGGGGGACACTATGCAAGCTACGGAAAAACAGTTTCACATTCAATGCGCGGAAGGGGATGTAGGCCGCTATGTGCTGCTGCCCGGCGACCCGGGCCGCTGCGAGGCCATCGCCCGCCATTTTGACAACCCTGTTCATATCGGCATGAACCGGGAGTACAACGTTTGGACCGGCTATTTGCTGGGAGAAAAGGTTTCCGTCTGCTCCACCGGCATCGGCGGCCCCTCCGCCTCCATCGCCATGGAAGAGCTGGTGAATATCGGCGCGGACACCTTTATCCGGGTGGGCACCTGCGGCGGCATCCACATGGATGTAAAGCCCGGCGATATCGTGGTCGCCACCGGCTCCATCCGGTTTGAGCACACATCCCTGGAGTACGCCCCCATCGAATACCCCGCTGTGGCGGATTTCGACATTGCTCTGGCTCTGCGGGATGCCAGCCGGGAGTTGGGATTTGACACCCACACCGGCGTGGTACAATGCAAGGATGCCTTCTACGGTCAGCACTGCCCGGAAAAATCCCCGGTTTACTACGAGCTGCTGCAGAAATGGGAAAGCTGGAAGCGACTGGGCGTAAAGGCCAGTGAAATGGAATCCTCCGCCTTGTTCGTGGTGGCAAACGCCCTTGGCGTGCGCTGCGGCTCCTGCTTCCACGTGGTGTGGAATCAGGAACGGGAAAAAGCGGGCCTGTTTATGCCTATGACCGAGGATACCTCCGGCGCTATCCGGGTGGGAATCGAGGCCATGAAAAAACTGATTTTGGCGGACAAGGCGCAGAAAGCTGAATAAAACATGAAAAAATCTCCGGTTTGGGCGCGCTGCCCTGCCGGAGATTTTCTTTTTTCAACTCCATTTCAGCGAGTTCCACAGATTATCAACATCTGTTTATGATCTGCGCACTTTTTTATTGACACGGACAACCTTTTTTGTTATATTTTTCGTAATCCATATATATTGTGGTAAAAACCACACTTGGAGAAAAACATGAAAGGAAGGAAACTGTATGAATTGGAAGAAAAGATTACTGGCCGTGGTACTGGTTCTGAGCATGGTGCTCAGCTATGTGCCGCTGGTTCACGCCTGGAATGAGGAAGCTTCTTTCAGCGACTCTTCCGGTGGCAAGCTGGGTCTGACCGCCAGCAGCGGCATCGATCCCGACGCCGGTTTTGCCACCAACACCGACGCGTTGACCAAATTTGAGCAGTCCGGGCTGCTGCCCTTCTCTCAAATGGAAAATATCAGCGTGTATGATCCCGATGATCCGGTAACCTTCGTTGTTGCGTTGGATTGCCTGAGCCTGCTGGAGCTGTACTCCGCCGCGGAGATCGGCCAGCAGACCGAAGCCGTGGTGGCCCACCAGCAGCAGCTGGACGCGCAGGTTGCCCAGGCGCAGGCCGTAGTGGAGGCTACCTTCGGTGAGACCGAAGGCTTCCGGCTGGGCTACACCTATTCCATCGCCATGGTGGGCTTCTCTGTGACCACCGCCTACCGCCACATGGATGCCCTCGCCGCCCTGGAAGGCGTAAAGAGCGTCTATGTAGCCCCCACTTTCTCCGTACCGGAAAACAGCCAGGACAGTCTGTCCGCGCTGACCGCCAACTCCGCCAATATGATCGGCGCCGATGTGCTCAATGAGCTGGGCTACACCGGCAAGGGTCAGCGGATCGCCATTCTGGATACCGGTATCGATGTGGATCATCCCAGCTTCGGCGCTCTGTCCGACGAGGCGCTGGTGGATCCCATGACCCGCGACTCCGTCCAGAAGGTTTGGGAGCAGCTGAACGCAGGTCAGATGTGCGCTTCTCTGAACCTGTCCTACTACAACAGCAAGCTGCCCTTTATCTTTAACTATGTGGCCGGTAACTTTAACGTTTCCAACACCTTCGCCGGTTCCGACCACGGCACCCACGTTGCCGGTATCGCCGCCGCCAACCGCACCGAAAATTCCGAGGTGGTAGGCATGGCTCCCGATGCCCAGCTGGTGGTCATGCAGGTGTTCCAGCAGGGCGGCGGCGCCAGCTTCGACACCATTATGGCCGCGCTGGAAGACTGTGTGCTGCTGGAAGTGGACACCGTCAACCTGTCCTTGGGTATGGCCGCCGGTTACTATGACCCGGACGACCAGATGCTGGAAACCCTGTCCCTGTTTGTCAATTCCGACATTCAGGTGCTGATCGCCTCCGGCAACGATACCAACAACGCTTACATGAATAACTGGGGCTATGATATGTCCCTGTTGGAGAACCCGGATATCGGCCTGGCCGGTACCCCCAGTACCTACTCCGCCGCCCTGGCTGTTGGCTCCGTAGACAACGACGGCTACGAGCAGCTCTACATTACTGTGAACGGCACCGACTTCGGCTTTAATGACACCGCCACCGCCGCGGAAACCATCTTCCTGGACAATTTCCGCGCCAAGACTTTGGAGTATGTGGTGGTTCCCGGTGTAGGTAACCCGGAAGATTACGAGGGCATTGATGTCACCGGCAAGGTGGCCCTGATCTCCCGCGGCACCATCTCCTTCCCCGAAAAGCAGGCCATCGCCCAGGAAATGGGCGCCATCGCCTGTGTCATTTATAATAATGACCGGGGCCTGTTCGCCATGCAGATCAATGACGGTGACGGCGCCATCCCCGCTGTCAGCGTTTCCCGCGCGGCCGGCGCTTTCATGATCGAGCAGGCCGGCGAGGACGGCATCGGCGAATTCACCGTCTGTAATGCCGACTACAAGGTATTTAAGGTCAACCAGACCGTCAGCAGCTTCTCCTCCTGGGGCGTTACCCCCGATCTGAAGCTGAAGCCCGAGATCGCCGGTGTTGGCGGCAGCATCTACTCTTCCGTAGACCCTGAGATCTCCGGCAGCTACTATGGCTACATGAGCGGCACCTCCATGGCGACTCCCCAGATCGCCGGCGCTATGGCTGTGCTGATCCAGTATCTGGATGAAAACTTCCCCGAGATCACCGGCGCGGAGCAGCGCAGACTGGCCGCGAACCTGCTGATGAGCACCGCCAACCCCTTGATGGCCACCGACTACCTGGAGTATTCCCCCAGAGCCCAGGGTGCCGGCCTGGCTGACCTGCTGAAGGCCACCACCGCCGCGGCATATCTGTCCAACCCTGCCGCTTCCGAAGGCCGTCCCAAGGTAGAATTTGGCGATGATCCCGAAAGAACCGGTGTATTCACCTTCTCCTTCACCATCACCAACATTTCCGACGAAGCCGTTCGCTACACCTTCGACAGCTCCGTGCTGACCGAAACCATCGTAGCCGGCTACTTCATCGGCAACTCCCCCTATGGCCTGGAGGCCAAGGTGCAGCTGCCCGAGCTGGTGGAAGTGCCCGCCGGCGAGACCGTGACCGTGGAAGCCACCCTGACTCTGACGGAAAACGACATCGCTTACCTGGAGCAGTTCCCCAACGGCATCTATGTGGAAGGCTATCTGTACGCCAACCCCGTAGAGGTTGACGGCGTGCGGCTGTCCATGCCCATGGTGGGATTCTACGGCGACTGGTCCGATGCTCCCGTTTTCGATAACGAGCAGTATGGCATGGCCAGCCTGTACGGCAAGTATGTCTACACCTACTACTCCCAGCTGGGCACCAATCCCTACTTCCGTAATGGTAAGGGCGGCCCCGAGTACAACGCATTCTCCTACAGCAACCTCCTGGCCGAAATCGACTTAGGTCTGCTGCGTAATGTCAAGTACATGAGCATCTCTGTTGTGGACAAGGAAAATCCTGACACCGTCTACTACACCGAGGAAGGCTTCAATATTGCCAAGACCTATTTCAACCAGGCCTATGGCATGATTATCCCCTTCTACATCCTGGCCGACTACGGCGAGGTTTGGGATGGCATGGACGCGGAAGGCAACCGCCTGCCCGACGGCACCACCGTAGTTTACCGCTTCGACGCATGGCTGGACGACGGCGACGAAGAAATGGATGACAGCTGGTCCTTCGAGGTCACCGTGGACGATTCCATGCCTGAAGTGGTCAATGATCATGACCTGCAGTCCGCTATGCGTGTCGATGGCGACCGTACTTACCTGACTCTGGATATTCTGGAAAATGAGCATGTCGCTGCCGTCATTTTCATGGCTGAGAACGGCACGATCATGGGCAAGTACGAAGTGGACAATGTTCCCGGCGAACTTTACACCCAGGAGTTCGACATCACCGGCTTCGGTGGCGAATTCTCCATCATCGTTGCTGACTATGCCTGCAACGAAAATGAAATCGATGTTTATCTGAATCTGGGCGAGCAGAACAACGCGGTTCCCGAGCCTCAGGCTCTGGATCCCAACCGCCTGTACGGCTCTGAAACCTTCGACAGCGCCCTGGTGGAAGGCGGCTGGTTCAGCGCCAATAAGCTGGACTTCTCCGATCCCAGAAACGAAACCTTCGATTCCTCCAACCGTTACTACTCCGCTGAGTTCGTCAACGGTTATGTGATCGGTCAGAGCGCCGCTACCGGCCATCTGGAGCTGATCACTCCTTCCGGCTCCTACTGGAGCAGCCGCGTGATCTGCGAGAATCAGGGCCAGATCGGCGACCCCGGCGTTTGGGTCCTGTATGACATGGCGCTGGATCATTCCGGTACTCTGGCAAATTCCTACGGCATGAACTGGGGCACCTCTGCCACCGATGGCCTGTTCGCAGTCGGCTGGAAGTATGAGGGCGACAATAACAACGACGGTCGTGACGACGGCTTCAATGCCCTGTTCCAGATCAAGTTCTCCGATGACGGCTATGTCAATGTGGATCCCGTGGCTCGCCTGGTTGGCGCTGGCAATGGCGCTGACATTCTGACCCTGGGCATCACCACCGACGGCCGCATCTATGGTATCGACACCAATGCTATCCTCTACAGCATCGGCACCAGTGTTGAGTGGGACGAAACCGTGGGTGAGTGGGGCGACAATGTGATCCGCTGCACCGCCATCGGC
>JAZOAD010000163.1:0-4135 GCA_045595225.1 Faecousia sp.
GTGATGGAGCCGCCGGCGGGCTTTACCACGCCGCTGATGGCCCGCAAGGTCGAGGTCTTGCCGGCACCGTTGGCACCCAGCAGTGCCACGATCTGGCCCTGCTCCACCTGCAGATCAATACCACGGACAGCCTGGATGGGACCGTAGCTGACCTTCAGATTTTTCACTTCCAGCAATGCCATGGTCATCCCTCCTCACTGGTGCCCAGGTATGCGGCCTGAACAGTCTTGTCAGCCTGGACTTCGGCAGTGGTGCCGATGGCCAGGAGCTTGCCGAAGGAGATGGCGCAGACCGTGTCACAGATGTCCATGACCAGGCCCATATCATGCTCCACCAGCAGAATGGTGCAGTCGTACTCCTTTTGGATCCGGCGGATCAGCTGGGCCAGCTCTGCGGTCTCGGTGTCGTTGAGGCCGGCGGCAGGCTCGTCCAGGATGATCAGCTGGGGATCGCACATGAGGGTACGGGCGATCTCGATGCGCTTGAGCACGCCGTAGGGAAGACCCATGGCGTACCAATCCTTGTACTGGGTCAGATCCATGAATTCCAGCACCTTCATGGCCCGGTCACGGATCAGTTTTTCCTCCTTGCGCAGGATGGGCAGGTGCAGCGCCTGGGCAAACAGGGAGCTGCCGTACTGCCGGTGGGCGGCGATGAGCAGGTTGTCCAGCACGGAGACCTCCCGGATCACCTCCACGTTCTGGAAGGTGCGGACGATGCCCTGCAGGATCACATCATGGACCTGGAAGTCACGCAGATCCACCGTTTCGCCCTGCTTGTTCACAAAGTGCATGCTGCCACCGGTGGCATCGTAGAAGCGGGTGATGCAGTTGAACACCGTGGTCTTGCCGGCACCGTTGGGGCCGATCAGACCGAAGATCTCACCCTTCTTCACATCGAAGCTCAGATCGTCAACAGCCTTTAGACCGCCGAAGTACTGCTTCAGACCCTCCACCCGCAGGACCACATCCTCTGGCAGGGTCAGGGGATTCTTTCCGGAGGCCTTGGCCTTTTCCAGCCGGGCCTCGGCCTTTTCCAGCTTCCTGCCCAGCTTGGTCCTGGAATCCGAGAGCTTCTTGTCGTAACGCGCGGTGAGCAGCTTGTCCTGCTGTGCGTAGAGCGCATTATAGGCCTTTTCCGCAGCGGGCAGGTCGAAATCGCTGCACTTGGCAAGGGTGGCTGCCTTCTGCTGCTCCAGCTTAGCCAGGTAGGCACTGCGCTTGCTGCGCAGCTTTTCCTGCTTCTGCTTTTGGGTTTCCAGGGCCTGCCCGTAGGGTTTTCCGGCATGGATCGCCTTAAAAATGGCCTTGGCGGCGCTGTGATTCACGGCCCGGTGGCACATATACTGCCGGATGTCGTATTTTTGCAGCTTCCTGGCCAGCAGTGCGTCAGCCTGCTCGGCGGCGGTAGCCGGGGTGCTCAGCTGTGCACGGGCTGCGGCGGTTTTTTCTTCCAGCCGCTGCTGCTTTTCCTGGGGGAGGTGCTCCTCCAGGTATTGGATCTCCTGCTTCAGACTGTCCGCCTTCAGGCGCAGCCGCAGGAGCTTCCGGGAATGGGAGGCACGGAGCTTATCCGAGATCTTTGCCATAGATACCCTCCTTTGCCTTGCGGTAATAGGTCTTGAAGCTTCTGCCCAGCTGACCGAACAGCTGCACAAGACCGCCGGGATAGAACATGACCACAACCACGATCAGAAGACCGGTGAGCATGGTAATGAATGCGGGATTTTCCTGGAAGAAGGGGATCTTGCTCAGGAACATGGACTGGATGCCGTAGACGATGAACGCACCCAGGGTGGTGCCCCACAGGCTCTTGGCACCGCCGATGATCACCGCACCCAGAATGTTCAGGCTGGTGGTCATGGTCAGCACCGTGGAGGTGGCGGTGGTCATGACACGCACATACATCATGTACAGCAGACCGCCGATGGCCGCATACACCGTGGAGATCACAAAGGCCAGCAGGCGGAACTTCATCAGGCTGATGCCCATTGCCTGGGCAGCGGAGGTGGAGTTCTTCATGGCCAGCATGGCACGGCCGGTGGGGGAGTTGATCAGATTGGAGGTCAGCCACACCAGCACCGCAAAGGTCAGCAGCACCAGCATGTAAGCGCCGCCGTCGGAGAGCTGCACGCCGAAAAGCTTGGCGTTGGCGATGTCGATCTTGACGGTGGCCTGGATGGCCATGAGCAGATTGCGCAGGATCTCAGAAAGACCGAGCGTCAGGATCGCCAGGTACAGGCCCTCCACACGCAGGGAGATGAAGCCCACGGCCACGCCGATGATGACGGACACCAGCAGTGCTGCCAAAAATGCCACGATATACGGCAGACCGAAGCTTTCCATGGTGTAGTAGGCCACATAGCAGCCCACACCGATGAAGCCGGCGGTACCCAGGGAAGCAAGGCCGGAATAACCCAGCAGCAGGCAGAAGCCGATGGCCACGATGGCATAGATCAGGGTGTTGCCGATGGCGTAGGTAAAGGAATTGGGAATGATGCCCTTGGAGGCCAGCAGCTGCAGTGCGGAGAAGATCAGCACAAACAGCAAGATCTGGGACAGGGGCATGGAAGCGACCCGTTTCACATTCAGTTTCTTCATACCGTACCCTCCTTAAACCTTCTTGGCGATGGGCTTACCCAGCAGGCCCTGGGGCTTAATGAGGATCACGATCATCAGCAGCACATACACGATGACCATGTTCCAGCGGCTGATGTTTGCAGCGCCCTCGATGGGCAGGTACTGCAGGAAGCTGACCAATGTGGAGGCCAGGGGGATGCAGATGGCGCCGACCACCGGTCCGTAGAAGGTGGAGAAGCCACCGAGGATGCAGGCTAAGAAGGCATTGACCTGGATGGTGGTCATGAAGCTGGCGGTAATGGCGGTGCCGTTACCGGCATACATGACAGCTGCCAGCACGCCCAGCGCACAGGCGATCGCCCAGGAAATGGCGGTGATGGCCCGGCTGTTGATGCCCATGAGCTCTGCGGTAAATTCGTTGGAGGCGGTGGCACGGACGGCCAGGCCCCACTTGCTGAATTTCAGCAGGATGAACAGTAAGCCAAGCACCGCAACGGTGATGGCCACGCAGATCAGCGCATGGCGGCTGACGACCACCTTGCTGTCCATGAAGTCGAAAATGATGTTTGCGCCGGCTTCGCCGGTATACAGACTCTGGAAGGGAACGCGCTCGGGATTGCCGAAGATCAGCGGGATGCCGCCGTAGATGATGGAAACCAGACCCATGGTGATGATTTGCTTGCCCACGGGCAGGACGTTCTTGCCGTTACGGAAGATCACGATGTCGATGAACAGGCCGCTTAAGATGCCCACGATCACGCCGGGGATCAGGCCGATATACACGGGAACGCCGTACTTACTGAACAGATCTGCGGTCACATAGCAACCCAAAGCTGCGACAGAGCCTTGTGCGAAGTTGGTGGTGGTGGAGGTCCTGAAGACCATCGTTACTGCGAAGGCAGCCAGTGCCGTGACACACATGGTCACCAGCTGACCCAGCAGCATCATTAATGCAAAGGGTAAAGTCATCTGTCAGCCCCACTGGATGATGTTTGCTGCCCAGGTATAACCGATACCGGCGGCAATCATGCACACAGTGCTGCCGTCCTTGACCTTGCCTTCCTTCAGGGCAAGCTCCAGGGACAGGATTTGGTCGATCTGGCCGATGTGGCCGTAATTTTCCAGGTAGATGGTCTGATCCTCACGCAGACCCAGGTCTGCCAGCATACCCTTGTGGCCGGAGCGCTTGATATGCAGGATGTCCAGGTAATCAATATCGGCCCGGGTCTTGCCGGAACGGCGCAGCGCCTCGTCGATGCAGTCATACCAGTTGGGCATGGAGGTGGTGTTCAGCAGGCCCTTCATCTTGGGGCTGTCCATCAGCCGGAGCATGTAGTTTTCCGTGATGTTCTCAGCGGTGACAGGCTCGGTGATACCGCCGATCTTGGAGCCGCAGGTGTGGACCACACTGCCGTCGCTCATCAGGCCGGTGCCCAGCCCCAGGTTCTTGCCGTAGTTCTTTTTCAGAATCATCGCGCCGCCGCCTGCACCCAGGTTGAACATGAAGGACACGCCGGAGTCGGTGTAGTCGATCAGGTCGCAGTTGCGGTAGCCGC
>JAZOAD010000164.1:0-14321 GCA_045595225.1 Faecousia sp.
CCGCCGCCGGTGATGTGGGAAATGCCCTTCACATCCACCTTTTCCAGCAGCGCCAGCACGGATTTGACATAAATTTTGGTGGGAATCAGCAGGGTTTCGGCAATAGTTTTGCCGCCCAGTTCCTCTCTTGCCTCGTACAGGGAAGGGGGGTTATTGTCGATATCAAAGACCTTGCGGCAGAGGCTGAAGCCGTTAGAGTGGATGCCGGTGGAGGCCAGAGCGATGACCACATCGCCTTCCTTCATCCGGGTATTGTCAATGATCTTCTTCTTATCCACCACGCCCACGGTAAAGCCGGCCAGGTCGTAGTCTTCCAAGGGCATCAGACCGGGATGCTCCGCGGTTTCGCCGCCGATCAGCGCCGCGCCGGACTGCACGCAGCCTTCCGCCACACCGGAAACGATGGTGGCGATCTTTTCGGGATAATTCTTGCCGCAGGCGATGTAGTCCAGGAAGAACAGGGGCTTGGCGCCGCAGCAGATCACATCGTTGACGCACATGGCCACGGCATCGATGCCGATGGTATCATGCTTGTCCATCAAAATAGCCAGCTTTACCTTGGTGCCGCAGCCGTCGGTGCCGGAAACCAGCACAGGCTCATCAATGCCCTTCAGATTCAGACCGAAGCAGCCGCCAAAGCCGCCCACGTCGTCCAGGCAACCTTCGTTTTTGGTGCGGGCGATGTGGCGCTTCATCAGTTCTACGCTCTGGTAACCTGCCACAATGTCCACACCGGCAGCGGCGTAGCTGGCAGATTGGGAATTTTTATGATCCATGAAAAAACTCCTTCGTAGTTTTCGTAATTATATAAACCTAATTTGTATTTGTGAATTTATTCCTTGCCGTTCCAGCAGTAGGTGCAGACTTTATTTTTGTCCAAACCGATGGCCTCCAGCACGCCCTCCAGACTCTGGTAGCCCAGGGAGTCAAAGCCGAATTTTTCGCAAATGGCTTTGAGCATGCATTGACCCCGCTCTGTCTTGCTGTCGGCGTATTCGTCGATATGCTTCTGGCCTTCGTCACCCTCCAGCTCCTGGATGACCCGGCGGGAAAGCAGATCCATATCGGAATTGGCGCGGGAGAAATTGAGATATTTGCAGCTGTACATAATGGGCGGGCAGGCGGAACGCATATGCACTTCCTTGGCGCCGCTTTCGTAGAGGAAATCTACGGTTGCCTGCAGCTGGGTGCCCCGGACGATGGAGTCGTCCACGATCAGCAGCTTTTTGTCCCGGATCAGCTCCGGAACGGGGATCTGCTTCTTTTCCGCCACCTGGGCGCGGATCCGCTGGTCGCTGGGGGTGAAGGAGCGGCTCCAGGTGGGGGTGTATTTCACATAAGGCCGGGCGAAGGGGGCATAGGACTGGTTGGAATAACCGATGGCATGGGGAATGCCGGAATCCGGTACGCCGGCCACATAGTCCACATCCGGATGGGTGCCGGCGGGCATTTCGTCCCGGGCCATGATCTGGCCCTTGCGATAGCGCATGACCTCCACATTTTTGCCTTCGTAGTTGGAGTTGGGGTAGCCGTAGTAGGTCCAAAGGAAGCCGCAGATCTTCATCTCCGCGCCGGCAGGGGACAGGCTCTCCGCGCCGCTGGCGGTGACCCGGACGATCTCCCGGGGACCCAGCTCGTAGTAATCCTGATAGCCCAGCTTGTGGTAGGCGAAGGACTCAAAGGAAACGCAGCAGCCCTCTAAATTCTGACCCACCAGCACCGGCAGTCTGCCCATTTTGTCCCGGGCGGCAATAATTTCGCCCTGATCCGTCAGGATCACGATGGTCATGGAACCCTGGATCATATC
This sequence comes from Faecousia sp., assembly GCA_045595225.1. Classification (GTDB taxonomy): domain Bacteria; phylum Bacillota; class Clostridia; order Oscillospirales; family Oscillospiraceae; genus Faecousia. The sequence goes on from JAZOAD010000164.1 coordinate 1,808, forward strand.
CTGGGCGTGCAGAATGCCGTCCACCAGATTGTCTTTCTGATTGATCAGCGCGGCGGTCAGCTCGGTGGCGTTGACCTTGCCGGAGGACATGGCCATGAACTGGTGGCCATGGTCGGCAAAATAACCGTCCACCAATTCGTTGGAATTGTTAATGACGCCAACGGTGGTGATGGCATAAAGACCCAGGTGGGAACGCACCAGCAACGGCTGCGGGTCGGTATCGGAAATACAGCCGATACCGGCGTAACCGCGGAATTTGGGCAGGTCGCCTTCAAATTTGGTGCGGAAAGGAGTGTTTTCGATGTTGTGAATTTGTCGCTGGAAACCGTTTTCTCCCAGCATGATCATGCCGCCCCGCTTTGTGCCCAGGTGGGAGTGATAGTCCACACCGAAGAACACATCGGTCGTCACATCATGCCGGGCAACGGCACCGAAAAAACCACCCATAATAAGTAGTCCTCCTTGGAAAGCGTTTAGGCAAAGAACAGCTTGTTCAGGGTCATGGGATCAATATACTCTCCGTTTTTGTAAACGCGCATATTGCCGGAGGCCACTTCGTCGATGAGCATGACCTTGCCGTCGGGGGCGTAGCCGAACTCAAACTTGATGTCGTAGAGCTCCATGCCCTTTTCAGCCAGATCGTCGGCAACGATCTTTGTGATCTTCTGGGTCATGTCCTTCAGATCCTCGTACTGCTCTTCGGTCATAACGCCGATGGCCACCAGCGCGTCCTTGGTGATCAGCGGATCGCCCTTTTCGTCATCCTTCAGAGTGGTTTCCACATAGGAAGGCAGCTTGGCGCCGGATTCGATCAGCGCGCCGTAGCGGCGGATGAAGGAACCCACAGCGCGCTGGCGGCAGATGACCTCCAGACCCTTGCCGAAGACCTTGGCGGGCAGCACTTCCATGGTGGTGTCCTGAAGATTGGCGGAAACATAGTGGGTCTTGATGCCGGCGGCATTGATCTTTTCGAAGAAATAGATGCTCATGCGCAGGTTCACATCGCCCACGCCTTCAATGGTCAGGCCGACAGAATTTTCGCCGGGGTCGAACACGCCGTCCTTGCCGGTGCAGTCGTCCTTGAATTTCAGCAGGCAGTTGCCATTGGGCAGTTCATAAACATTTTTGGTCTTACCGGTGTAGAGAAGTTTCATATGTAATTACCTCTTTCTTGAAATAATATATTTTTATGTGTTTATTGTAACGCGGCGTCTTTTTCCAGTACCTTTTCTGCGTCAGCAGCCCGCTTAGCGTCCAGCTTTGCGGCCAGCTCCGGTTCGGACACGGCCAAAATCTGAATGGAAAGCAAAGCGGCATTGACGGCTCCATCTACGGCAACAGTGGCGACAGGAATACCGGAGGGCATCTGTACAGTAGACAAAAGGGCATCAATGCCATTACTAAAGGTTGTGGATTTCATGGGAATGCCGATGACGGGCAATGTGGTATTGGCGGCCAGCGCGCCGGCCAGATGTGCGGCCATACCCGCCGCGGCGATGACCACGCCGAAGCCGTTATTGCGGGCGTTCAGAGCAAAATCCCGGGCCTGAACGGGGGTGCGATGAGCGGAATAAACGTGCATTTCGTAGGGCACGCCGAAGCTTTGGAGCGTATCGGCAGCCTTGCGGACGACAGGCAGATCGCTGTCGGAGCCCATAATAATGGCGACTTTTTTCACTAATAATTCCTCCAATCAAAAAAGAGCGCACTCCGCCCGTAAGGGTGAAGTGCGCCCAGACGGTCGGCAAAAAACGGCAGCCCTGCTTCACGTGGTTCTCCACTGATTCCGTCAGTCACAGGGTTGTCCGAATCACCCGCTTATTATAGCATAAAGCAAGGCTTTTCGTCAACAGCCCTTTGCCGAATTTGGCAAAATTTTTGCCTTCCGCAGCGAAACGGGAGCGCCGATCGGCGCTCCCGTTGGTGGTATTTTATCTGTGCTTGCCCATGAAGAACAGGGCCAGGGTGCCGGGGCCGGCGTGGGAGCCGATGACCGCGCCCAAATTGCCGATGAACACCTCTTTGACGCCCCGTTGGAGCATCAGATCCCGCATCTTCTTAGCATCGTCCATGCAGTCGGCGTGGCAGATGAATACAATGGAATTATCGAAGCCTTCCGCCAACTCGTCAAACTTCTTGACCATGGTTTCGATGGAAGCTTTGCGGCCGCGGACCTTCGCCATGGCCACCAGATGGCCCTCGTCATCCACATGCAGCACCGGCTTGATGTTCAGCATGGCGCCCAGTACGGCGCTGGCAGCGCTGACGCGACCGCCCCGCTTCAAATATACCAGATCATCCACGGTAAACCAGTGACACACATGGGCCTTGTTGGTTTCTGCCCAGGCAGCAAGCTCCTCCAGGGAAAGACCCTGGTCCCGCTGCTTGCAGGCGTAGTATGCAAACAGGCCCTGGCCCAAGGCGGCGCAGCCGGTATCCACAACCAGGATCTTCCGGTCGGGATACTGCTCCATCAGATCGTTAGCCGCGATGACGGCGGATTGGTACGTAGTGGAAAGACCGGAAGAGAAAGCCAGCACCAGGGCGTCCTGTCCGTCCCGCAGAACGGGCGCGATGACACTGGCCCAGCCATCGGGGTTCACAGCGGAGGTGGTAGCTACTTCGCCGGCCCGCATAGCGTCATAAAGGGTTTTTACTTCCCGGTCATCGACGCTGTCGTTGCGCGCCTCGCCCCGGAAATTGACGACCAGGGGGATGGTGGAAACATCCAGCTCCCGAAGCATGGGCTGGGGCAGGTCGCAGGCAGAGTCGGTAATGATTTTGTAGTTAGCCATAAATGATACTCCTGTGGAATGCGGCAGACCGCACAATTTTTCTTTGCAATCATACCATGCCGGAGAGATAATGTCACCCTTTTTTTGCTGCTGATGGGTTCTCCCGACGGTAGAAAAGGGACTCTACTGACAGTAGAGTCCCTAAAAATGGCTTATTTTGCCTGTTTTTTCAGGAAAAGCAAGCTGCACCACAAAATGGCGGCCCAGCCGAACAGGCTGATGACCCAGTACTGGCAGCAGATCATGGGTGCGGATACGAAGATCAAAATGTAGTACAGCGCATCGCCCACAGCCTCGGAAAACAGCAGGCTGAAGGTGTTGAGCACCAGCAGCAGCAGGGTGGCAGCCAGGGAAAGAATGGAAAGGTTCCGCAGCAGCGTCAGGTTTTTCCGGTCCCGGTCCCGGTAACACCGGTATAAAAGCAGCGCCGGCGGCAGGAAAAACAGAGTGCCCAGCGCCGCCAGCAGCCATTTGTTGGCGCCCTCCGGCGACGGCACGAGGCCCAGCAGCGCGCTGAGAATATACATACCCAGCCACAGGGATTTGAGAATGCCCTTGTCTTTCAAAATCATGTTGTTGCCCTCCCGGGAATTGTCAATTTGGCTTATTTTACCCTAATTTTATGGAAAAAGCAAGAAAAAAAGGGCTGGACAGGAGAGAAAAGTTTTGGTATAATTATCTATATTATGTAAAGGGGGACAAAACGCCCATGAGATGTCCGTTCTGCGGTGATTTGGAAAGCAAGGTAGTGGATTCCCGCCGTTCTGAGGATGGCCAGAATATCCGCCGCCGCCGGGAGTGCCTGAAGTGCCAGCGCCGGTTCACCACCTATGAAGTGGTGGAGAGTCTGCCCATTATTGTGGTCAAGCGGGACGGCACCCGTCAGAATTTTGACCGGAATAAGATCCTCAATTCCATGCTCCGGGCTTTTGACAAGCGGAAGGTGGATATCATGGACCTGGACCGGATCACTACGGAGATCGAGCAGACCATCCAAAACACGCTGGAGCGGGAGATCAGCACCGATAAGCTGGGAGAAATGGTGATGGAGCGGATCAAGCCTCTGGACGAGGTGGCCTATATCCGTTTTGCCTCCGTGTACCGCCGGTTCCAGGATGTGAATAGTTTTGTCCGGGAGGTCAGCCGTTTCCTGGAGGAGAAGTAAGCTATGACCATTGAAAATATCAAGGAATTGATGGACGGTGTGGACATTGCCGCGCTGCTGCCGGATCTGCAGGAGCTACTGACTACGGTGCCAGGGCTGGTGCGTCTTTGCATGCTGTTGGGGCCCGCGGTGCTGCTGTTTTTGGGTTTGCACTATTTCCTGCTGGCGCCCAAGGAGGCCAATTATACCACCGGCTATCGGTTCCGCTGGGGCATGGCCAGCCCGGAGTCCTGGAGATTTATGCAGCAGGTGGCAGGCGCTGTCTGGAGCCTGCTGGGGCTGGGTCTGCTGATCGCCATGGCGTTGGCCACAGCCGATTTCGCGGAGCTGGAGGTCATGGACCTGCTGTGGGCCGCGGTGGAAAAGTTAGCGCTGCAGGCGCTGCTGGTGTTTGTCAGTTGCGGTCTGATCAACCTGATCGTGGTTGCCCGGTATGATTTTAAGGGCCGCCGCCGTCTGACCTGGCGTGAAATGTATCAAGCATAAAAGGAAGACCTGCCGCCTGCGGCAGGTCTTTACTGTTTTAGGGCGTTTGCCGGGCCAACTTTTTGCCTTTGACTACGATCACAATGCCAAAGGCCATCAATCCGATGCCGGCCAGCGTCACCGGAATGCCGAAAATCAGCATCATAATGGTGGTGCTGCGGGTCCACATAGATTCCATCTGGTCTACCTGCTGGTCAAATGCATCCTGTATTCCGCCGAACCCGGGGGTATAGCCAAAACCGGGACCAAGGAAAGCATCCTCCATGGAATTGGTGGTATCCTGAAAAATGTCAAACATACCGGAGCCAAAGCCTGGCAGCAGACACATCACCAGCAGACCGATGACGCAGACCAACGCGCCTGCGGCGGTCATCACATAGCCGACTTTATAGCCATGGCGGCGAACAAACCGCTCCAAACGGTCACCCGGGGAGGAACCGGCGCGGCTGTCCTGTGGTCTGGGAGCGGTGGCAGGCGAGGGTGTTTCCTCCAGCAGCAGATAGTCTGTGGAAACGGAGAAAACTTTTGCGATGCGGATGATCTTGTCGGTTTCCGGCATGGCCTCGTCCCGTTCCCATTTGGATACGGCTTGGCGGGAAACATCTAATGTTTCTGCCAATGTGTCCTGGCTCATGCCGCTTCTGCGTCGCAGTTCCTGGATTTTTTCACCCAATGTCATAGCGATCACTCCTTTCTGTGATGGCCCTATGTTAACAGAAAAACAGGCCATTTTACAGCGATGCGGCTTGGAATTTCCGCAACCTGGAGTTGCGAAAGTACAAAAAGGGCGCTTTTTGCGCCCTTTTTTGGATCAATGGTGGTTTTCCAGAGCCATCATCTTGTCGATGCGGCGCTGATGGCGGGGCTCTTCAGAGAAGGGGGTGTCCAGCCACTTATCCACGATCTGCAGAGCCAGCTCTTCGGAAACAATGCCGGCGCCCAGAGCCATCATGTTGGTATCGTTGTGCAGGCGGGTCATTTCCGCGGACTTCAGATCGCTGAGCAGAGCGCAGCGGATGCCGTCTACCTTGTTGGCGCAGATGGAAACGCCGATGCCGGTGGTACACAGCACGATGCCCTTTTCACAGTTGCCGCGGGCAACGGCAATGGCGGCAGCGCCGGCAAATTCGGGGTAGTCGCAGCTTTCGGAGGTGTAAGTGCCAAAATCGGCTACCTCATAGCCCCGACTCTGCAGATGCAGGACCACCTTGTTTTTCAGTTCGATAGCGCCGTGGTCGCAGCCAATCGCAATTCTCATATATTCTCTCTCCTTTGAAAGTTATTTATATTACAAATCCGCCGTTGACTGGTAGAACTTGTCCGGTTACAAATGGGGCGTCCGCCAGGTAGGCCATGGCCTGCGCCACATCTTCTGGGTTGCCGTTGCGGCCCACATAGGAGTCTTCCGCCAAGCCGGCTAAAATCTCCGGCTCCAAATGGGCGCACATATCGGTGAGGATCACGCCGGGAGCGACGCAGTTGACCCGGATACCGCTGGGTCCCAATTCCTTGGCCAAAGCCTTGGTCATGGCGATGACGGCGCCCTTGGTGGCGGAATAGGCCACCTCGCAGCTGGCGCCTACCTGGCCCCACATGCTGGAAACGGTGATGATGCAGCCGCTTTGCTTCTGCAAAAATACCGGCAGAGCGGCATTGACGCAATTGTAAACGCCTTTGACATTGACATCAAACATCCGATCCCATTGCGGTTCGTCTACCATGTTGATGGGGGCGAAGTGGGTGATGCCAGCGTTGCAGATCAGGATGTCCACATCGGGAATTTGGGTAAAGGCGGCGGAAACGGCGGCCTTGTCCGCCACGTCGCAGCAGATGGCTGTGGCGCCGGTTTGGGCCGTTACAGTTTGGGCGGCATGGTGATTTTTTTCATAAAGGAACCAAACACGGTGGCCCTTGGCGGCAAACAGTCTGACGGCCGCCGCGCCGATTCCCCGGCTGCCGCCGGTGATGACTACATTGGACATAACGCGCTCCTTTGCTGTGGAAAATTGTTGTTTCGTTGAGGAACAATGCGACGGCCAATGGCCGTCGAGCGCCGCCTTTGCGGCGCTTACCCTCTCCCGGGGTAAGCGAAGCGCAGTCGGCGGTAGTGAATGACAGTCCGGTGGACTGTCAGACCCGCCGACCGGGTGCTCCGCAGAGTACAGGGTGTCAGCGTGCGAGGAACGCGCCGCTGACGGGTGTGGAACGCGGGCGGAAATCTGCGATATGGTACAATTCTAGGGCCTACAAGCAGATAACTCTTGCGTAGGTCTTTGCGTGGTACTTGCCGGAGGGTTATCACCCGTATTCCACATCCGCCTCGGGCGCTTCGCTTCCCTCGGCACCTTCTCCCCGGGAGGAGGGAGGCGCCTTCGGCGCTGCAAACAACAATTTACATTTCCTTTTTTATTTCCAGCATTAAGATATATATGGCGCTACTGATGCGGTTCAGCGCCTGCAGCAGATCGGTTCGTCTGTCGCCAAAGGCGTGGGCAGCGGCCAATTCAGCCTGCCGGGCGGCGCAGCGGGCCATGTTCAGCTGCAGCATGGCCTTTCCGTCGGTGTATTCCGGCATAAAATGGGGAATGCCGTAGTATTTTTGGGGATAATGGGAGCGCTCCCGGATCTCCGGGTCGGTCAGGCCGCAAAGGCGGTGGATTTCTGCCGGTTCCTGCAGCACATCCCAGCGGATGATGTTCCTGGACAGGGTCAGAAGCTGGCCCAGATCTTCCCGCATTTTCTCCGGAGCTTCCGCCTGGGCCAGCAAAAGCCGGGCCTGCAAATGGTCCATAGCGCCCCGGAAAGCGATCACAGGATGGGTTTTCGGTACCAGAATATCCCCACGCAGATGGGTGTAATGCTCCGGCTTTTCCCGGAATACAGCCCCATTTTCCAAATGATATTCCTGGATCTCTGCCTGCCGGGCGGGCAAAATTTCAATTTTTTCCCGGAGAAGCCAATCTCTGGCGGAGGGAGTCAGGGTGTCCTGGCTTCCCAGGAAAAATACCCGCTTTCCCTGGCGATTGCGGATGTTCGACTTTACATTTTCTTCCGAATAGAGCATTTACTTGCCGGAGTTGGGGGCTTGGGAAAGCCGGCCCTTGGGCAAAATAGCGTCCACTTCTGTGTGCGGCCGGGCAATGACATGGACGGAGATCAGCTCGCCCACCTTTTCTGCCGCGGCAGCGCCTGCGTCGGTAGCGGCTTTCACCGCGCCCACATCGCCACGGACCATGACGGTCACCAAACCGCCGCCTACCTGCTCCTTGCCTACCAGCTGTACATTGGCGGATTTGACCATAGCGTCTGCCGCTTCAATGGCCCCAATGAGGCCCTTGGTTTCGATCATACCCAGAGAATTTGTATCCATATTTGTTGCTTCCTTTCTCATTTCAGTCGTTCAAGAATTTTTGCGGTGAGGATCTCTACAAGATTCATGTCAATTTTTGGGGATTGCTGCTGCTTTTCGTTGTCCCAGGCCACCACCCGGATGTTGATCAGGTCCATGGGGGAAATATTGTTGGAGCTGCTGCTGCCGCCCACCGCGCCGCAGCCTAAGGTCAGGGCCGGGAACATACCGGTGGAATAGCCGATGCCGCCAAGCGCCGCCGGGGTATTGACCAGAAACCGGGATACCGGGATTTCTGAGGCGAAGCGTCGAATAGTGTTGGTGTCTTCGCAGTGCATACAAAATGTGTGGCCGCTGCCTTCGTGGGATAGAATTTCCAGGGATTTTTTTAGCACCCCATCTTCATCCGGTTCTACAAAAAGCGCCAGGACGGGGCAGAGCTTTTCCATGGAATAGGGGTGTTTCGGCCCCACCTTGTCGGCCTGGGCTACCAAAATCCTGGTATCGGCGGGAACGGAAAAGCCTGCGACTTTGGCCAGATGCAGGGCGGATTTTCCCACCACATCGGGGCTGAGCCCGCCGCCCGGCTTGAAAAGCAGCTTTCCCAGGGCGTGCGACTCGTCCGTGGACATAAAGTAAAAACCCTTCTTTTTCGCCACAGTTCGCAAATCCTCGACAGAGCTTTTTTCTACGATTATGCTCTGTTCGGATGCGCAAACCGTTCCAAAATCAAAGCTTTTGGAACGCAGAATGCAATCGGTTGCACGCTCCAGATCGGCGCTGGGGTGGATATAGGCCGGGCCGTTGCCGGCACCCACGCCGATGGCGGGTTTGCCGGAGGAGTAGGCCGCCCGCACCATGCCGGGACCGCCGGTGGCCAAAATCAGCTTCACTTCCGGGGCGCCCATCAGCTCCTGGGTGCCGGCCATGGAGGCCAGGCTGAGGCAGGAAATGCTGCCTGTCGGCGCGCCGGCTTTTTCCGCCGCGGCGGGGACGATTTTGGCTGCCTGCAGGGTGCATTCCAGGGCCTTCGGATGGGGCGAGAAGACGATTGCATTGCCGGATTTCAGGGCAATGAGGGCTTTGTAGCAGACGGTGGAAGTGGGATTGGTGCTGGGGACAATGGCGGCGATGACACCCACCGGCACACCGATCTTCACTAGTTTGCGCTGGGGTTCTTCATTTAATACGCCAACGCACTGCATATCCCGGATGGCACTCAGCACTGTTTCGGAGGCGAAACGGTTTTTTAAGGTTTTGTCCTCCGCGTTGCCGAAGCCAGTTTCCTTCACTGCCAGGTCGGCCAGCTGGGCGGTGGCCAGGGAGAAAGCCTGGGCCATGGCTTCCGTGATAGCGTCCAGCTGGGATTGGGTCATGTGTCGCAACGTCTTTGACGCGATTTCTGCTTGGCGGCACAGCAGCCGGGCTTCTTGCCGCGCTGCAAGATCTTTGTCAAGTTCCATGGGTTCACTCCTTTGGTAAGGTAAACAACAATTTACCGTTCTATGGGTTGGTTTGCGATTTTTTGCACGGCGGCGGTGAAGGCTTCACAGGCAGCCTGGCAGGCAGAGCGTGTGCCGGTCAGCAGACCACCGCCGAAATTGGTTTCGCTGGGTGGGGCGTATAGTTTACATAATCTGACATCCGAGGCTTTCAGCGCTGCATCCAGGCCCACCATGGCCTCCAGCGGCGGCGCGATCAGATAGGATAGGGCGGAGCCTGCCGAAACACCGGCCTCCGCTGCCAAAAATGCGCCGCAGCTACTGACGGTATGGGCTAGACAGGGAACGCCGGATATATCCTCAAAACCGATACGCTGCAGGGCAGCCTGTGCAGCTTCCATTCCGCTGCGCAGATCCGCCGGATTTTGGGCAGAGAGGATGCCGATGACCTCCCCCGCGTGGGGCGTGGAAGCGTTGGCGGCGCCGGCGTAGAAACTGCGGCCGTAGCTGACGGTGACGCTGGCGGCTTTGGTGGCCTCGTCCAGAGCGATATAGGTGGCATCGTCGCAATCGGTGGTGATCAGCCCCAGGGCGGGCGTTTTTGGGGAAATGCCCAGACTGCCGCAAAGAGCAGGGGGGGCGTTGGGAATATACTGCACCGCCAAAATCTTCACGGGGATCATTGGGCGGCCTCCAAATGCAGCCCAACACCGGAAACCTTCCGTTTCAGAATGGTTTCGATCAGTTCCGCGGCATAAGCGCCGGCTTCCACCGCAGGCGTGCCCTGGGCGTGGATATTGCTGATCACTGTGCGGCTGGATTCGGATACCCCGGTGTGGGGCTTGTAGGTGATATAAATGGACATGCTCTTGTCCGTCACCAGGCCGGGCCGCTCACCCACCAGCACCGCTACCAGCTCGCAGCCGATGATATCGCCTACTGCGTCGCCGGCGCCCACACGGCAATATTTCACAAAAATGTCCTTACCGGTGGGGATATTCCGGGCTTTCAGGCCGTCTTTCAGCGCGTACAGGCAGTCCATGGCATTGGTTTCTATGGCGGCGGAGGAAAGACCGTCGCCCACGACGATCTGCACTTTGGGCGGCGTGTCGATGACACCTTTGATGGCTTTGGCGTTGTGCTCGTCGAAGCATCGGCCCAGATCCGGGCGGGTCAGATATTCATCCTTGCTGTCGCAGCGGGTTTTGGTGGGCAGAAGATCGTATTTTTTGGCGAATTCTGTATCCACTTCGGAGAAAACCGAGTCCTGAGCCGCAGCGTGGTCGGCCCGGAAGCGAAGCATGGTCAGCGTTTTGTATCGGGGGCCTGCCTTGCCGGAGCCCAGACGGGCAGGGGTTTTGGCTTTCATTTTGGCGAAGCGATCCCGGTCGGCAGGATCTTCCGTCAGATAGAGCTTCCGTAGATCCAACTGTGTGATATCCGGGACAAAATCGCCGTCGTGGAAATTGGGAGTGTGTTTCTCGGGGCCGACATCGGCCGGGTGATAGGCAGCGGCCTTCACCTGAGGCTCCATCTGTCCCAGGATCTCTGCGACCAACGCGGTCAGTTGTTCTTTGTTCATGGTTACCTCCTTTCGTTAAAACAGCAGGGAAGAGCCGTCGCCGGCTTTTTTGGTCAGCTTTCCGTTCTCCACGAAGCCCATTTTGGTGAGCCACCGCTGGAATTCGGGAATGGCGGTTTTGCCGGTGATCTCCCGCAAAGCGGCGGTTTCCCGGAAGCCGGTGGTTTGGTAATTGAGCATGATGTCATCGCCGTGGGGAATGCCCATGAAATAATTGCAGCCCGCCATGGTCAGCAGACCGGCCAGATTTTCAATGTCATTTTGGTCGGCTTTCATGTGGTTGGTATAACAGCAGTCGCAGCCCATGGAAATACCGGTCAGCTTGCCCATGAAGTGGTCCTCCAGACCGGCTCGGGTGACCTGCCGGGCGTCATAGAGGTATTCCGGGCCAATAAAACCAACCACGGTGTTCACAAGGAAGGGCTGGAACCGCTTGGCAAAGCCGTAGCACCGGGCCTCCATGGTCACCTGGTCAGTGTCAAAGTGGGCGTTGGAACTCAGCTCGGAGCCCTGGCCGGTTTCAAAATACATCACATTGGGGCCTTCGGCGGTGCCTTCTTTCAGCAGAAGCTGCCGGGCTTCTTCCAATGTGGCGGCGGAGAATCCAAAGGCTTCGTTGCCTTTCTGGGAGCCGGCGATGGACTGGAAGATCAGGTCGCAGGGCGCGCCTGCCCGGACGGCTTTCATCTGGGCGGTCACATGGGCCAGAACGCAGATTTGAGTGGGAATGGCCCAATGTTCCTTGATTTCCTGAAATCGGCGCAACACTTTTCCTACCTGCTCCGGGCTGTCGGTAACGGGATTTAGGCCGATGACAGCATCCCCCGCGCCAAAGGAGAGACCCTCCAGCGTGGAGGCGGTGATGCCTTCCGGATCGTCCGTGGTATGGTTGGGCTGCAGGCGGCAGGAAAGGGTGCCGGGCAGGCCAATGGTGGTGTTGCAATGGGCGGTAACGGTAATTTTTTGGGCGGCGTAGATCAGGTCCAGATTGCTCATCAGCTTGCAGACAGCGGCTACCATTTCCGAGGTCAGGCCCCGGCTGAGCTTGCGGATGTCATCGCCGGTGGTGGATTCGGAAAGGATCCATTCCCGCAGGTCGGACACGGTCCAGTTCCGGATCTTGCGGTAGACCGCTTCGTTTACATCGTCCTGGATGATCCGGGTGACTTCGTCCTGCTCGTAGGGAACGGCAGGATTTTCCCGCAGGTCGGAAAGCAGCGCGGCGGACAGGACCACCTTGGCTGCCACCCGCTCCTGGGCGGTTTCAGCGGCAAGACCGGCCAGTTTATCGCCGGTTTTCTCCTCGTTGGATTTGGCCAGCACCTCTTTTAGAGAGTGAAATTGATAGGTCTTGCCAAGTAATGTGGTTTTTAGTTTCATGAATGCCTCCTTGGAAAGATAAATTGTTGTTTACGGCATTAGCGGCGCAGCCGCCTTGCCTCCCTCGTTTTGAGGGAGGTGTCAGCCCGAAGGGCTTACGGAGGGAGTTTTGTACCAACATTTAGAAACTCCCCCAGTCAAAAATCGGCTCCGAAGCGCCGATTTTTCCCAGCCCCCTCAAAATGAGGGGGCCAAGGGTGCGGCGCATCATCGCAGTGTAAACAACAATTTACCGATTTAATATCAATGTTTTGACTACCGCCGGCAGGGCGGTGGCGATGGGCGCGCCCACATCCAGGTAGCTGCTCTGGGACA
>JAZOAD010000165.1:0-6199 GCA_045595225.1 Faecousia sp.
GCCAGAGTGCCGTAATAATCAGGATCATGTGCCAAGTTACCCAAAACAGTATCAGCAACATCGTCCTGATCTTTGAATGCCCAAGACCAGCTCAGGGTGAAGGTAGCATCCAGAGTTTCACCGGGAGCATAGAATGTTGCGCCAGTCATGTAGGTATTAACAGCCGTCTGGAGCGCAGCCAGAGTGACATTTTCAGCGATGGTCACAGGAGTGCCGTTGTCATCAACCGTCAGAGTCCATTTAATGGGATTGTAGTCCTGATTAACTACCATAGTCTTGGTCTCGCCCTCTACAGTGGCAGTATAAGTGCCCGCTTTAACAAAGACATCCTTAACGGTAGCAATGCCCAGCAAAACCTTAGTTGCGACCTCAGGCGTGCCAATGATTTTGAAAGTGGTTTTGCCTGCGGTTCCGGGAGCGACCAGATCACCAGAAGCAGCCTTCACAGTAATTGTGGAATCGGTATTTTCATACTCATTTTCAAAGAGATCGCTACCTTCAGCAATCACTTCTACTCCCCACTTGGCAACGCGAGCAGAGTCGGATGCGGTGTCGCTGGTGACGTACTTAGCAAAAGTGCCGCCGACGAAGCAAGAGGTCATCAGGGTCAGAGCCAGCAGCAGAGCCGCGACTTTCATCATTCTATTCTTCATTTTGAATAGCCTCCTTCTTTTTTTGTTGGGACGAAATTTCGTCCGGTTTTTTCGGACGGTTTCCCGCCCCAACGCGAGGGGAAAGCCCTCGCATTTATCCTCGCGCCGCGGAATGTATGGCCAGACCGCGGCGATTAAGATACGATATTACAAAGCCTTATTGTGTTATCCCATCAGGGATAACACAATGGGGGATCCCCCATTGCAATTTTCCGCAGGACTCAGTCCTCCTGCTTTTCCTTCTCCGCGGCCAAAGCCCGCAGGCGGGCCAGCTCCGCTTCCAGCTCCTCGGTCTTTTTCTGATCCTTGGCGGCATGCTTCTGGCGGCGGATAATGTCATAGCCCAGGAAGGCCAGCAGCGGCACGCCGATGAACAGGATCATGCCCAAAGGCGTCTGCATAAAAATGGCCAGATCGCCCACGAAGGGAATTCTGCCCCGGTAGATACCCACCAGGTCATCCTCCGACACCGGCTCGGTATCTTCCGTATTGTTGGCGTCGCCCTTGGTGCGGAACTGCAGCTTGCCGTCCTTCTCCGGCAAAAGCTCCACGATGCGGTGAGTCACCACGGTCTTGCCCTGCATAAAGGTGATGATATCGCCCACCTTCAGCTCGGACGCCACGGCAGGCGTCACAAAAATCAGGTCGCCCGCCTCAATATGATCCGGCGCGTCGCCGCTCATAGAGCCGGAAAGCACCACCATGGGCGTGACACCCAGCACAGACGGCGGCCTGTCGGAAGTATTGCCCTTGACGATGATCACAATATTGCAGATCAGCATGAAGCCAAAGATCACGCACAAAACCAGGGCGATGGCTGTAAGCAGCTTTTGGGATGTGGGATTCTTTTCAGTATTCGTTTCCATGATGTGTCCTCTCTGCGGTGGATTCAGCCGAACCGGATACCACATTGGTTTTTGATCTCTTGCGGGTTACTTTGGGAGGATCGTTCTTATGCAGCTGCTGATAGATCGCTTGCAGTCTCTGCGCGTCCTCCCGGATCATTTCCTTGGCATAGGCCCGGGCTTTCACCGCGTCCTCAATTCTTTGATAGCAGCCAAGGGAGTACCGCCTGCCCTTGTAGGTAATGTAGGCCTGCCATTTCCCCCGCTTGGCGGTCACGCCGGTGTAGCCGCTGGCGGCATGGGCGCTTTCCACCTTTTCTTCCATGGCGGAGCGGATGCTGGTGCGGTCGATATATTGATTGACGTTCCGCAGCGTTTCCACCTGCATACAGCCGCAGCTGGCGGTATTGCCCGTCAGCAGCCGGGTGGCAGGCAGAAATACTTCCTTGCCGCAGCGGCAGCGGCATTGCCAGACCACATCCCCGCGGGACCGCCGCTCCGTGGGCGCGATGGCCGTCAGGTAGCCATACGTCTGGCCGGCCAGATCCTTCGGATGCCCCCGGACAAAGCGCAGATCGGATCTGCCGACAAAATCCAGGTAGCGGTTTACATTTTTGACGTAGTTGGCAACCGTGGCATACGAAAAGTCGCCATCCGCGAGGAATCGCCGCCAGGCGCGCAAAACATCCGGTGTCAGCAGCTTGGACTCCGGCAGCCAACTGTACAGGCTCATTACATGTTTTTTTCGCTGCCGCAGGCAATCGCAGGATGCGCCGCACGCTTCCTCGTGCAGGAGAAAGTCCGCAATGCTTTCCGGAGTGAGCAAATGGGGTTCTTTGGTTGTAGAGCCAGTCATCGCGCGCCCTCCTATACGGTCACATAATTCGCATTATGTGACTGCCCGTGGAAACCAAGGATGATATAGCGCCGGTTTGTGCCCATTTGGAGCATACTGAGTCGCACCCTCAAAATCTTTCGCAAGAAAAGCTGTTTTGAGGGTGTATTGTGCTGCCAATTATTTGAATAACGGAATGTAATTTTTTGTATTTTCTACTTGTATTTTCTATGTAAATAGTGTACAATGAACAAAATATATCTATTTTTATAGTTGGGAAATAGTCTGCTTTGTCACATAATGCGAATTATGTGGCATTTCTTTTTTCCTATATCACAAGCCCCAATCGTTCCAGCTTTCCGCGGTGTTCCCGGCCCGTCGTTATGAGATAGATTCGTGTGGTATTGATGCTGCTGTGGCCCAAAATATCCGCCAGCTTGGCAATGTCCTTTTCGATGCCGTAAAAAGTCCGGGCGAAGAGCTTGCGCAGATTGTGGGGAAATACCTTGCTTTCCTTCACTCCCGCCGTCTTGCACAGCGCCTTCATCTGCCGCCAAATGCGGCTGCGGTCCAGCGCCTTGCCGTTTTTGCCCACAAAGATCACGCCGGAAGCGATTTTCATTCGTTTGGCGTAATGCAGCAGCATATTTTTCAATTTGCCCGGAACCAGGATGTTCCGGGTTTTTCCTTTGCAGGCGATCACCACTTCTCCCCGCCTGACCGCCTCCACAGTAAAATGCTGCAGCTCCGACACCCGGATGCCGGTGCCGCAGATGGTTTGCAGCACCAGGTTGAGCTGCTCGTTCCGTTTCGATGCGAAAAGCAGCCGCAGATACTCCGCCTTGGTCAGCTCCTTCTCCTCAGCGCAATAGGTCTGCCGCTGGGTGCGGATATTCTTTACCTTGCACTCCGGCAAACCCAAAAAATCCAGCAAACTGTTGACAGACGCCAGCATGGAATTGACAGAGCGGGCCGCATAGCCCTGCATTACCAGCGCTTTCTTCCAGTCCATCACGGTTTCTTTTGCGATCTCTCTGCCGGCCGCAAATGCCCAAAATGCCCGCGCGTCCCGCAGATACTTCTCCTGTGTGGCCAAGCTTTTTTCTTCGCGGCGCAGATGGTCAACAAAATGATCTATTTGCTCTTTTGTCAGAATCATGGCATTCCCTCCTGTTTGGTTTTCTTTATTTTATCCAACGCAAGCAGGAAAGAAACCTGCAAAACCGCAATCGCCACCATCCATGCCTTCATTTTTCCATGCCACCACCTTCAAAATAAAAAAGCCGATAGCACCCAAGCTACCGGCTGTAATTTCGAAAAATTAAAAGAACCGAAATAATTATGGGCAGGAATTGCTTCCTGCCCATGCTTCATAAATTTAGTTTTCCGTGTGGAAAGAATCAATATCGCCCACATAGAACTGGGCCACCATCATGGCATCCAGATAGTTGACCACGCCGTCGGCGTTCACATCCGCGGCCTCCAGATTGAGGTCCGCTTCTCCGATGTCGCCAACATAGAACTGAGCGATCAGCATGGCATCCAGATAATTCACCACGCCGTCACCGTTGGCATCGCCACAGCTGCAATCATCGGTAGAATCGTTGATGGTTGCAGAACCGTTGTTCACAGTCATCGTATTCTGCTTACCTTCCGGATCACGAATATCGTTGCTGCCGGTTTGGGTAGCAATCTCGATGGCGTTCTCATAACCATCGTTGACACGGAAAGTAATGGTGCCAACCAAGCCTACCGCGTCATAGCAGGAATCAGTCATGCCCGTGCCATCTAAAATAGTACCAATGGGAATATTTACAAAGGACTCGCCAATGAAAATGAAATTACTGTCAATCACATCCGCGAACACACCGTTGGAGCAATCCACCGCAACGGCAGTGACCGCTTCCGCCGGGAAACCTACCTGTAACTTGGTATACATAAAGCCAGTGTTTTCCGTAATGGTAATGTCTACAGTAAATTCTTCGCCTGCCTGCACGACAGAGGTTGAAGCCTCTACCGCAAAGCCGATCACTTTCTCGCTGTCATTTTCCGTGGCGAAAACATCCATGGACAGAGCCGCCACACTTACAATGGTGACTACCAGCGCCAGAAGCAGGATCAAACTGATTGTTTTTTTCATAATCATACCTTCTTTCATTAAATTCATGCGTGTATCATCCGCAAATTTTGTTTATAGTATCACATACCCCGCCAAAACACAAGTAAAAATTATGTTAAATCCTTTCGCTTTCTGTCGCCGCCATTCCGCCGAACTGGTCGCCCCCAAAAAACATTTTGCAAATTTTTCCATTTCCCTACCAAGATGCCGCCGCAGGTGCTTTTGACGCAAGCTGACCCGGTCATCATGATACTCAACATAGTACAGGAGTCTTCTCTGCTCGTCCGGTGTCAGTATAATGCCATTTGCCGTCAGTGTGGGAATCACATCATCCCGGACGATCTCCATGCTGCGCAAAGGGTGGCCGTAATAATGGGCATTGGTATCCTCCTCACGGTTGCTGAAGCACCGACAGTCCGGCTTGCCAATATCATGGAGCAACGCAGCCAGATAAAGCATATCGTCATCCAGATGCCGAGCCAGATTCAGCACGGTATGTAGGCAGTGCTGCCACAGGTCATATTGATGGGCACGGTTGTTTTGATCGTAGCCCACCATGACCGCTGTTTGCGGAATTAACTCCACAATTTCCTCGGTAAGCCCGCTGAGTTCTTCAATGTGCGTTGCGGTTTTGAATTGTAAGAGTATGTCTCTAAAGTCCATTTCTTCTCCTTTAGCTCAGTTTCAATTGGCTTACCATAGTATTTTTCTATTTACGAAGGGTTTCAGCGGCGCAGGCCCCGGAATAGTAATTCCATCTTCTATTGCTGCAGCGATCCATGCGCGCTTTGCATCCATCACATTTTCCATTGCCTCATCTTGCGTTTCGCCACAGCTCAGGCAACCAGGAAGAGAAGATATTGACGCAATAAAACCACCGTCGCTGTCAGAATCGATGTGAATCTCATACGGACTTGCAACCAATTTTTCGATTTGCGGCAGAATGTCCTATTTTTCGATTGGTATCATAGCCACAAGCTCATCTCCATTCTCGTCCAATATAACTACAGAAATTTTATGCTTTTCCACATCTTCCAGCAGTTCTTCAAAGCGCATGCAGAACTCCTTCAGTGGAACAAAAAGGATATCCGCACCTTGTTTACCCATTCCGTGTATCTCCAATCATCTGCCGAAACACCTGATAATTCCTGTCATCCTTTGGAGAGCAATAGACCGCGAATTCAATCGTCTTGAAATGATAACGGTATTCCCACGCTACCTGCCGCATGGCAGAAGCTACCACTTCCGGTGGATTCTTGAAGGCACCGCAACCATAGGCGCCCAGGATCACCACATCGTTGCCCTTATCCGCCGCAATATTCAGAATCCTACGCATCCGCTTGATATGCAGCGCAAAGAGTTCCTTCTTACTGATTTGCACGCAAGCGTTACCTTCTCGATCCGGGCGCAGATTGGGAGCCGCGCAGGTGATCACATTCACTTTCCACCAATCCTGCTCGGCCAACAGTGTCGGCTCTCGGGTGTCGGACTTGAACACAACCACATCCGGCGTATAGATGCAATCGTCATTATAAAGCTGGTTGCGCTGCTGTCGATGCGCCCCATAAAATGGCTGCCACAGCTTCCTGCCTGTCAAATTTGCATACAATGTGGAGCAACGGCAAAGGCATTCCTCCTGCGCCGTAGAGCCCCATGCCACACCGCCGCCCGGATTGGTTGCGGAGGCAAAATTCAACACACAGGTTTTCTCCGGCAAATAGGCCTGCGCTGCCTCAAAGCTGCGCTT